>JBGZBY010000081.1:0-39356 GCA_041844915.1 Eubacteriales bacterium
TTACAGCGATAAGGAAGAACGATTAAAATATGAAGCGGCGTTTCGTTATGAATGCGACCGGGCAAGCCTGCTTGGGCAAGGGAGAGAAGAAGGTGAAGCACTCGGCCGTTATTCCGAAAAGCGCCAAAACGCACGAAATATGAAAGCCAAAGCATTGGATACTTCCCTGATTCAGGAAATCACCGGCCTTACCGCCGAGGAAATTGCGGAGCTATAATCAGGAATAAAAAAGCGTCGCTCTGAAATACTGTGGAGTAATGTTTTTTTATCTTTCTAAATCAGTTGCCGAGGAAAGCCTTACACCCGTTTGGGGAATACGGCAAATGTGAAGCTGTGGAGAAGATTAGAATGGAGATAAAAAGAATCGGTAGACAAAGTTATCATTCTTTGGCATGTCTTATGTCTAAAATAAAACCTAAATGTGGGATTATGATGGAGCTAGTCAATAGTTGTAAGATATATCTGTCCTAGCTAAACTTGTTGGTTGGTATATAGAACAGGAATCTGCTGTTAAGGGATGGATTTTATGCGCGGAATGTGCTGGCTATTCCTGCTTGAGGATAGAAGCTTTGGGCTATAACAATAACGGAGAATTTGTTGCGGGGCAACCATTAGAATCTCTCTTGAGGGAAACAGAAGGTTATGCAATATACAAGGGATATCGCTCTCTAAAATTCGTTATCAGCTCAATAGATATGTTGTGCCATGTGGGAAACCTATAAAGGACTTTGCAATCGAATTAAAACATCTGAAGGCAGATGGGAGAAAGGATTATGAGTTTTTTTGAATCCTATAGTTTTATTCCAGCAGTTTCTATGCCTAATTGCTATGGACAAAATTTCCATGATATCATCATGATAAAGCAGTTAATGTAAAACTCTCAGCTTGTTGGCATATTTTTGCCGGAAAAGGAATATGCCTGCTTTGCAGTCGCATTCCTTTTCTTTACGCGGTTTGGGTGTGAAGTTGTCGCCGTGTTTCCCACCGCCAGACCAAATGCTGCGCATTTGCCGCGCGTTCCGCGCTTTTTGTCCGGCGGTGAAGCGCCGGAAAAGGAATATGCCGGCTTTGCAGTCGCATTCCTTTTCCTTGCGCGCTTCACGGTGTTTGGTGGGATATGTGGGCCGGCGGCGGGATATTGGTCAGTTAGGGAGGATATGGGATATGGATTTTATTAGCTTGCGTCAAAAATATAGTGAGCTTTGCTATGAGAGCTATGAGAGCAGATGGCTGCCAGAGGGGGTGGAGCTTTTGTTTCACTACCGACTGGCAGAGGTAAGCGGTGAGGATATTGTCTTTTCTCATCGTCTTTTCTATGAGCTTGTGGAAAAAGGGAAAAAGGCTAATTTTTCGCTCAGCGTAGAGCGGCAGAAAGCGTTGGACAGCTTTGTCTTTCAAATCGGAATTGCGGAAAGCATCAGTTATTGGAAGCTGGCTTGTCCGGCTCGCTTGCGAATTGCTTGCGGAATTCTCTTGCCGGAAGAAATAAGCTTCTGGAAAAAGCTTTATTACCATGGGCTAGGCGAGTTTATTTATTTGAACGGGATTCATCGCTTAACACCGGCGATTACTGAGGAAAATTGGCTGGAGCTTGTCAGCGAAGGAGAGCGGAAGCCGTTGCTGACCGGCGGGATGTATGATGAAGGAGTTTTAATTCCGGTGGGCGGCGGGAAGGATTCGGTGGTTAGCTTAGAGGTTCTGCGGGCGGCAGGAAGGAGCAATTTGCCCTTTGTGATGAGCGCACCGCAGGCGGCATATGACTGCATTGCGATTGCCGGATATGACCGATATTTACAGGCAACTCGGCAGCTGGATTCACAGCTTTTGGCACTAAATCAAAAGGGCTATTTAAACGGGCATGTGCCGTTTTCGGCAATACTGGCATTTGTTGCCGCTTTGGGAGCGGCGCTGACTGGCAAAAAATATATTGCCCTGTCCAACGAAAGCTCTGCCAACGAGCCGTCCGTGCCGGGAACAACCTTTAATCATCAGTATTCCAAGAGCTTGGAATTTGAAAAGGACTTTACCGCGTATTTTCAGGCAAGTGTCATGCCAGAAATGGAATATTTCAGTTTGCTGCGCCCTCTGTATGAAATTGAAATAGCCAGAGCCTTTTCCGGCTATGAAGCATATCATCAGGTGTTTCGGAGCTGCAATCGAGGAAAAAAAACCAACGAATGGTGTGGCAGCTGCTCAAAATGCTTATTTGTTTACATTATTTTAAGCCCTTATATCGAAAGGGAGAAGTTGAACCGGATTTTTGGCAGAGATTTGCTGGCGGATAATAGGCTTTTGTCAATTTTTCGAGAGCTGCTGGGACTGGCAGAAACCAAGCCCTTTGAATGTGTTGGTACAATCTGGGAAGTCCGCTATGCGATGGAAGAAACGGTTCGCCGCTATGGCTATGAAATCGGCAGAAGCGATACGCCGATGCTGGTTGAAGAATTTTTAAAAGCAAGTCTGCCGCAGGCGGTGCCAGCTAAGGGCTATGAAACAGGCGACTGTCTGCCGGAAAGCTTTCGGAAATTGCTTTTTCAGGAGGTAGGAAAGCCGCTGAAGGAGTAAATAAGACAGGCTTTTAAGTAGGAAGGATCAAAAGCGGGGCATAAATGAATGCAGGCAAGGATAAGCTTATATTGGAAGGCAAAGCTGCTACGGGAAAGAAAATCAGTGTCGGCAAACATAGTCGGAGCTGGTAAGAACAAGCCGGCAGGAAAGCAAAGCCGGAACAGGCAGAAAAAGCAGCTGCAAGCTCCAGAAAATTTTCCGAGCGACAGCGTAGGTCTGCTCAATGTAAGCAAGCGAATCGCATTACTGTACGGCGAAAGCTGGAATATGAAAATTTTCAGCAAAAAGGGAAAGGGAACCTTTTTAAAAATTGAAATCTTACTAAAAGAAGAAAAAGAAGGAAGCAATGAATAGAAGGTCTTATTAAGACAAGTGGCTTTGGCGCGGCTGGGGAGCGCCGAAGCCACTTGATTTATAGGGCTTGATTTTTATGCCGAAAAAACAAAAATCCTTAAGGCCCCTATTATCCCTGCTTTTGCTTATACTCGGTTCCCCATTTGACCATAGCGTCCAAAACCGGCTTTAAGCTGTAGCCAGTTTCCGTCAAGGTATATTCCACACGGGGCGGAACCTCAGGAAATATTTTTCGGGTGAGAAGTCCGCTGTCTTCCATGGAACGCAGATTGGCGGTCAGAACCTTTTGCGAGATGCCGCCGATCGAGCGCTTAAGCTCGCCAAAGCGCTTTGTGCCATCCAATAAATCACGGAGAATCAAAACCTTCCAGCGCTCGCTGATCAGCATTAGAGTTGTTTCCACCGGACAAGCCGGTAATTTTTTTTCCATAAAAACCTCCGTTTTTAGCAATTGTTTCCTTTAGGTAACTATAGCACAATAAAGTGCTTACTTTACAAATAGATGGTATGGATGTATTATAAGCCTGTAACCGGAAAAAAGCAAGACTTAGTTAACGAAAAGCTGGAAAATCGTAAATCCATTCCCTTTTATTCATAAAACAGAACGAGGGAATATTAAGACAAGGAGCGGCAGAGGATTTCCGCTGTCGCGGAGGGCTAAGATATAAGAGCCAAGGCGATTTGATCGAAGTGCTGGAGATTATGTTTTTTTACAGAACAAGAAGATGTCCATTCCTTTTGCCTGTCGGCTTGGAGCAAAAGGAGGACTGGCTGTGATATTTTATAAACAGAAGGAAGAAGGTCAGACAAGTGAAAGCCGGACTGTCTTGGAAAATGCAGATGAAAAAGCCGGAGGTCAAGCGCAGAAGGGAGAAGCATATGACGCAGCAAGAAAGGCTGGACTATCTTATCAGCTATTTAAAGAAGGAAAACGAGGACTTGAAAAAAATAGAAATACCGAAGGCGGAAGCGGATCGGAAAAGCCTGCTGCGCTCCTTAATGAACATTCGTCCGCCCAAAGCCATAGAAGGAGATTTTCTAGCGATTCAGGACGCCTATTTGCAGGAGGAGCAAAAGAAAAAAAGTTTGATTTCTCTCGCGGATATTGCCCCGATACAGCAGGGACTTTACTTATGGCAGGGAGATATTACGGAGCTGAGGCTGGATGGGATTGTCAACGCTGCCAATAGTGCTTTGTTGGGCTGCTTTGTGCCCTGCCACGGCTGCATTGACAACGCCATCCATTCTGCGGCAGGGGTTCAGCTCCGTCTGGAATGCGCACACCTCATGGCAGAGCAAAAATCAGCGGAGCCTGCCGGAAAAGCCAAAATAACCAAGGCATATAATCTGCCGTGCCGCTATATCCTGCATACGGTGGGGCCTATTATTTATAATGAGCCGACAGAGGCGGACTGCGATCTGCTGGCGAGCTGCTATCGTTCCTGTTTGGAGCTGGCGGAGGCATATCATTTAAAAAGCCTTGCGTTTTGCTGTATTTCCACAGGGGAATTTCATTTTCCAAATGACCGGGCGGCGGAGATTGCCGTTCAGACGGTAAAGGATTATCGGAGAAAAACGCAGAGCAAATTGGAGGTTGTTTTTAATGTTTTCAAGGATAAGGACTACGAAATATATCAGCAGCTGCTCATGGGCTGAGTGGCTTTTGGAAATAAATGGAGAAGGGAGGCGGGCATAATGCTTGGTCAGAAAATTTTAAAAACAGAAGCAGCGATTCGTGGCATTGACAAACTGCGGGAAGCGCTGGATAGCGCGGACGCCGTAATAATCGGCGCCGGAGCTGGACTTTCCACTGCTGCTGGCTTTGATTATAGCGGAGAACGGTTTGATAGGTATTTTCGAGATTTTGCCGCTAAATATCATTTTATGGACATGTATTCCGGAGGGTTTTATCCCTATTCTAGCTTAGAAGAACATTGGGCTTACTGGAGCCGCTATATCTATATCAATCGCTATATGGATGCGCCAGAGCCGGTTTACCATAAGCTGTATGATTTGGTTAAGGAGAAGGATTATTTTGTGCTGACCACGAATGTGGACCATTGCTTTCAGAAGGCAGGCTTTGATAAACAGCGTTTATTCTATACGCAGGGAGATTATGGCTTATTTCAATGCAGCAGGCCATGCCATCAAAGGACCTATGATAATGAGGCGATTATTCGGGAAATGGT
This sequence comes from Eubacteriales bacterium, assembly GCA_041844915.1. GTDB lineage: Bacteria > Bacillota > Clostridia > Lachnospirales > Vallitaleaceae > W11650. Next base: position 5,112 of record JBGZBY010000081.1, read on the forward strand.
GAAAGCGCAGGGCTATGGATTTGGAGCGGATGGAGCGCTGCTTCCGCCCCAAGGAGCAGCTCCGGAAATGACGGTGCCGTCGGAGCTGATACCGTATTGCCCGAAATGCGGAGAGCCCATGAGCATGAATCTTCGGGCGGATGCTACCTTTGTAGAGAACGAGGGCTGGAGTCGTGCTGCGCAGCGATATGCCGAATTTCTTCGAAAGTGCCAAGGCAGTAGGGTGCTGTTTTTAGAAGCAGCTGTCGGCTATAACACACCGGCAATCATTAAATATAGCTTCTGGCGCATGACGCATGAGTGGGAAAACGCGATGTATGTTTGCCTGAACCATGGAGAAGCATATGCTCCAGAGGAAATTAAAAATAAGTCAATCTGCATCAACGACGATATCGCTGCCATTTTAAATCAGCTTTAAACAAGCTTATACTTTTCTTATTCTTAAAACTTTCGGTTTATCTGGAAGTTTTTTTGTAAAATTCCCCTTTTTTCCATGTCAGCAGACTGAAAAGCGCCGAATTTACAGGCATTTTCAAGGTTGCTATTCCTGCCCTGTTTGTGGTATAATATGCGCATTAAAAGCGTGAGGGCAGCCTGCCGGACCGAAGAAAGCCTGCGCTACTCGTTTTCAGAGGAACAGGCAGAGGCGGCAGGGGATAAAAGCGCGGAAAAAACGCAAAAGCAAGGCGACAGGGCGAAGCCTTTGGTCTGCCGGACCAAAGAAAGCCTGCGCTACTCGTTTTCAGAGGAACAGGCCGAGGCGGGCAGGCAATAAAAGCGCGGAAAAAACGCAAAAGCAAGGCAACAGGGCAAAGAGTTTGGTTGCTGAACCGAAAAAAGCCAGCAGCGCTCATTTCCAGAGGAACAGGATAAAAGCGGACAGGGAAAAATTTAAAGCAGAGCAAGCATTAGGGAAGAAATAAAAGCAGGAGAGTAAGATGCCGGATTATCAGGAATTGTTTAGGGAAAGACTAAAACAGCGTTACGAAAACAAAAAAATATTGATTTTAGGCTTTGGCCGAGAGGGTAAAACCAGCTATCATTTTTTGCGAAGGCTTTTGCCGAATCAGCATTTTTGGCTGATGGATGAAGCGGCGATTGACCGGCAGGAAGGGATTTTCTGGCTGGAGGAAAAGCAGGGCTTTGATGAAAATATCAGCTGTTTGACTGGCGGGCAATATTTGCAGGGGCTGGAAGAATACGATTTGATTTTCAAAACGCCGGGATTGCCGGGCTATTTGCTTAAAGAAATGGATCCGCAAAAAATCACCTCGCAAACCAATGAATTTGTGGCGCAGATAGGAGAAAGAGTGATTGGAATTACCGGCACAAAGGGAAAAAGCACGACGTCCTCGTTGATTTATGAAGGCCTAAAGGCCTTGGGGCAGGATACTTTGCTGGTCGGCAATATTGGGAAGCCGGCATTGGAGCTGCTGCTGGAGGATGCGCCGGAACGGCTTTACGTCTATGAAATGTCCTCTCATCAAACCCAGTTTTTGCGCTTTGCGCCGAGAATTGGCATTATATTGAATTTATTTGAGGAGCATTTGGATAATTATACAGACTATGAAGAATATATTCAGGCAAAGCTGAATCTTGCCCGATATGACCGAGAGAATACTCTGTTTTTGTATGGCTGCGATAATGCAAAGCTTAAAGAATATGCTTCCGTCTGGCAGAGCCGTCGCCATCAAGCTTTTGGAATGCAGGAAAACAACAGCTTTGGGGATGAGGGTGTTTTCATACGGGATGAGCAAATCGTTCTGCGTTTTTCGCCGCATACGGATGCAGTCCCGACAAGCGTTCAAGGTCAGACAGCGGACAGGAGCTTGGGCGCCAAGCTGTGCAGTGAGCGCCTAAGGGAGTCTTTTTCCGGACAAGAGAAAAAAGAGCCGGTGCAAGGCGGTGATGTAAAAGACGGAGCAGTTGCAGGCGAGCAGCGGTTGGGAGGCGTGGACTTTCCCAGAAGGCTTTTAGGCCGGCATAATTTGGGAAATGCTTTGGCGGTTTTTTTGGTTGTACGGGAGCTTATGGGGCTGGACGAACACAAGGCGGAAATTATTTTTCGGGCGATTGGTGAATTTGCGGGATTGGAGCATCGCTTGGAATATGTCGGCAGCTTTGCCGGCAGGGATTTTTACAATGATTCGATTTCGACGATCCCGGCGGCTGCGCTGGAGGCGATTCGCAGTATCCCGAGGCTGCAAACGCTGATCATCGGCGGATATGACCGGGGAATTTCCTATGAGGGCTTTACGGAGGCATTAAATTGTCAGACGGAGCTAAAATTGATTTGCCTGCCGCATACGGGGCATAAAATTTTTGACGAGCTGCGGCATACCGGAAAATACAAGGCAAGGGATATGAAGGAAGCGGTGGAGCTGGCGTTTGCCGTGACAGAGAAAGGCTTTGCCTGCGCACTTTCTCCGGCGGCTGCCAGCTATACCTTTTACCGAAATTTTGAGGAAAGAGGCAGGGATTTTAAGGAGCAGATAAGGCTATGCGCGGAGCTGGAGCGTCGAAAATATCGGCCGGAGCAGGAGAGCTAAGCCTTTATTGCCGGTCGGCGCCATACGCCTTAAAAAATGCAGAAAAAAGCAAGGCTTGGCCTTGTGTAATAAAAAGGCGAAGGCTTATTTGAGAGCAGACCGGAGAAGCGCTTGCCGGCGAAAGTCCGCAGTGGAGGAGCAAGAAGATGATAGACAAGAAAAGAAATACTGTCAAAACCATTAGCTATGTGATGATTTTGACTTTAATCGGGAAATTTATGGCGCTGTTTCGAGATGTTCTTTTGGGCAGAGCGTACGGCGTTAATATAGAGAATAACGCCTTTTTGGCGGCAAGTCAGCTCCCAAGAGTGTTTTTTGATGCGGTTTTCGCGTCGGCAATCACTATGAGCTTCATTCCGATTTTTAATAAATGTATGCAGGAGGGGGGGAAGAAGAAGGCGTTTGAGTTTTCAAACATTTTTATTACCTTCGTTGGCATCCTGATGATTGTGCTGTCGGGCTTAGGAATGATCTTTTCCGACGCAGTGGCGGTGTTTTCCGTGGAAGGCTTTGATCAGGAGGGCTTGAAGCTGACCTCGGAGCTTTTGAAAATTCTTTTTCCAACTCTGTTTTTTACCGGCCTGACCTTTTCTTTTATCGGCATTTTGCAGTCGCTGGACAGCTTTGTGGTTCCGGCGCTGACAAGCATCGTGTTTAATGCGGTGATTATTGGTTATTTTTTTGGACCGGACGCCCAATGGGGGATTTATGGACTGGCTTTTGTCTATTTGCTGGGCTGGTTTATGCAGGCGGCGATTCAGGTTCCGGCTTTATACCGAGCTGGCTATCGTTTTCGTCCCAGCTTTAGCTGGAATAACGGATATTTGAAGGAAGTTGCCGTTTTGCTGCTGCCGGTGATGGTCAGCACATGGGTACAGCCCTTCAATGTCTTTATCAATACCCGATTTGCCTCGGATATTTATGAGGGCTCGGCGGTAACGGGAATTAATTTTGCGAATAATCTTTATACAATGATTGTTGGCGTTTTTGTTTTGTCGATTATGAATGTGCTTTTTCCGAAGCTGTCGCTTTTGGCAAGTCAGGGGCAAAAGCAGGAAGCGGGGAGGATGATCGGTCAGACCTTAAGCTTTACGCTGCTGTTTGTTATTCCGATGATGGCGGGGCTGATGAGCTTAAGTGGTGAAATTATTCAATTGATTTATGGCGGCGATCGCTTTGACAGCTTTTCAGTAGACATCACGGCGCAGGCTTTGTTTTATTTTTCTCTGGGTATGGTTGGCTATGCCTTGCAGACAGTGCTGGCTAGGGCTTATTTTGCTGAGCGCAGATGGAAAACGCCGATGATTGGAGCGATAATTGCTATTTTATCCAATTTCCTGTTGTGTCTGGTTTTGGCCGAAGCCCTGCAAATTAGTGGTTTGGCGCTGGCGTCAGCCTTGTCGTCAACGATATATGGGCTGGTTTTGCTGCTGCCATTTTTGAAAAAGGAGCGCAGGATATTTGACAGGGTATTTTTTATGGACATTGTTAAAATGGGAGCGGCATCGGCGCTGATGCTGCTGGTAATTTACGGAATCAAGCCCTATCTGGCCTTTTTAAATGCCGGTAAGATGGGGCTGGTAGCGTATTTGGCGATACTGATGCTTTTAGGGATTTTGGTTTATGGCGCGGGAGTGCTTTTCCTTCGGGTAAAGGGACTGGATGAGGTAAAGCGATTTGTGAAGGAAAGAGGCAGAGTTTTAAAGTGATATTGTCTTTTAAAATAGCTTAGAGAACTGCCGAATTTTGCAATGAAGGAGTATTTTGCGGTCAGTTGAAATGGCGAACAAAGGAAGAAGCCAGACTTTCTGGTATCCCAGCTTGGCGATAGAAAAAAGTATTGGTTAGATAATTATCCTTTAGCAGCGAACCGGCAGTCGTTACCGCAATATGCATATTTAAGAGAAAGCGGCTCTGTCAAGAATATGACGGCGGCGCAAAGGTTATCATCGGATTTTAGAGAAAATGTATCGGAGAAGTGGGAAACAGCAATCGGCATTTGATCAGGGAAGCATAGAGAAAAATCGGCAGGAGAGCTTTTTCGAGAAGTGTTTAAAGAGCCAAACAAGGGACGGAGAGAAAACAGCAAATGCTAAATCAATGGCAAGGAGGTAGCTATGGGTAAGGACGCGCAGGGAAGGTTTGAAAAATGGGCGGCGCAGACAATGGAAAGCACCAAGATTCCAAGTGAGCTGTATCCCAGATTTGATGTAAAAAGAGGGCTTAGAGATAGTAATGGACGGGGAGTCCTGGCAGGGCTTACCAATATTGGCGGAATTCATTCCTACTATGTGGACGAGGGTGAAATCGTACCGGTGGACGGAGAACTTTTTTATCGGGGCTATGATATTCATCAGCTGGTGGATGGCTTTGCCGGAGAAGGGCGCTTTGGGTTTGAAGAAATTGCCTATTTGCTACTGATGGGAGAGCTTCCGAGCCATGAGGAACTGACGGCCTTTACGGAGGAGCTGAATGAGCAGCGGCGGCTGTTTCCAGAGGATTTTACCAGAAGCATGATTCTGAATATGCCCAGTCGGTCGATCATGAATAGCTTTGCCCGAAGTGTTCTGTCATTGCACAGCTTGGATCCGGACGCAGAAAGCGCGGATACGCGCAAGGTATTGGAGCAGTGCATTCGTCTGATTGCTATTTTTCCAATGCTAGCAGTTTACAGTTATTATGCGATTGAGCATTATCATCGCGGGAAAAGCTTGGTGATTCACGCGCCGCAGCCGGGATATTCGACGGCTGAAAACTTTCTGCACATGCTGCGGAGGGACAATCAATTTACGCCAACGGAAGCCAGACTTTTGGATATTTTACTGGTGCTGCATGCCGAGCATGGCGGCGGCAACAATTCAACCTTTACGGCGCATGTAGTTTCTTCGGCGGGAACGGATACCTATTCGGTCATTGCGGCGGCGTTGGGGGCGCTTAAAGGCGTTAAACACGGCGGAGCTAACAGCAAGACGGCAGAGATGCTTCGAGATCTGAAAAATAATGTTTCGGATTTGAAGGATGAGGCGGCGCTGACGGCATATTTAGAGGCGGTGCTGGATAAAAAGGCCTTTGACGGTCAAGGCCTAATCTATGGAGTCGGACATGCCGTTTATACGCTTTCAGATCCGCGAGAGATTTTGCTGAAAAAATATGCGCAGGCCTTGGCGGAGGAAAAGGGGAGAGATGCGGATTTTGCGCTTTATCAAAGGATTGAAAGGCTGGCGCCGGAGCTGGTCATGAGGAAAAAGGGCTTGAAAAGTCCGGTCGCCGTCAATGTTGATTTTTACAGCGGCCTGATCTATGAGCTGCTGGGGATTCCGGAGGAGCTTTTAACGCCGCTGTTTGCCATTGCTCGGATTACCGGCTGGTGTGCGCATCGTCTGGAGGAATCGGTCAATCAAAGTAAAATCATTCGTCCGGCGTACAAGATGGTGGGCGAGCGCAAGGAATATGTTGAGCTAAAAAAGAGATAGAGCAGGAAAAATAGCACTGGGAAAAAGCAATAGTGTAGGGAAAAAAATAGCGTAGGGAAAAAGCAATAGCGCAGGGGAAAGCAATAGCGCAGGAAAAAGCAATAGCACGGAAAAAAGCAATAGTGTAAAGAAAAAACGGCACTGACAGAATAATGACTTAAAATCTCCGCAATGCTTGCAGATGGCTAGTTTGGGCTATATCAAAATGGCAAGCCGAAGGGAGAGCGGCCGGAAGGCAGTGAAAGCAGGAAAATCTGCTTTGTTCCAAAAGCTGGGAGCGAGAAAAGCCCAGAATAAAAGCAGAAAATGCAACAAGGGCTAAGAAAAAGCAATAGCGCAGAAGAAACAGGAATAGAGAAGAGCGGCGAAGCGGTGAAAAGCAATGGCCGGAAAGCGGTTTTTAAAGGAAAGAGGCTAATAGGTATGAGAAAAGAGAACTATCAGGCGGAATTGGAGAAGGGCAGAAATTATTTTGATATTGCGGCATGGTGTGCGGCAAACGAGGTGGCGATAGAAGAACTGCCCTATTCCATCCGCTTACTGTTGGAAAATAATTTGCGCAACTTCGACGGCAAATATTTTACCGAGGAATATTTGCGGCGGCTTGGCAATTGGGCGGCGGCATATGAGGGCAAGGAGATTCCTTTTTTGCCAAGTCGAATTCTTTTGCAGGATTTGAGCGGAGTACCGGCCGTCGTCGATATTGCGGCAATGAGAGAGGCGATGGCGGCGTTGGGCGATGATCCGGAAAGTATCAATCCGCAAATTCCGATGGATTTGGTCATTGATCATTCTGTGTCGATGGACTATGCGGGTCAGCCCGACGCACTAGAAAAGAATGTCGAGCTGGAATTTGCCCGTCACGCGGAAAGATATCGCTTTTTAAAGTGGGCGGAGAATAATTTAAGCAATTTCAAGGTTTATGCTCCAGGGCAGGGAATTTGCCACCAAGTCAATTTGGAAAAGATTGCCGGTGTTGTTTTGGAAAAGGACGGCATTTGTTATCCCGACAGCGTGGTTGGCACGGACAGCCATACGACGATGATTAATGGACTGGGCGTATTGGGCTGGGGCGTCGGAGGAATTGAAGCGGAGGCGGCAATGCTGGGTCAGCCGATTTATATGCTCAATCCCGAAGTAGTAGGGGTAAAGCTGAGCGGCAGGCTGCAAAATGGCGTAACGGCAACGGATGCGGTGTTATATTTGACGCATTTACTTCGTAAGGCAAAGGTGGTCGGGAAATTTGTCGAGTATTTCGGCGAAGGAGCAGAGGCCTTGAGCGTGACCGACCGAGCGACAATTGCCAATATGGCGCCGGAGTATGGCGCAACGATGGGTTATTTTCCGCTGGATGAAAAGTCGCTGGAATATATGGCGCTGACTGGACGCTCTGCGGAAACGATTGCGCTTACCGAACGCTATTTTAAGAAAAATAAGTTATTCAGGGAAAAGGGCAGTGTAGAGCCGAGGTACACGCAGATCGTTGAGGTTGAGCTGGGACAGATTCAGCCGGCGCTGGCAGGGCCAAAGCGGCCGCAGGATCTGGTGCTTCTGCCAGATATCAAGTCCAATTTCGCTGCCAATTTTCCGACGAGATCAGAATTGGAGAGGAATGCAGCGGAAAAAGCCGGAGAGTCTGCTAGCAAGAAGCTGGAAAATGGCGATATCATATTGGCGGCTATTACCAGCTGTACCAATACCTCCAATCCGCAGGTCATCATAGGGGCGGGACTTTTGGCAAAAAAAGCTGTAGAAGCGGGACTTAAGGTGCCCGACCATGTGAAAACAAGCTTTGCACCGGGTTCTTTGGCGGTAACCGGATATTTACAGAAAGCAGGTCTGCTGTCTTATTTGGAGGAGCTTGGTTTTGGTGTGGCAGGATACGGCTGTGCAACCTGTATCGGCAACAGCGGCCCCTTGGCGGAGGAAATCAGCCGTCAGATCAAGGAAAGAGATTTGCAGGTGGCAGGTATTTTAAGCGGCAATCGCAATTTTGAGGGCAGAATCCATCCCCTGATTCCGGCGAATTATCTGGCATCGCCAATTCTGGTAGTGGCATTTGCGTTGGCGGGCAGGATTGACATTGACTTGACCACTGATCCGTTGGGCTTTGATTCAGCAGGAAAAGCGGTTTATTATAAGGATATCTGTCCTGATAACGCAGAAATAGAGGAGGAGATTCGGCGCTCTGTACAGCCGGAGGTTTTCCGAGATAATGTCAGCCCCTTTGCGGAGCGCTGGGAGGCTCTGGCAGGAGAAAATACGCCGACCTATCCGTGGGAGGAGGCTTCCACCTATGTCCGTCTGCCGGATTTTTTTGACCGACTGATTCAGGAGCAGAAGGAAAAAGCTGCTTCGTCGGCACCTTGCCGGCATGGGTCTGCTGGACACGCTGCCGAAGGCGGCTTGACGCAGTCTGTGCCTTTTATGGAAAGTGGCAGGGCACTGGGAATTTTGGGGGATTCGGTAACGACCGATCATATTTCGCCGGCGGGTAGCATTGCTGGCGACAGTCCAGCCGCCCGCTATTTGATCGAGCGTGGGGTTGCGCCTGCGGACTTTAATTCCTATGGCGCCAGACGAGGCAACCATGAGGTCATGGTGCGGGGAACTTTTGCCAATATTCGGCTGCGGAATCAAATGGCAGGCGGCAGAGTTGGCGGATATACTAGGAAGGGCGAGCAGATTTTGTCGATTTATGATGCGGCGATGGAATACAAGCAGGAGGGCAAGGAGCTTTTAATGCTGGCAGGCAAGGAATACGGCACCGGCAGCAGCCGTGACTGGGCGGCAAAGGGACCCTTGCTGCTGGGCGTAAAGGCGGTTATTGCCGAGAGCTTTGAGCGAATTCATCGCAGTAATCTGCTGGGAATGGGGATTTTGCCGCTGGAATTTTTAGCGGAAGAATCGGCGGACAGCCTGTGCTTAAGCGGCGAGGAGGATTTTTCGATTTTTCGGAATGAGAAATGGCTGCCGAACCAGCTTCTGCAAGTGGAGGCAACCAGCAAGGACGGAAGCCGAAAATGTTTTCAGGTCAAGAGCCGGCTGGACAGCGAAGTGGAAATCGAATATTTTTTAAATGGCGGTATTTTAAATACTGTGCTGAAAAATATGCTAGAGGAAAGCGGAAAGGATGATGCCTGCCGCTAGGAGAGCATAGCTGAGGCTGACAGAGAGGGCTTTACTGAAGCTATCGGTTGGAACGGGAAGAAATCCTAATACAAAAGTAAAATAGAGATAGAAGCGGAGATGACAGAATGAAAAAGCAGTTTAAAACGGAGCCGGATTATGATATTGTGATTGTTGGAGCAGGGCCGGCAGGCGCGACCTTAGCGCGATTGCTGCCGGAGTGTTATCGGGTGCTGATTTTGGATAAAAAGCCAATCCATCAGGCGGGCTGGAAGATGAAGTGCTGCGGCGGGCTGTTGTCGGAGGCTGCACAAAAGGTGATGGCGGAGATGAATTTAAATCTGCCGACCGAGCTTTTAATTGAGCCGCAGACCTTTGTGCTTCGGGTCATGGACTTGAATTATCCGGTGGAGAGAAATTATCAGAAGCATTATTATAATATGGATCGGGGAAGCTTTGAAAAATGGCTGATTGATTTGATTCCGGCGAGTATTGAGAAAAAAGGCGACTATTATGTTCGGGAATTCCATCGCTGCCCTAAAGGAGTGGAGCTGGTCATAAAAAATCTTGCTAATGGGCAGGAAAAGCGGATAAGCAGCCGGATGGTGGTTGCCGCAGACGGAGCAAGCTCGATCTTTCGCCGCAGGCTTTATCCTCATTGCGATTATCCTGCTTATGTATCGATTCAGGAATGGTATCAAAATACGGGGAAAATTGATTATTATGCGGCGATTGTTGATGAGGAAATTACGGATTTTTATTCGTGGCTGATTCCCAAGGGGGATGCGATTATTTTGGGCGGCGCCTTTAACTATGGCGCGTCCGCAGACAGTCCCAGTCAGCGCTTTCGGGAGCTAAAGGTCAAACTGGAGCGGAGAGGCTTTGTTTTTGGTGAAAAAATATATCGAGAGGGCTGTGAGATTCTTCGGCCGGTAAATAATCGAATTTTTACCGGCAATCGGAAGATTGCGCTTATCGGGGAGGCGGGTGGCTTTATCAGTCCCAGCTCGTCAGAGGGTTTCAGCTATGCCTTTCGGACGGCGAAGGCCTTGGCGGAGGCAATTCGGGCAAAGGGAACGGAGGGCTTTGCCGGTCATTATGCCCGTAGCTGCAAATCACTGAAAATGAATATTTGGCTGCGAAATTGTAAATCCATGGGAGCGTATCATCCGCTGACCAGAAGAATCGCTCTGCGAAGCGGAATAGGAGCTTTGTAAGAAATTAGGAAGCTGCGGCTTGCCTGCGCAGAAAATTTTAAAAAATAAGAAAAAGCACTTGACAAATAGAGGATCCTCTTATATGATAATGATATTCATTATCAATTTAAAAAGGAGGAAGTACTTGCAGTCAATGGAGGATATGAGAAGCCATTTTGCTGCAAGGAAAAAAATGATGAACAAGCAGGAAACACAGAAAAAAATGGAAGCCTTTTTACAATGGAAAAAGGTAACGGCGTTGCTCTTGGCGTGTTTTTTAGTGCTGGGGCTAAGTGCCTGTGGAGAAGGAAAAACAACGGCAACAGATGGCGCGAAGAACTATAAGGTTATGGCGACTTCGACCATGCTAACGGATTTGGCGAAGGCTATTGGCGGAGATAAGGTGGAAGTAACCGGTTTGATGGCTGCCGGAGTAGATCCTCATTTGTATCAGCCGACTGCGGGCGATATTGCCAAGCTGCAAGAAGCGGATATGGTAGTAATCAATGGATTACATTTGGAAGGGCAAATGGGAGAAGTATTTTCAAAACTTACTTCGGCTAATAAATTGGTGGCGGAGGTAGGAGAAGCCATACCGGTGGAAGATCGGTTAGCATTTGATGAATCGCCGCATGATCCTCATATTTGGTTTAGTGTAGCCAATTGGAAGCTGGCGGCAAGGAATGTAACAGATACCTACATTAAGCTTAGTGAAAAGGATAAAGCTTATTTTGAGGCAAATTATGAAAAATACAGCAAGGAATTGGACGAGTTAGATCAGTATATTCGGACTCAAATTCAGATGATACCAGAAAAAGCAAGGGTTTTGATTACTGCCCATGACGCGTTCAATTATTTTGGAAAGGAATATGGCTTTGAAGTAAGGGGATTACAAGGGATTTCAACAGAATCGGAAGCGGCGACCTCCGATGTGACGGAGCTGGCAGAATATATCGTTGAAAATAAAATCAAGGCAATTTTCGTAGAGTCTTCTGTACCGAAAAAGAATATTGAAGCCTTGCAGGAGGCGGTAAAAGCGAAGGGTTTTGATGTGCAGATTGGCGGAGAGCTTTATTCTGATTCATTAGGGGAAGGAGAAGCGGCAACCTATATTGGAATGTTTAAGGCCAATATTGATACCATAGCAGGCGCTTTAAAGGATTAATTTTTATCATAGCAGGATATCACTTGGGTACATGGGGCAGCTCATGTACCCGTCTGTTAAGCGGAAAAATAATTTTAAAAGCGGAGATAACAGAAGGTTTTTAAGAGGTTGTTAAAAGGGCAGAAAAAAATGAAAAAAGAAATAAATTATATCATCAATGTCGAAGATATGACAGTGGCGTACCAAGTCAAGCCAGTGCTTTGGGATGTGGATTTTCGAGTTCCGGAGGGTGTTTTGATGGCGGTGATCGGGCCGAATGGCGCTGGAAAATCTACCTTGATTAAGGCGATGCTAGGGCTTTTAAAACCGGTTTCGGGAACGGCGCTTTTTTGGGGAAGGCCCTATCATAAAGAAAGGAAGCGGATTGGCTATGTACCGCAGCGGGGCAGCGTAGATTGGGATTTTCCGACGACAGCATTTGATGTTGTCTGTATGGGCAGATATGGCGCAGCGGGTTGGATAAAAAGAATTGCCAGACAAGATAAGGAAATGGCCTTGGAAGCTTTAGATAAGGTGGGAATGTTAGAATTTAAAAACCGGCAAATTAGCCAGCTTTCCGGCGGACAGCAGCAAAGAGTTTTTCTGGCAAGAGCTTTGGTACAGGACGCAGACGTTTATTTTATGGATGAACCATTTCAAGGCGTGGACGCGCGGACGGAAAAAGCGATTATTGATATTTTAAAGGCTTTACGGGATAAGGGGAAAACCGTGGTAGTGGTTCATCATGACCTACAGACGGTGCCGGAATATTTTGACTGGGTAACGCTTTTGAATATTCAGCTGATTGCCAGCGGACCAACGGCGGAGGTTTTTACTGAGGAAAATTTGAAGAGGACTTATCGTACCACAGGGGAGGCGATAAAGGAATGAATCTGGGCATCATTTTTTCGGACTATACCACACAGGTGGTTTCGCTGGGAGCGACTCTTTTGGGAATTTCCGCTGGAGTTTTAGGCTGCTTTATTGTTCTTAAAAAGGAAGCTTTGGTTGGAGATGCGATCTCTCATGCGGCCTTGCCGGGGATTTGCATTGCTTTTCTTTTGGCAGGGGCAAAGAATACTTCTTTGTTTTTGGCAGGGGCGCTGATTGTTGGGCTTATCTCAATGGTAGCGGTCAAAGCTGTGGTTCAATATTCCAAAATCAAATTTGACAGCGCTCTGGCAATTATCCTATCTGCTTTTTTTGGCTTGGGTTTGGTTCTTATGACATATATCCAGCGCGTGCCTAATTCCAATCAGGCGGGAATGGAAAAATTTATTTTTGGGCAAGCATCTACGATGCTGAAAAGAGAGGTTTATCAGCTTTTGTTTGTTGGGGTGATATTAATTGTATTAATTATTCTTTTTTGGAAAGAATTAAAATTATATGTTTTTAATCCGGAATACGCAGATAGTTTGGGGTTTTCAACTAAAAAAATCGGTTTTTTGTTGTCGGCAATGACTGTTTTAGCGGTAATAGCAGGCTTGCAGACGGTCGGTGTGATATTGATGAGCGCCATGTTGATTTCGCCTGCGGTCGGGGCCAGACAGTGGACAGATCGTTTGTCGGTCATGATTGGCTTGTCGGGCTTTTTTGGAGGAACTTCCGGACTGGTTGGAACACTGCTTAGTTCCTCGATTCGTAATATGCCGACCGGCCCGGCAATCGTGCTGGTTTTGAGTGCCTTTGTTTTGGTCAGCTTGGTCTTTGCGCCCAATCGGGGATTGTTTTGGCAAAGGCTTCGCTATTATCAGAATCTTAAGAGTATAGGCAGGGATAAGGTGCTTTTAAATCTCCATTATCTTTCATTGCAGCATGAGATTCCCCATGCGCATCCGCTGTCGGCCATCTGCCTTAGCTGCGAACGCAAAAACGAAAGGCATTTCCGGCGAATGCTGGAAAGATTGGTTGAGGACGGCTTTGCGGCAAAGGAGAGAGAGGATCATTATCTGATTACGGCAAGGGGAAAGGAGCATTTGACTGAGAACGGACTGATAAAGGAGGTGGAGCATGGTTTACTTTGAGATTCAGCTGATTGCTGTGATTGTGGTGGCTGCCTGTTCCATACCGGGAGTATTTCTGATTTTGCGTAAAATGGCAATGATGACTGACGCAATTACTCATACCGTACTGCTGGGGATTGTTTTGGCATTCTTTGTGGTTAAAGATTTGGGCTCGCCGCTTTTAATTGCCGGAGCAACCTTTATGGGGGTATTTACCGTTTATTTTACGGAAACGCTAAACCGGACAAGGCAGATGTCGGAGGATTCGGCAATTGGTATTGTATTTCCGTTTTTGTTTAGTATTGCCATTATCCTGATTTCGCTGTTTGCCAGAAATGTTCATTTAGATGCTAGTTGCGTATTACTGGGAGAGCTGATCTTTGCGCCTTCTTATCGGCTGATAATAGGCGGCGTTGATCTGGGACCTAGAGTAGCTTATACTATGGGCGCAATCTTGTTGATTAATTTAGGTTTTATTGTTCTTTTTTTTAAAGAATTGAAATTGACGACCTTTGATGAGAATTTGGCGGCGGCGCTGGGTTTTGCTCCAGCACTGATGCATTATGCCCTGATGACGATGGTATCGGTAACAGCGGTAGGAGCCTTTGAGGCGGTTGGGTCAATTCTGGTGATTGCCTTTATGATCGGCCCGGCAGCAACAGCATATTTGTTGAGCAATGATGTGAAAAAGCTTCTGTTGCTTAGTGTTTTGATTGGCGCAGGCAATGCTGTTGTCGGCTTTTGGCTGGCGATGTGGCTGGATGTGTCGATTTCCGGCATGATAGCGGTGGTGACAGGCTGTACCTTTGGGCTGGTGTTTGTATTTGGTCGGGAAAACGGTCTGGTAGCGGTAGCTAGAAGAAGAAAGCAGCAGGAAAAGGATTTTGCCAATCTGACGATGCTTTTTCATATTTTTCGCCATGAAAATAGTCCGCAGGCAGAGGAAGAAACAGGAATTGACACGATTTCTAAGCATTTGAATTGGAAAGAAGCAAAAATTACCACTCGAGCGGCCGATCTGATTGGCAGAGGTTTTCTGGTCAAGGAAAACAATCGGCTGATCCTGACCGAAGCCGGTAGAAATTATACCAAGGCAAGCTTTGCCGCGATGATTCATGTGAAATAAGGAGCTTTATTTCCGGAAAAGGCAAATAAGCTGCGGGCTTTCAAATGTTGAACAGTTTTCCGTGGGTTTACTAGATTTTCTAAGGTAATTGGCGGGTTCTTACCCATTTGTGCCATCGCAATCTCCTACGCTAAACGGAGTCCCGCAGCAGGCCATTTCCCATTCATCATAGTAAGCCGTACATTTCATAATCTTATTTTCTATAGTTTCCTTTGCCGAAATTCCCTTCCGCATTTTTGTAGAATATTCTGCATTTTCCTTTGTAAATACATTAACAATACCTTCTGTCGCCCATATAAGTGGGTGTTGATGGTCTGCCGAATGCCTATGTAAAAGTTTTTATTATCTGATTTCCTGCTTAATTCTTTGGCCAGAAGAGGCTTGGCGGGAAAAATGGAAGAGAAGATTCTGTAGGCGGAAATCACAGCTGCCGATGGCGGAGAAAAATAATTGGAAAATCAAGGGTGAGAAAAAGGATTTTAGGCAGACAAAGAGAATATATAAAGTAAGACAGCAATGTCGGAGTCCGACGATAGTTCGGGTGCATAAAAAAGCAAAGCCGGATGAAAACAAAGCTTTGAAGCAGTCCTTAATATGATTTGACAATTTCTCGGAACGCGGAGAGGTGAAAGGAGTTTGTTATGAAGTATATTATCAGTGGAAAAAACATGACTGTAAAGGAAGGGCTGAAGGACAGGATCGAAGAAAAGCTGGGTAAGCTGGATAAGTTCTTTTCCGAGGAAACAACGGCACAGGTAACGTTAAGCACCGAAAAAAGAGATAGTATTATTGAAGTAACGATTCCGATTCGCGGTTCGGTTATTCGTGCTGAAGAACGCGGCGAAACGATGTATATTGCGCTGGATAATGCAGTAGATAAGTTGGAAAGACAATTGGTAAAGCATCGTCAGAAGCTGATTGCCAGCCACCGCCAAGCGAAGGAATTAAAGATTGAGTATTTTGAGCAGCTGACGGAGAAGGCTGAAGACGCTATCAATATTGAGAGAACCAAAAAGATCAGCGTAAAACCGATGGATCCGGAGGAAGCCTGCATGCAGATGGATTTGCTGGGACATGATTTTTATGTGTTCCGCAATCGCTATACCAATGATATCAATGTGGTCTATAAGAGAAAAAATTCCGGCTATGGCTTGATTGAAACGGACGGAGAGGAAAGCGAATAATCGTAGCGGCGGGAAACTGCTTAGCTGTCGGAGAAAAGAAACAGAGATTGCAGAAAAAAAGGGCTGCCGGTGGGCGGCTCTTTTTGTATGGTTCAGCAAAGAGAAAACCGCCGGTTCAGCCAGCGGTTTTCTCTTTGCTATTTACCTTCTTTGCCCTTAGATCCGTCTTTAATCTCCGGTAGAGGCCTTTAGGATCAGCTCGGAGCGCATATAGGTAACGACATAGGAGGCCTGCGGATACTTCATGCGGAACAAAAGCTGCGCCGCTAAGCGCTTGCCCAAATGATCGGTCTGCACAAGGGCGGTGGTCAGGATATCTGCCACATTGCTGTATTCCTTGCGCCCGTCAAAGCCGGTCATGGCGACATCTCCCGGGATGGAATAGCCCTGTGCGGACAAAAAGCTTTCTACATATTGTGCGACGAAATCGCTGACGCAGACAAAGGCCTCCGGCATCGGTTTTAGTTTTTTCAAGAAGTCGTGAATCTCATCTTCGTAGTGGTAGATATTGATGGAATTGGTAAAGCAGATGGATGGATCGACCTTTAGCGAATAATCACTCATAGCGTCCAGATAGCCGTGATAGCGCTCAAAATTGGTCTGGGCATAGTGGATATCACCAATAAAGCCGATTCGAGTTCTGCCCTTTTCGAGAATCTGCTTCGTCAGATCTCTGGTGGCGGCTCGTCCTTCGATCAAAACTAGGTCGCCATTTAGGTTCTCCGGCTTGACCTGAGGCGGGACATCCAAGAAGATCAGGGGAATGCTCAGCTTATTGATCAGTCGGGTCATTTTGGGGTCATTAACATTTAAGACAATAGCGCCGGCGATTTGCCCCGAGGACAACACGGCGGGCAATTGATAATCATCCTTGTAAAAGCTGGGAACATAGGTGTACATCAGATTGATATTGGATTTGTTTAATTCCTTGGCGATTTGATGAATAATATCCATCCAGAATTTTGAGGAGTCCGGACGGGATACAATTACCGAAACAGTTTGTGCAATATCCTGCTCGGCAGTCGGCATTGGCTTAACGCTGCTCTTTAAATAGCCCATTTCCTCGGCCTTCATAAAAATTTGCTCCTTTAGCTTCGGGGAAATTCCAGGATAGTCATGAAAGGCTTTCCAAACAGAAATTCTGGAGATCCCGATGGCGTTTGCAATGTCCTGCATCGTAACTTTTTTCATATGGGTTCCTCCGTAAATAGCAGACTTTTTTGTTGTTTATCCGGTAAGCCGGTTTTGCCGACAGTAAGGAAAAGCAGACGATTTAATAAAGTTGGAAAGTATCCGGATAATCATAGATAACATTTTACCATAATTGTTATTAAAAGACAATGGAAAAAATGACTTTTGTTTACAAAAAAGCAGGAGAAAATGAGCAGATAAAAATCATAAATAGAAAAAAATCCCTTTAATAAAAGAGAAAGAGTAGATTTTTAAAGGCAATGCGGTCGGATGAGAAAATTAACATTTTGCAACTTTTTTATGTTCTTTAATTATAAAATATTGCTAAAAATGTTTTTTTCTCTTTCCTTTTTTGCAGTTTCCTATTATAATAAGGGAGAATAAGAGAATAGAAAGCTTTAGGTCAAACAAGCGAGTTTGGCGTTTTGCCGCTGTCAAGGCGGGAAGGGCGGCGAAGGCTTGGCCAGCGGGAAATGGAGCGGGGAGATGGTCTGCTTCGTTTGTAAAAAAACGACTTTAAAAATGGATTTTCAGCAAAAACACTTGATGATATGGAGGTATGTATGTTTTTTGAAGTGGAAAGAATTCAAAAGATTACAGCAGATTTGAAGGAACTGATTGTTGCGGATAAGCTTGAGCTGGCGGAAATCAAAGTAAAAAAAGGACTGTATCAGAATCCGGCGGAAGCAGCAGCGTCAGCGGAGCCGTTTCAAAGCTTTGGCTTTCACGAGCGCTGGGGAGGAAAGAATATTTATGCCTGGTTTCAAGCGGAGTTTTGCGTGCCGGAAGCCTTTGCCGGAAAGCGATTGGCGTATCGGGTGACAACGTCGCATGAGGGGGAATGGGATGCAAAGAATCCGCAGTTTTTAATTTTTGTTAATGGCAAGCTGGTGCAGGGGCTTGATGTCAATCATACGGAAATTTTATTGACGGATCACGCGAACGCCGGAGAGGCTTATGTTGTTGATTTGCAGGCGTTCAGCGGGATGGAGGAGCATTTATCGGAATGCAAAAACACAGTTTGTGTTTCTGATCCGAAGATCGAGCAGCTGTATTATGATATCTACGTGCCGCTGGAGGCGGCAAAGCTTTTGGCAAAGACGGATTATTACCGGATAGAGATTCTTAAGTATTTGACGGAGGCGGTCAATCGGATTGACTTGCGCCGTCCCTATTCGCCGGAGTTTTATGCTAGTGTAGATCGAGCGCTGGAATATATGGCGGAGGAATTTTATGGAAAGTACTGCGGGCATTCCGAGATAATTGCCAATTGCGTTGGACATACGCATATTGATGTAGCATGGCTGTGGGATCTGGATCAGACCAAGCATAAGGTTGAACGGAGCTTTAGTACGGTGCTGGAATTGATGCGGCACTATAAGGAATATATTTTTATGTCCAGTCAGCCGCAGCTTTATCGCTTTTTGCAAACCTCTATGCCGGAGCTTTATGCCGAGATCAAGGAAAGGGTCAAGGAAGGGCGCTGGGAGCCGGAGGGAGCCATGTGGCTGGAGGCGGACTGCAATCTTAGCTCCGGCGAATCACTAATTCGGCAAATAGTTTTAGGAAAGCGCTTTTTCCGCGAAGAATTTGGCGTAGAGAGCAAGCTTCTTTGGCTGCCGGATGTATTTGGCTATAGCGCAGCGCTACCGCAGATTTTGCAGAAGGCGCATATTCCGTATTTTATGACAACCAAGATTAGCTGGAATGAATACAATAAGCTGCCTTATGATACCTTCCGCTGGGTCGGACTGGACGGTAGCAGTGTGCTGACGCATTTTATCACTACGGCAAATTTTGATGAGTTGCCGGAAAAATTCTTTACCACCTATAACGGCGATGTCAATGCTAATTCGGTACGGGGAGCATGGGAAAGATACCAGCAGAAGGATTTGAGCAACGAGGTGCTGATCAGCTACGGCTGGGGTGATGGTGGCGGCGGTCCGACCAAGCATATGCTGGAATACGGCAAGCGGCTGGCAAAAGGAATTCCGACTATGCCGAGGGTGGAATTTACCAATTCCCTTAGCTTCTTTGATAAGCTGGCAGCCAAAACCGAAAACAATAAGAAAACCCCAAGCTGGGTGGGAGAGTTGTATTTTGAATACCACAGAGGAACCTTGACCGGTATGGCAAGGAATAAAAGATATAATCGAAAATCTGAATTTTTATATGAAGAAATTGAATGGCTGTCGGATATGGCGATGGAGCTGGGTGGTCAAAGATATCCGCAGAAGGAGATTACCGATGCTTGGGAAATCATATGCCTGAACCAGTTCCATGATATCATTCCGGGATCTTCGATCAAGAAGGTGTACGAGGATTCCAAGGAGCAGTATGAGCAGATTTTGGCAGACGGAAAAGTATTGAAGGATAGCGCGATAAACAGCCTGCTGCCGAAGATTCATACTGACGGGAAATCAGTGATCGTGTTTAATCCTACGGCTTTTGAGCGGACGGATATCGTTGAGGTGGCGCTGCCGCAGGAGTATTCTGTTTATTTTGAAGGAAAGCGGCAAAAATCCTACTATTGCGGGAAATGCGGAGAGCTGAGCTTTTTGGCGGAGGGCATTCCGGCCAAGGGCTACAAGGTATTTCTTTTAAAGGAAGCGGAAAATGTCGCGCCGGAATATTTGACGGTGAGTAAGACGCATTTGGAAAATGAATTCCTTGCCATCGATTTGGACGAAAATGGCTTGTTTGCATCGGTTTACGACAAGAGAGCAAAGCGCGAGCTGTTGCCGGAAGGAAAGCGAGGCAATGTTTTGCAGGCGTTTGAGGACAGACCGCATAACTGGGATGCCTGGGATATCAATATTTATTATCAGGAAAAAATGTGGGAGATTACAGAGATCAGCAGCATCGAGGTGGTAAGAACGACGCCGCTAAAGGGTGTTTTAAAGCTGGTTCGGCCCTTCCTTGACTCGACGATTACCCAATGGATAACGGTTTATGCGCATACCGCCAGAATTGATGTTGTGAATGAAATAGACTGGAAGGAGAAGCAGATTTTGTTAAAAACGGCATTTCCAGTTGACATTCATAGTGAGAAGGCAACCTACGATATTCAGCTTGGGAATGTGGAGCGCCCGACGCACTGGAACACCAGCTGGGATACGGCAAAATTTGAGGTTTGCGGGCATAAATGGGCGGATTTAAGCGAGTGCGGCTATGGCGTCAGCCTGCTTAACGACTGTAAATATGGTCATGATATCAAGGGCAATGTAATGCGGCTGACCCTTTTAAAATCAGCGGTGATTCCAAACGAGGATGCAGACCGGGAGATTCACCACTTTACCTATTCGCTTTTCCCGCACAGTGGAGATTTCCGCGAAGGCAGAGTTGTTCAGGAGGCATATTTCCTGAATCAGTCGCTGACTGCCTATCTCCTTGAAAAACAGGATGGCGGGCTGCCGCAGAGGATTTCCTTTGCCGGAGTCGATGCGGAAAATGTAGTGATGGAGGTCGTAAAAAAGTCCGAGTATGACGACGACTTGGTGCTGCGGGTGCATGAATGCTATAATAAGCGGACGGAAACGACGATTCGGACATATTTGCCGATAGAGAGTGTGTGTGAATGCGATCTGGAGGAAAGAGAGGTCTTTGAGGAGTTAAAGGCGGAGGGGAATAGCTTCTCTTTTATGATTAAACCCTATGAGATCAAGACCTTTAAGCTGAAGCTGAAAAAATAACGCGGCTGGAGAAAAGAGAAATGATTAGGAAATAAAAACGGAGAATGGATAAATACCCTCTTTACTGGACAAGGTAGTAGGGAGGGTATTTTTTATGCGCTTATGAAGCGCCTTGCTATGGAGCAGCTGTTATGGGATTTTGTTATGAATAGCTTTGGAGGAAGTTTTTTGGAGGGGAGATAAGCTTTATGAGGCGCGCGAGGGCTGCGGCGAAGGGAAGCTGGTAGTCATGCGGCCTTTTTAAGGAAATGGCATCCAGACTGTGGCAGGGGACGAAAAATGCCAATATTTACAGAACAGAGGAAAAACGAGAAGGCGATAAAGGGATTGGAAAATGGTGTATTTGAACGGAGCGCTTATTATTTAAGGAAAGGGGCTTTTGGAGAAATGGCAAGGAGCCTGAAAAAAGAAAAACAAAGGTAGAAGCGCAAAAGAGAAGAAAAAAGAGAAGAATAAAAAAAGGGGGGATGAATAAAAAACAAAGTTAAGAATATGATTAACTTTATGAGAATGATGAAAAGAAAATGAGAGCAGGGGAAAAGGCGGATTTGTAATAATTTGTAATAATAGCAGGCGAGAAAAACAGAGGGAAACAAAAAAATGCATAAAGAAAATAAATATAAAAAAGAAAATATAGTAATAAATAATTAAAAGTTAAAAAAACGGCTTGACATTTTGCGAAGCAAATGTTAAAATCAGATTAATAAAAAGAAAGAAACAAAGCAACTTTGTTAATGGTGTTTTGTAGCGGCGGAGAAGCGGAGCATAAGGACATACAAAAATAATACAAAGGAGAAAAGGAAAAAGATGTGGAAGCCTGGGAAGAAGAAGTGGACAAAAGATGATACCGAGCTGACGTTGCTGGGACTGCCTACTTTTATATGGTATTTGATTTTTTGCTATCTGCCGATGTTTGGGCTGATCATTGCATTCAAAAAATACAAAATAGTGATGGGAAAAGGCTTCTTGGAGAGCTTGTTTCGTAGCGAATGGGCAGGCTTTGGCAATTTTACTTATTTTATCAAGTCCAATGCGTTTTGGCTGGTGCTGCGTAATACGATTTTGTATAACGCTGTGTTTATTGTCTTAGGGATTGCGGTACCAGTTGTATTGGCAATGATGATTAATCAGCTTTATTCTAAATGGAAATCCAAGACTTATCAGACGATGATGTTTTTTCCGCATTTTATGTCATGGGTAGTAATCAGCTTTTTCGTATATGCCTTTTTGAATCCGGATAAGGGACTTGTTAATCTGATTTTGCAGTCCTTGGGGAAGGATAAGATTAGTTGGTATGAAAGTCCTCAATATTGGCCGTTTATCTTAACCTTTATGGCACTTTGGAAAACGACGGGTTATAGCATGGTTGTATATTTGGCAAGCATTACCGGCATTGACCAAAGCCTTTATGAGGCGGCGGTAATTGACGGAGCGACGAAGCTTCAGCAGGCAAAGTATATTACTCTGCCCTCCATAAAACCAATCATTGTGATGATGTTTATTTTAAGCTCAGGGCGTATTTTTTATTCGGACTTTGGTCTTTTCTATCAGGTTACCCGGCGAATTCCTGCACCGCTTTACGAGGTGGCGTCAACCTTTGATACTTATATTTATAATGCGATTATGGGTGGAGGAGTCAAACTAGAAAGAGTGGCAGCAGCAGGGCTATTCCAATCGGTTGCTTGCTGTCTTACCATTCTGTTGACCAATTATATCGTAACCAAGGTTGACAAGGATAGTGCGATTATATAAGGAGAAGAAGATGAAAAGCAGAACTTTAAATCAGATAAAGCCGGCAACCAACCTTGCATTCAACATTGTCTTTTTTATAGCAGCGGCAATATCAATTCTACCGGTTATTTTCGTATTTATGATTTCGATTAGCTCCGAATATTCCTTAAGTCATTTTGGTTATCTCTTCATCCCGGAAGAGTTTTCGATGGCAGCATATAATTTTCTGTGGAAAGAGCGGAGAATTATTTTAAGCGCCTTTTGGATTTCTGTTTTTGTAACAGTAGTGGGCGTGCTGATCGGATTGGTTTTGACGGCGACAATGGGCTATGTGCTGTCGAGAAAGGAATTTAAGCTAAATGGCTTTTATACGGGAGTTGTCTTTATCCCGATGATTTTTAACGGAGGTATGATCGCCAGCTATGTGGTAATGGTCAATATCCTGAAACTGAAGGACAATATATGGGCGCTGATCTTACCGATAGCGGTATCCTCGTTTAATATTATCATATGTAAGACCTTCTTTCGCAATACCGTTCCCGATTCAATTATTGAATCAGGGAAAATAGACGGAGCTTCGCAGCTTCAGATTTTTACGCGGATTGTGCTGCCGATTTCCAAACCGGTGCTGGCGACGATTGGGCTGTTTTTATCCTTTGGATATTGGAATGATTGGTTTCAAGCAGCACTTTATATTACTAAGCCGGAAATGAATTCTCTTCAGGCTATGTTAAATGGTATTTTGCAGAATGTAGAGTACATGAACAAGCATCCAGAATATGCGACAGCATTGCAGCAGCAGATCCCATCGGAATCGGTGCGAATGGCGATTGCGATTGTAGTAGTTGTACCAATTGCGCTGGCATATCCCTTCTTTCAGAAATATTTTATTACCGGTCTGACAATCGGAGCAGTAAAGGGCTAAAGCGGGAGAAGAAAAAATTTGCAGTATTTTATCAAGATGGCAACAGGATGATTCCGTTGACGGATCGGCCTGTTACTATAAAAAAACGGGAAAATTCATTTTCCGTTTTGAAGTTGCATTCAGATTCTTTCAAGAGCTGTTTTTACAAAGGAAAAAGCTTATTGAAAGCAGCTGAATGCGCGATAACAGCAACCTAATAAAAGGAGGAAAAATATGAAAAAATTAACATCACTGGTGTTGGCGATGGCGTTGCTTCTTTCCTTGGCAGCTTGCAGTCCTAAGACGGAAACTACAAGTACGGAAACAAAGACAGAATCTGCGGCCACAGAAACAAAGACGGAAACGACAACAACTGAGGAAACAAAGACAGAAACCACAGCAGAAGCTACAACGCAAAAGGAAATTGTTCCGTTGAAATGGATTTTGATCGGCGGTTCACAGCCGGCAAATTATGAGGCTTGGAAAACTCATATCAACAAATATTTAAATGAGAAAATCGGCGTAGAATTGGATGTTGAAATTATCTCTTGGGGCGACTGGGACAGCAAGAGAAATGCAATTGTTAGCACCAATCAGCCTTATGACATCGTATTTACCAATTTGGGAACCTTTGTAAGCGATGTTAAATTAGGGGCATTTGCTGATATTAGCGAATTATTGAATAACACTCCTGATTTGAAAGGGCTGATGCCTGAAAAATATTGGGATTCTGTAAAAGTAGATGGAAAAATTTACGGTGTGCCGACATATAAAGATAGTTCTGTAACCGGATACTTTATTTGGGATAAGGAAATGC
Source organism: Eubacteriales bacterium (assembly GCA_041844915.1). Classification (GTDB taxonomy): domain Bacteria; phylum Bacillota; class Clostridia; order Lachnospirales; family Vallitaleaceae; genus W11650. The sequence goes on from JBGZBY010000081.1 coordinate 29,251, forward strand.
TGGATAAGTATGAAATCAAAAATGTAGAAGAGTTAAACACTTTGGAAAAAGCAAAGGATGCTTTGCAAAAGATTACAGATGGAGAAAAGAAGCCGGCATTAGTTTTAGGACAATCGCAGGGTATTGAACCAGCTGAGTTTTATGACAGCATGGGTATGGCTTTGCCGATTGGTGTTAAGATTGATGATAACTCCCGCAAAGTAGTGAAAATCTACGAACAGGAAAATGTGAAAAAGCATTATGAAACATTATACAGCATGTTTAAGAGTGGTATTATCAACTCGGATGCCCTGACCTTGACAGAATTGCCGAAATATCGTGCTTTCTTCTGGGCGCAGGGTTGGAGCGGCGCAGCCAAGACCGTTTGGGGTCCGAATATGGGCAAGGAAGTTGTCGCAGTTCAAAATGGGGATACAGTTTTGAGCAATGATACTGTTCGCGGTTCCATCAACTGTATTTCTGCCAGCTCGAAATATCCGGAAAAAGCTTTGGAATTATTGCAGTTGGTCAACACCGATACCTATGTTCGCGATGCTTTATACTACGGCTTAGAGGGTGATAACTTTGTGTATACCACGGACAAGAAGGTTCATAAGAATAATTCGGATTGGAGCATGGCAGGCTATGCACAGGGAACCTTCTTCAATGTCAGTATGCTGGATGATGTTGACTTTAATCAATGGGACGAAGTAAAAGAATTAAATGAAAAGGCAATTGCTTCCGTTCTGTTGGGCTTTAATCTCAATACTGATGAGTTTGAAGATGAGTTGGCAAATTGCAGTGAAGTTTCCAAGAAATACAGAAACCAGCTGCTTACAGGTGCAGGCAATCCGGATGAGGTTATTGCCAAATTGGATGAGGAATTGACAAAAGCCGGCATTGATACTATTATAGAAAAGGTGCAGGCACAAATTGACGCAGCATACAAATAAGCCCGACAGTCTTACGCGCAAAAAAATAGCGGAAAGCTTTCTTTGAGGGCGATTTTCAGGCGGCAATAATAAAGGCCTTCCTTAGCGGGAAGGAATTGGACAAAACTGTGTTTGCTGCCGCAGGCGCTAAGGGAAGCTGACCCTTCCGGCTAAAATCAGGCGGAAAAGCTCGGCGCGAGGTTGATTGGCAGACAGCGGGAAGGGAATACATGGAAAGCAAAGCAGAGAAACAGTGTATTCCCTTCTTTATTATTTAGAGTGTATAGGAGAAGAGAAATGGCAAAAATTATTGGAAATTCATTGCCGAATATTCCATGGGAAGAAAAGCCGGAGGGCTGTAGGAAGCCGATTTGGCGTTATAGCAAAAATCCGATTATTGGCAGGGATGCCACGAAGCGTTCCAACAGCGTTTTTAACAGCGCAGTTGTGCCGTTTGGCGACGGTTTTGTCGGAGTTTTCCGCTGTGACAGCTTGTCAATCAGCATGGATATTTTTCTGGGAAGAAGTAAGGATGGAATTCAATGGGAAATTGAGGAGGAGCCGATTCGATTTGTCGGAGCGGATAAAGAAATATTAAATCGGGAATATCGCTATGATCCCAGAGTATGCTTTATGGAGGATCGTTATTATATTACTTGGTGCAATGGCTACCATGGGCCGACGATCGGGATGGCATATACCTTTGATTTTAAAGAATTTGTTCAATTGGAGAATGCTTTTTTGCCTTTTAATCGCAACGGCGTTTTGTTTCCAAGAAAAATTGGTGAAAATTATATGATGATGAGCCGACCCAGCGATAATGGGCATACTCCGTTTGGTGATATCTTTGTTAGCCAATCGAAGGATTTGGAGTTTTGGGGAAGACATCGCTATATGATGGGAGCGATCAAAGGCGATCTTTCGGCATGGCAGTCCACGAAAATCGGGCCCGGCCCCATTCCGATAGAAACGGACGAGGGCTGGCTGATGATTTACCATGGAGTAATTACCACCTGCAACGGCTTTGTATATCGAATGGGCACGGCGCTGCTGGATATTAATGAGCCGTGGAAAGTGCTTTATCGCAGCAGGGATTATTTGCTGGCGCCGCATGAATACTATGAATGCGTTGGAGATGTGCCGAATGTGGTGTTCCCCTGCGCGACGCTTACTGATGCGGATACCGGCAGAATTGCGGTTTATTATGGCTGTGCCGATACTGTAACTGGAATTGCCTTTACCACGATAGATGAGTTGCTTCGCTTTACCAAGGAAAATGCAATGTAAAGGCTTATCTCTGCAAGGCAGCAGAAGGCAGCGGAACGCATAGTCTGCTAAAAAAGCGCAAGACCGGGCTGGCAGTCGACCGGAAAATGAAATAGGAAAATCAAAAGGGAGCGCTGCAAAATGCTCTTTAAAAAATGAAAAAAATAAAAAACAAGCAAAAGGGGCTGTTGCAAAATAGCCCCTAAAAAAATGAAAAACTAAATATAAAAACAAGCAAAAGCACATGGAAAGGAGAATTTCAATCCATGTGCTTTTGCGATATAATTTATTTATGCGAAAAACTATGTTACAGAAATTTTACATATCCAAACCATCCAACAAAAAAGTTTTAATATACAATAAGTTTTTACGGATTAAACGTAAAAACTATTGGTATTTACGAACTTTTTCGATATACTAGGAATAAGGAATAAGGAATAAGGAGGCGAGTGATATGATTATCCGATCAAACTATATGAATACGCTGAAAACCTATCGGGATGTTCCACTAGTGAAGATATTAGCGGGAATCCGGCGCTGTGGTAAATCCACAATTTTAGATATGCTGCGGGATGATCTGCTGGAAAGCGGGATTGCCGCAGACCATATTATCAGTATGCGATATACGTCGGAGAATTTTGATGATGGTATGACCGACAAAGATATGTATAACGGTATAAAGGGGCAAATGACCGATGATGGGCGCTACTACCTTTTGCTGGATGAAGTACAGGAAATCGAAGGTTGGGAAAAAGCAGTCAATAGTCTGTTGGAGAATGCCAACACCGATATTTATGTGACCGGCTCCAATTCCAGGCTGATGTCCAGCGAAATATCCACCTACTTGACAGGGCGGTACATTTCCATTCCAGTGTATACATTATCTTTTGCTGAGTATTTGGAATTCAAAAAATCAGATTCCCGTTCTCCAAAGGAATTGTTAAACGAATACCTGCGATTGGGCAGTTTCCCCATTGTGGCGCTGAGCAACTTTGACGAGCGCTCCGCCTATCAGATTGTGGAGGGCATTTATAATTCTGTTATTACGAACGATATTACAAAACGGCACAACATCACGAACTTTGATTTATTTAACCGTGTTGTAAAGTATATCGTGGAAAATGTGGGCAAAACCTTTTCGACCAATGCCATTGCGAAGTTTCTCAAAAGCGAGGGACGTTCCTTGTCAGTGGAGGCGGTTTATAATTATCTGAACTGGCTGGAAAAGGCGTTTGTGATCTATCGCTGCCAGCGGTATGATTTGCAGGGCAAATCTGTACTGAAAACCCAGGAGAAATTCTATCTGGCAGATGCGTCCCTAAAATACTGCATCATGGGATTTAACCCAAAGTCAATCGCGGCTATGCTGGAGAACATTGTATATTTTGAGCTGCGGCGTCGAGGTTATGAGGTCTATATCGGAAAAAACGAAACGAAAGAAATTGATTTTGTGGCAGTGCAGCGCGACGAGCGTATCTACGTTCAGGTATGCCGTAGACTACCGGAGGAGTCGGATTGGGAGGTTGCCAATCTCCTTGAAATCAAAGACCACTATCCGAAATATGTGGTAACGTTGGACGAACTGGCCACTGGAAACATCAATGGGGTGAAAATCGTGCATTTGGTAGATTTTCTGCTTAGTGCTGGGTATTGAAACAAGAGAAGATGTGATAAATATGGCAGAAAGCAAATTCCCATTTCCAATTTATCAAAGAAATTTGCTTATGATTTTGATAAATCCTTCCAAAGGAAACCGAAAAACAGGGCTAAAAACGAACAAGAAAACTGGGAAAACAGAAAAAATAAATTTAAAAATTCCACAAATTGAGGACGACTTTTTTAAAAAAAATTGTTAAAATAAAAGACAAAGAAAAATTAAAACCGGATACAAAATCCATTTTATAGCATAGGTATCTTACAGGAGGGTAGAATGAAAGCAAATCAAAGGAATCAGGAAATTCAAAAGGATCAAAAGTTCCAAAGCAATCCGGAAGGGCGGCAAACAGTAGAGCGGGAAGCGGCTCTGGCGAGGGAAAGCTTTAAAAAAAGGCTTGTGCAGGAGGACTCTCCGGCGAATAACGGCGCTGCTGGCGGCGCTGGCTATTTTGGGCGGCGCGTTTGGCTGGAGCAGCCAGCTCATGGCGGCGAGTTTTACCGATATGACCGGCAGGGAATGGTATGCGGCCGATGTAGTAGAGCTAGCCGCCAATGCGGGCGAGATTATCAAAGGCTATCCCGACGGCAGCTTTCGAGCGGCGGAAAAGCTGACGGTCGATCAGTTTGTCACCATGCTGGTGCGGGCTGGCGGACAAAAGGCAGAAAACCATTCGGAATATTGGGCGCTGAATTATCTGCACAGGGCTAAAGAAATGGGGATTTTAAAAGACGGCGACTTTGCCGATTTTCGGGCGGAGATCACCAGAGAGGAAATGGCGCTGCTGATGCTGCGCTTTTTGGAAAAGAGAGAAGATCTGTCAAAGGTAGATATTAGTCAGACAGAGGCGGCAATTTTAGATTTTGTAATGGTGGGCGCATATAAAAAGCCGTATGAGGTGCAGCTGGAATATCAGGCGGCGGTCAAAAAGGCCTATGTGCTGGGGCTGCTGACAGGCTATGAGGATACCTCCTTTGTGCCGCAGGGGATTCTGACCAGAGCGGAGGCAGCGACGGCGGTAATCCGGCTGTTAAAGAGCGAGCGGCGCGCGGCCTTTCGACCGGAAGAGATGAAGCAAAAGCAGGAAGCTGCCCTTGCCGACCACTACTACGGCGGCAGCAAGTGGATTGACCCAACCGAGGAAAGCATACCAAAGGTAATAAGGGTAAAAGAAGATCGAATTCTAACAAAGGGCGGATTGGATTATTCACCTAGGGTAAATATCATTATTGAAGATAATAATTATCCAGATTCTAGTGTAGATGATATCAGAGGTTCTATTGAATATAATGAGAAAGGAGTACCTGAGGAGCATTTAAAAGATTTGGAAAGATTATTGCTGCGGAGGGTTCTTAGGGCAGAGGCCGAAAAGGTAATGCAATATTTAAGGAAAAAGCAGGGCATTGATACGCATTTAGACTATCCCGGAACAGATATTTTCCTAGATAATGGACGATATCTAGTGCGGCTTGAGGAAACGATAGATTTAAAAGGGATAGGATATTATATTACATTTAACATCTGGTATATGGATGCGAAATGGCAGGAGCTATATACGAAATACTATGATTATAAGAGTTATCATAAGATCCGATAAAGGGGAGAAATAAAAAGAAAGTATATTAAAGAAAATATATTATCTAATCATAGGTGCGTTCTGCCGATAGATTAAAGATAGGGTGGGAAACCAATATACCAAAATGTCTAAATTTTAACAAAAAAATGGAGCTATTTATTAAAAAAGATAAAAATAAAAAATTCCACAAATAGCGGACGACTTTTTTCAAAAGATTTGCTAGAATAAAAAATAAGAAACTACATTCACCCATCGCATCAATTTGTTTTTTTACAATAGGAGGAAGGAAATGAAATTAAGCACAGAAAGTAGTCAAGCAAAAAGCATGCTGTCAGAAAAAAATCGGGGAAAAGATATTTTAAAAAATGCGATGTTAGAAAAGAAAAGCCAAACAAAACAAAACCGAAGCATAATCAAGTGGGAAAAAGCAATGCGAAAATTGATAGCACTGCTGCTTTGCTTTGGAGCTTTAGGGAGCTTTTATTATGGGAGCAGTCTGTCGCTAAAGGCGGCGAGCTTTACCGATATGACCGGCAGGGAATGGTATGCCGCCGATGTAACAGCGCTGGCGGCCAATGCAGATGGGATTATTAAGGGCTATCCCGACGGCAGCTTTCGAGCAGCGGAAAAGCTGACGGTCGATCAGTTTGTTACCATGCTGGTGCGGGCTGGCGGACAAAAGGCAGAAAACCATTCGGAATACTGGGCGCTGAATTATCTGCACAGGGCTAGAGAAATGGGGATTTTAAAAGACGGAGACTTTGCCGATTTTCGGGCGGAGATCACCAGAGAGGAAATGGCGCTGTTGATGCTGCGCTTTTTGGAAAAGAGAGAAGATCTGTCAAAGGTAGATATTAGTCAGGCAGAGGCGGGAATTTTAGATTTTGTGATGGTGGGCGCATATAAAAAGCCGTATGAGGTACAGCTGGAATATCAGGCGGCGGTCCAAAAGGCCTATGTGCTGGGGCTGCTGACAGGCTATGAGGATACCTCCTTTGTGCCGCAGGGGATTCTGACCAGAGCGGAGGCAGCGACAGCGGTAATCCGGCTGTTAAAGAGCGAGCGGCGCGCGGCCTTTCGACCGGAGGAAATGAAGCAAAAGCAGGAAGCTGCCCTTGCCGACCACTACTACGGCGGCAGCAAGTGGATTGACCCAACCGAGGAAAGTATACCAAAGGTAATAAGGGTAAAAGAAGATCGAATTCTAACAAAGGGCGGCTTGGATTATTCGCCCAGAGTTCATAATGCGGTAAGGGGAGATTATTCCAAGCTTAGTATCGACAGCGTAGGAGGAGTATTTGAATATAATGAGAAAGGAGCACCCGAGGAGCATTTAAAAGACTTGGAAAGATTGTTGCTGCGGAGAGTTCCAAGGGCAGAAGCGGAAAAAGTAATGCAGTATTTAAGAAAGAAAAAAGGAATTGACACACATTTGGATTATCCCGGGACGGATATTTTCCTAGATAATGGACGATATTTGGTGCGGCTTGAGGAAACGATAGATTTAAAAGGGATAGGATATTATATTACATTTAACATCTGGTATATGGATGCGAAATGGCAGGAGCTATATACGAAATACTATGATTATAAGAGTTATCATAAGATCCGATAGGAGAGGGAAAGTATGAGAAAAAAATATCATGTAATTTTGCTTATCGCAGTTGTGCTTTTGTCCTTCGCTATACCGGTCAGGGCGGACAGCAGATATTCCAGAGAAGATATGGAAAAAACGCTTCAAATTTTTTCTGAAAATAATTCTCATTATAAAGGAAAAGGTATAGATGAGTTTAGTCTTTCCATTTGGGAAAGGCATGGTTTATTGATAGTGAAGGAAGGAGCCGAACAGTCAGCAATCAGGCATCAAACGATCTCCGAGAAAGGGGAATGGCGAGTTTCTAAGAATAAATATGTCAATGGTCAGTGGCGATACCTAGGAACAACGCCAGAGGGCTATTTAGTAGAAAATCCCGATTATCCGGCAGACGCATACCGTGGCAGACCCTTTAGTCAGTTTCATTGGTTGGAAAATGATAATGAAAGAACTAGCTTATGGAAAAAGCTAAGTAAATTTTCTGATGAAGAAGAAAGAGAACGCCTTCGCACTTATTATTTAGACCTTATCAAAGCCAGCTTTCAAGCCGAGTATGGAGCGGGCTTTGATGAGGCCAATTTCACGCCGGAGATAGAGGAAAATATGCTGAAAGCGGCAATCCTTGTCTATCCCATGGCGGAGGGCAGGAGGACTTTGATTTCCTTCCGCAATCTCGGCAGAGATGGCAAGGAATATGAGGTTACGGCCAGTATGCCTAGGGGCTGGCTGGAAAAGAAAGAAGAGAAAACAGAAAAAACCATTGTAGAAACCAAAACTCCACTGATTCCTCAAGCCACCGATATGCACTCAAAAACGCTGCGCCTTGCTTCGGGAAAGCCGGGCGAGGAAGTCTTTGATGTATTGCAGGGGATTCCGGCAAGCGAACCTCTTTACGCCAATATCATCGTGGATCAATATATCGCCAGTATTCAGGGAGAACGACGGGTTCATACCGAAACGGAAACCCATTGGCAAAAAAATAAAAAAACTGGCGTATGGGAGATTGCCAGCACACAGACCAAAGAATATCCGTATACTGTTATTACCCATGCGTATGTCTATGAGATTGCTTCGGCGGAGGTTTATAGCGCCGTTTTGCCCGGTGGCAAGGTGGAGATACTGCCGCAGAACTATACGCCGGTCAGCGTCAGCATGACGCAGGGCGGGTATGAAAACGGAAAGGCCATAGAGGCAAGCCTTACCATTAACGGAGAACACTTTTCGGTGGGAAAAGCAGTACCGATATCTGGACAGATTGGGGCGGAGGTGTTTTATAAAGACGGAATGGCGATTCCAGTAAATACGCCAAACGCTAAAGAATATCCTAGCGCCGGCAAGGTCAAGTATCGGCTTGCGTTTTCCTATGGTGAAGGGATTGCGGAAACAAAGGAAGTTGCACTCAGCGGCAATCCCATAACAGTACATACTCCAGTGGTCTGCTATCCGAGTCTGTCAAGCCGAGTCTTGCAGCCGAATGAGAAATATCCTCTGCCTAGGGAAGGGAAGAAGCTGTACTTAAAGGAAGAAAGCTTTGCCGTCACCTATCCGACGAGCGGCGAACATGTGCCCCTTCCCGGCTACGGCAATCGGGACTATGCGAAGTACATCGCCAAACGGCAGGTTCGATTCAGCTTTGACGTCTACGAAGGAAGCGGCTATCAGGGAATTTATCGAAAGGCCGGAGAGTGGCATGACTTTCCCAGCGGGGCAGTCGGCGATACGGTAAGCTATTTTATTCCGGCATGGGCGAAGGAGGAAGAAAATCATAAAATCTCCTTCCGAACGCTGCCGATCAATCTGGCGGACGAGGGCAGTCAGGCCTTTGAATACTTTGCCAATAAAGATATCAAAAAGGATAAGGCGGTGCAGGAGGTGGAGGCGGCCGTTTATGGGAAGGTGATGGAAAGCAGAATCCTGCAAATTGCCGACGGAAGAAGCTATGAAAATCTGGCGATGCCGGTCTATCCGCAAACGGGGAAGCTGGCCAGCCGGCAGGATGGGATTGCTCTAGGGATGCCGGTGGATCTGGTGATTACGACCAACAGCGACCTGTTTTATGCGGCGGATTCGATTCAGGTGATTCCCCGATATTTCTTTGTGGATAAAGAAGGAAAGAAAACGGAGGTAGATGTATATTATCATGCAAACCAAAGGCTGAAGCAGATCAACACGGCCAATACGGAGATTGCGCAGAAGGCGAGGCTGAAGGACTTTGCGCTGTGGGTAGACAATCGGTATTATGACGATACGGCAAAGCTTTTGGAGAGGCAGAAGCGAGAAAATAATCTGGGGTATCAGGGATATTTGGATGCGCTGATTGGCAGTCGGTATGTGCCTTTGGGAGATAACAGCCGGCTGGTGATTGGAGAGAGATTAAAGCTGTACAGCGGGAGAGGTTTGGCGGAGCAGATAGAAAAGCCTAAGGAAGTAAAGACGGATAGACTGTATGCGTCGAGGCAGAACTGGTATTTGCGGTTTTTCCTGCCGAATGAGAGCTATGTGACGGAAAAGGGCACGGATTTTAGGGGGATGAGCGGAATCTCGGTAAATCAGGAGCCGTTTTTGCATCAGGGCTATCTGCTGGTGCAGCTGGAATGGCAGATTTATAAGAATGGAGAATGGCTGTACAGTTATTTTACGGAGGCGGTGGGCAAGGGGAGCCTGCCGTATCAGGCGGAGCAGGGGGATAGCTTTTTCTACGATACAGAGCGGAGGGCTTCGCAGCGGTTAAATTAAGGGATATTAAAGGGTCTGCAATGCCCTGCGAAAGTCTGAAAAGGCTTGGCTAATGACTTTGATTGCGGGGAGGAAATTGCATTTAATGGGATAAAGGAGGAGAACCGGAAGCATGTAGGAGTAAATGGCGAGGTATTTCTGTTGAAATGTATTTTTTCTATGACTTAACAAGCAAAACAGGCGGCAGCCAAAGCGAGTACGAGAAAACGGAAAATAAAGGGCAGCATAAGGCAAAAGGGGCGACAAAAGAGGGGGGAAGCGGCTAAGACAGCGGAACGGGCAGAAATGGAAAAGGGAATTAGCGGAAAAAATAAGATGATAAAGGGCTGTACTTGGGAGCAAGTGACAGGGAATACGAGAAAACGGAAA
>JBGZBY010000082.1:0-4363 GCA_041844915.1 Eubacteriales bacterium
CTTGCTTTATTGTCTTTTGCCTGTTATTTCTTTGTTTTATTGTTGCTTTTCTTCTCTACTTTAGTGTTTCTCTAGCTTCTAATTTTTTATTTTCTTTTTTCTATTTTTCTTTTGCTCTGCTTTCTCTCTATATACCAAAAGCCTAAATTATGCTTTCCCCTTTATGTTCGCGCAAGCCTCGGTCCGATATAATCCGACAGCGACATTCCCAGCTCCGTCAGATAAAGCCTGCCATTGTCCTCTATCAGCCAGTCCCGGTTTTGCATTTCCTTTAAAACGGGAAAATCCTCCCAAAGCCTCGCTGCAAAACGGGCCCAATAATCGTCCAGCGAAAGTCCGGTATAATATAAGATATTTTTAATAACATACCGCCGCTTTTGCTGATCTTTGGTCAACCGCGCCATCGATAGACCCGCCAAAAAATCATCCTTGGCTAAATACGCCTGATATTCCTGCCAGCAAGCCTCTTGCCCCGCCACATAGGGCTCGCAGAAGTGCAGCTCATTAATGTAGCTTCTGCCGCCACAGCCCAATGCCAAGGTATTGTCAAAGCCACAGTCAGCTTCCTTTTCCTTTCGCTGCCAAAGACTTGAACAAGCTCTGTCCTTATCATCGTTTTCCCTAGTCATAGCGCTCCCTTCGGCGACAAGCCTTCTATCCATCCGCCGCGCTGTGCCTTGGCAAGCATATTCTTCAGCAGTATTTTCAATTGGCAAGGGCTTCGAGCTTCGGCTAAAGCAGCGCATTGACTTTTGCAGATAGCCGCTTTCTTTTAAAAATTGGCTGCCAATCCAATAAAGCTCATATTTCCTACGGCTATGCTCCTCATCCGATTTAAATTTATGATATAGCCCGGCATTCGGCTGATTGTAGAGGGGGTAAAGATAAATTCCCTCCGGCTCGTAAGCAACCGCCTGCTTCAGGGATGAGCGCCAGCTTTGCTCCGTTTGCTCCGGTATCCCATAAATTAAATCCAAATTTAAAATTGGAAAGTCCGCTTGCTTTGCTCGCTCCAGCGCCTGATGAATTACCTGCGCAGTCGAAGGCCTTTCCAAGGTCTTTAGCTCCCGCTCGGCAAAGGATTGTATTCCTATGCTTAATCGCTTCAGCTTCCTCTCTCTTAGAAAATCCAGCTTCTCCGAAGTAATTTCCAAGGGAGAGCTTTCTATGACCGAAAATATTTCTTCCGGCACAACGCGATACTCGCTCTCCGCCAAATCAAACAGCTCTCCCAGCTCCTTCACGGACAGTAAAAGCGGTGTGCCTCCTCCAAAAATCAGCGTGGAAAAGCTGGTTCTTCCCAGCTCAATTTCCTGCCTTATTTGAACACTATGCCGCTTGATTGCTTTGATATATTCGGCATAGCCCTCCGCCCTTATTCCCGCCAGCGAAAATAAATTGCAATAGCCACATTTCGCGCGGCAAAAAGGGATATGAAAATAAAGCCCCATTTCCTTACCGATAAAAGCATCTCGATAAGCTGACAAGTCAAGCCGCTCCGTCCGCTGGTAAGTCGATTTATGCGGATAGCTATACATATATTGTTGATAGATTTGAGTATATTTCATTTTAAAAATCCTTGAGCAACCCTCCGCGCAAGCAGGCTTGCCCTTCGGGTTACTCGCTTGACAAGGCTTTTATGGTAAAGTTTTTATAAGGTACGGTGTAGACGATTTCGTGGGAGAGGCAGTGAAAGTGGTAGCCTTCTTCGCCGTAGCAGGTACCATGGTCAGAACAGATGATATAAAAGGCATCTCCTCTGGCTTCAAAGAGAGAAAACAATCTCGGCAGTCTTTCATCGACATAGCGCAGCGCCGCCGCATGGGTTTTGGTGCTATCCTGTTTCTCGCCCTCCAAATAAAAGGAATTGGGATAGTGAATACTATCGACATTTAAATACAAAAAGACTTTTTTCTGCGGCTCCTGCTTGGTCAAGCGCTTTTCCAGCCAAGCCAGCTGATGGTCGAGGCTTTCCTTAATATGGCAGGAAAAGGCAGGCTGCCACACCGATTCCATGAAAAAAGACGGCAAAATTCGGTTAATCTCCGTTCTTTTATTGAAAAAGCCGACTCCGCCGACGCAGATCGTCTGATAACCGACCTTCTCCAAACCTCGAATGAAGCTGTCGCCCTCAAACACAAAGGAATAGGGATGAATTTTACCCAGCGCTTTATTTTCCTTGGCAACAAAAAGCCTTTCTCTTTCATACAATGGAATCGGCTCTGCCGGTGAGGGTAGATTGCCGATGAACATCGCCATATGCGAGGGAAAGGTATAATTCCCCGGCGCATGACGCTTTTCCCAGCCGCCGAAACGGTTCAAATTCGGCGTTCCACCGCTTTCCTGCTCCTGCATCGCCACATCATAACGCAAAGTGTCAAGACAAACAAAAACAATATCATGACTGCCTACAATCTGATTCATATCAAGGCTCATCCTCGCCTTTTGCGGATCGCCGATTACATATTTGGGTACTTCAGTTACTGCTTTTGCCATATTTTTTCTGCTCAGGGCTGTCCTAAGCTCCTTTCTAAGCTTTTTCCTAATTTCGTCTTCCTGCTTTCGGCAGGCATTTGTCATTTCCTTCTATGCTTAAAAATCCCTTTCGCACTTCTTATGAGCCTCAGTTCAGATATTACTATCGAAACACCGGCTCCACTCCATTTTCATAGGGATCATAATTATCAACATCACAAGCAAATTCCTTCAAAAAACAGATTTGATCTGTTTTTGTCCAATGAATAAGTGATATTCCGTCAAAAGCGGCAATCCCTTCTTCTTTCGTATCTGCTTTAAAATACCATTCCACCAATGTTTGATCTAAAAAATGAAAATATTGTTTGATTTCCCACTCTAACACATTTCCCCTTGTATTCCATTCACTAAACCAATGAGCAATTTTTTTTATCCCCTGATACTTCGGTCCCCAACTTTCAATATATATCGCATCTTCTGTAAAAATCTTTTCTATTCCGGTACTTTCCTTTTTCAACCACATTTCAAACCAAGTATGGATTATTTTTTCCCGCTGCTGCATATTTTCTCCTCCTTATAAAATTCTTTTCGTTCTCGCACTTATCTGCAAAAATCCTTCTTTTCTTCCTTGTCTTTCTCTTTTCAACGCAACTCTCAAAGCCATCCACCTCCTTTTTGCAGCTCCTGCACCTGCCGGCGATAAATCTGGTTTTCCGAGTAAATATCCTGATAGAGCAAATCCCCCTGCGCATTCATTTCAATAATCATCGGCTTACCTGACTTTGTCAGCAGAATATCAAACCCCACCGAGGAAAGCCCGTCAAATAAGGCCGCCGCTCGGCCACACAATACGGTGATTTTCTCTAATTCCTCAGTTGAAAGCGCTAAGTCCTCAAGCGACAGCGGCAAATTATTTAAATGCAGATTGGTCATCGCTCCGCTTCTTGTTCCTCTGGGCAAAAGAAAATCCAGCCTGCCAAACTGATAAACCGCCCGCAGATCGTAGGTAATGCCGCCCTGCGCCGCTTTCGGAATCCATCGCTCCACTATCGCTCCCTCTGACAGCAGAAAATCCGCCATTTTTTGAATTGCACCAGCGTCGACAAGCAGCCTTATCTTTTTCGTATTAAAATACTCGCCGTCCCTTTCCAGCATGGCAGTCTGCGCCATATAGCTTCTTCTTTGCGGGTGAAGCTTTAAAGCCATCAACCCCGCCGCGCCCGAGCCAAAGTTGGGCTTGATAAATACCTGAAAAATTCGCTTTGCTCTTAACCATTCCGTCAAATCCTCAAAATTGCTTCCACCATGGTCCAGCAGCGGCGTTGCATCAATACCTGCCGCTTGCAGCCGCTCTTTACATTCCTGCTTATTCAAGGCAATACCAATAGCCGTCGGAGTATTGAGAAAGCAAGCGCTTTTTTCTTCACTCCAACGGCTGATTTGTTCCAATTTTTGATAATAAATTTCTATTTTAGAAGGCATTGCTGCAATCCGGCTATCCGTCCATTTCGGCGGATCCAGCTTAATTCGGTCGCCGGAGCGGATCGCCGCCAAGCCCTTTTCCCATTCTGTATCTATGTCCAAAAAACATAGCTCAGCACCCTCGCTGCGGCATGCCTTTTCAAAATAAAGCTGTCTTTTGCTGCCGCTTTGCCCGAAAAGTAAAATTCTCATTACTCCGTCAGCATAGGGAAGCGATAATAATAATCGTCCTCCTCATCATAATCGGTTTCCTGCGGATCGTCCAGCACAAACGGCAGACCCGTAGCCTGCAAGCGCCGCATCATCTCATCGCTTAAAAAATGATAGGTCAGATCAATTTTCTTTAGCTTTGCCAGCTTTGCCTGATTATCCAGCAAGAGCTGACCTCCTTCGTCCGTCAGGGTGC
>JBGZBY010000083.1:0-8229 GCA_041844915.1 Eubacteriales bacterium
AATTTCATTTGGATAAGCAGGAGAGAATGCGCTATCAGGTGGCGATGAAATATGAAAGGGACTATAATTCCGAGATGGCCTGGAGGGAACAGAAGGGCATAGAGGAAGGCATCCGCATCGGCGAAAAGCGAGGCGAAGCGCGTGGTGAAAAATGTGGCGAAGCATGTGGGCGCGCAGCAGGAAAGCAGGAGGCAACGCTCCAAACCGCCCGGAGCATGAAGCAAGACAATATTCCGATTGCTTCGATAATGAAATATACTGGCCTTACCGCCGAAGAAATCGCGGAGCTATAAATAAAAATAAGCAAAAAGCATCGTTCTGAAATACTTTGAAGCGATGCTTTTTGTTTTTTAAGTTACTTACCGAAATAAATATCGCTGTGTTTCCACCGCCAGACTAAATATTGCGCATTTGCCACGCGTTCCGCGCTCTCTGTTCGGCGGTGAAGCGCTACAAAAGGGATATGCCTGCTGCGCGGTCACATTCCTTTATCCTTGTGCGTTTTCGTTTTGTTTCCTATCTTTTCAATCACCCCAACACCCATTCATATAAAATTGCCATCGCAGCACCATCCGCCCCCGAGTCCTGTCATCCCTTTTGGAAGGCCGCCCGTTGTTCGAAGCGACCGCAGGGAGCAAGCTTCGACGCGCCTTCCAAAAGGGATGACAAAATTGGGATATATGGCATCCTTGCGAGGCATTTCCCTATAATTTCTAGTTGGTCGGCGCGATCCCATCGCTAGATCAATGCACTGCCAAAATGCTCTGCAATGAAATAAATTATCATGAGGAAGTAAAAGCAAATAGCCGATACTTCCTGTTTTTATGCCTTCCAATTTAGAAGAGAAAGGCGGTCTTATGGAGAAACTGAAAATACATAAAAAATATGAAGTATGTGAAGCTTAATTCAGAAATATTTGTTGACAAATCTTCTGTTTAATGGTATTTTCAGTCCAAGATGTTCGCTGCTTCTAATGGAGCTTTGCCGCAGTACAAAAGCTTTTGATAAGGCGAAACTGTCCGACGGGAAATGGCTTTTTGGAAATGTAATCGTTTCAAGAGCGCTGAAGAAAGGATTTTTATGAGAGTAGGACTTGACATTGGCTCTACGACGTTAAAATGCGTTGTTTTAGACGATGGCAATAATATTTTATATCATCACTATGAAAGGCATTTATCGCAGATCGCCGCTAAGGTGGCGGTATTGATTGATAATATCCGTCATCGCTTTCCGGAGGCTGCCAATTGCCCTGTATGTATCTCTGGCTCGGCCGGAATGGGGCTGGCGCAGGAGTTGGGAATCGCCTTTGTTCAGGAGGTTTATGCCGGAAGGCTAGCGGTAAAGGAGCTTTATCCGAAAACGGATGTGGTAGTCGAGCTGGGCGGCGAGGACGCCAAGATCTTGTTTTTAAGCGGCGTACTGGAAGTACGCATGAACGGCAGCTGCGCTGGAGGAACAGGAGCCTTTATTGACCAAATGGCGACGTTGCTGGGAGTGTCGGCGGAGGAGATGAATGCCTTGGCAGCCAAAAGTGAAAAAGTCTATACAATTGCCTCGCGTTGCGGTGTTTTTGCCAAGAGCGACATTCAGGCGCTGCTAAATCAAGGGGCTCTGCCGGAGGACATTGCTCATTCGATTTTTCATGCCGTGGTCAGCCAGACAATAGCAGGGCTGGCGCAGGGCAGGGAAATCACGGGAAATATCCTGTATTTGGGTGGACCGTTGACCTTTTTTTCTGGCCTGCGTGCGGCGTTTGACGAGGCGCTGAAACAGAAGGGCTCATGTCCGGAGAATTCGCTTTATTTTGTCGCCTACGGAGCGGCGCTTTATCCGGAAGCGGACAGTGTTGAGCTGGCTTTTTTGGCGGATTCGGCGAGATCCTATCTTTCCAGAAACAGCTATAAAAGATGCAATTGCCTCTTTGAGAGCAAGGAGCAGTACGAAGTATTCAAGCTTCGGCATCAGAAAAGAAGCGTTGTGACCGATGCGGCGCTTTGTGAGGATAAAAAGCTTTGGATCGGGGTGGACGCCGGTTCAACAACGGTAAAATTTGTGGCGATCAACAGTAAGGGAGAGATTGCCTTTACTCGTTATGTTTCCAATAAGGATAATCCGGTTTCGCTGATTCGCCTGTTTTTGATGGAGTTCTACGAAAGCTTCCCCGATGCGCAGATTGCCGGAGCGGCATCGACTGGTTATGGGGAGGATATTATTAAAAATGCCTTTTCCCTTGATATGGGAGTCGTAGAAACAATCGCCCATTTTACCGCAGCCTATGCCTTTGACCCAAAGGTTGATTTTATTATTGATATTGGCGGACAGGATATCAAATGCTTTAAAATCAGAAACGGAGCGATTGATAATATTTTTCTAAACGAGGCCTGTTCGTCGGGCTGCGGCTCTTTTTTGCAGTCCTTTGCCGCCACCTTAGGCTATGACAGTGCGGAATTTGCCGCATTGGGGCTGTTTGCCGAAGCGCCGGTTGATTTGGGCAGCCGCTGCACAGTGTTCATGAATTCCTCAGTCAAGCAGGCGCAAAAGGACGGCGCGGCGCTGGAATCCATTTCTTCCGGTCTTTCCATCAGTGTAGTTAAAAATGCAATATATAAAGTGATTCGCGCAGCTTCTCCGGATAGCTTGGGGCAGCATATCGTAGTGCAGGGGGGAACCTTTATGAGTGATGCTGTGCTGCGAAGCTTTGAACTGGAAATTGGCAGAGAGGTGACCAGACCGAATATTGCGGGGCTTATGGGGGCTTATGGAGCAGCTCTTTATGTAAAGGGTATGGGCTATGAGCAAAGCTCCATTCTTTCGCCGGAAAAGCTGCGGAATTTTGAGCACAACATTAAGAGAACAACCTGTAAGGGCTGTCCGAATTATTGTCAGCTGACGATCAACCGTTTCGGGGAGAGCGGCCGTTATATTTCCGGCAATCGCTGCGAGCTTCCCTTGACGGGAAAGTCGCCGAAAAAAAGAAAAAATATTTTTGATTATAAAAAGGAGCTGCTGGCCGCTTATCAGCCTGTGCCCGGCAAAAGAGGCAGGATCGGTATGCCGCTGGCGCTCAATGTGTATGAAATGCTGCCGTTTTGGCATAGCTTTTTTACGGCTCTGGGCTTTGAGCTTTTTACTACTTTGGAGGCGAACCGCAGGCTCTATATTCGAGGGCAGCACACTATTCCCTCCGATACAGTCTGCTATCCGGCCAAGCTGGTGCATGGGCATATAGAGGAGCTTTTGGACAGAGCGCCGGACGCTATTTTTTATCCCTGTCTGTCCTATAATTTCGATGAGGGAATCAGCGACAATTGTTATAATTGTCCGGTGGTGGCCTATTATCCCGAGGTTATTGAAAAAAACGTAAAGCGGATTGCCGATACGGTATTGATCCGTGATTATATCGGCATTCACCGGAAAAAGGATTTTCCTAAGAAGATGCAGGCAATTTTAGCCAAGTATTTCCCTAGGATTTCTATTTGGGAAATTCAGTCGGCTGCACGCAGGGCCTATGCAGAAAACGAAGCGTTTAGGCAAAAAATCGTACAAAAGGGCAAACAGCTGATTCGGCAAGCGGAGGAGGAGGGATTGCCGATCATCGTTTTGGCGGGACGCCCCTATCACCTAGATCGGGAGGTCAATCACGGCATTGACGATTTGATCTGCGACTGCGGAGCAGTTGTGATCAGCGAAGACTGCGTGGCAGCGGAGGCGGGCAGGGCGGATACGCTGGTGCTCAGTCAGTGGACCTATCATGCGCGGATGTATGCGGCGGCCAAGTACATTGCCGAAAGTAAAAATCCGGATATGAATCTGATTCAGCTGGTTAGCTTTGGCTGCGGCGTTGACGCGATTACGACAGATGAGGTGCGCGAGATCTTGGAGGACAGCGGTCGAATCTATACTCAACTCAAAATCGACGAGATCGCCAATCTAGGAGCGGTTAAAATTCGGATTCGCAGCTTGTTTGCGGCAGTCGAGCAAAAAAAGAGAGAGGTGAGGCAATGAGGGAAAAGGGCTGGCAGGAATTTACCGCCGAAATGAAAAAAACGCATACGATCCTGATGCCGAATATGGCATCTATTCACTTTGCGATATTAAAAAATATTTTTACCTATCATGGATATAAAATTGAGCTATTAGTGACAACCGGCCATCAGATCGTTGAGGAGGGGCTGCGCTATGTTCATAATGATACCTGCTATCCGGCGCTTTTGTGTATTGGGCAGATTATGGATGCTTTGCACAGCGGCAGCTACGATTTGGACAAGACGGCTTTGATTTTGTCGCAGACAGGCGGCGGCTGCCGGGCGTCCAATTATATCCATCTGCTGCGGAAGGCTTTGAAGGCTGACGGGTTGGGACATATTCCGGTGATTTCCTTTTCAGCGTCGGGCATGGAAAAGCACAGCGGCTTCCAGTTGACTCTGCCGATGGTGCATCAGCTTCTGGTAGGGGTCGTCTATGGCGATCTGCTGATGCTGCTTGCCAACCAAACAAGACCCTATGAGAGCAATGCTGGAGAAACGGATGCCTTGGTGGAATGCTGGATTCGGCGGCTGCGGCAGCTGATGAATGAAAGAAGAGTCTTTTCCGGCCGGGGAATTAAGCGATATTTGAATGAGATTGCCGAGGATTTTGCAAAAATTCCGTTGGAGAAAAGGGATGTAGTCAAGGTCGGTGTAGTAGGGGAAATCTATGTCAAGTATTCTCCGCTGGCCAACAACCATCTGGAGCGATTTTTGGCTGAGCATGGCTGCGAGGTCAATGTACCGGGGCTTTTGGGCTTTGTGCTTTATTGCGCCAACAATAATTTGATCGACATTAAGCTCTATGGCGGAAGCCTTATCAATCGCGCAATTCACAGTCTGATTTTTTGGTATGTCGAGCGCTATGAAAAATTTTTGATTCAAGCCGTGCAAAGGCAAGGAAAATTTTTGGCCCCTTGGCCGCATCGCCGGCTTTTTGAGGAGGGCACAAAAATCGTTGGCGCCGGCTGCAAGATGGGTGAGGGTTGGCTTTTGACGGCGGAGATGGTTGAGCTGATTCACCACGGATTTTCCAATATCGTCTGTGCGCAGCCCTTTGGCTGCCTGCCCAATCATATCGTCGGCAAGGGCATGATTCGCAACCTAAGAGAGAAGTTTAATGCCAATATTGTGGCGATCGACTATGATCCCGGCGCGACCTCGGTTAATCAGGAAAATCGGCTGAAGTTGATGCTGGCGGTGGCAAAGGAGAGTATGCCGGAAAAGGAGAAAAATAGTACCAAGGAAAAGCCTTTGGTTTAGGGGCTTAAAAAAACGGAGCCTTGAAAGCAGTTATTCATAAGGCAGTATCAACCGACAAGCTGAAATAAGGCAGTTGCGATATCCTATTGCGATTTATCAATAACAATTAGCTATGCAGTGGAGTGCATTTTAAGGGTATGAATACAAAAGCCCTATGTTGCTGTTATTCTCAGAATCAAATATCATGGATCGTGAAAGGAGCAAACAATGTATTGCGAGAACTGTAGAAGTGAGTTAAGCCAAAGGCAAAAATTTTGTAAAAACTGTGGACAAAAGCGGAAGGAAAATGCAGGAGAAGGACCTTTGGCTGCTTCGCCGATCTATGCGTCATCCTTTTCCCCTATAAATACAACGGAACAGATGCCGCCATTTGTTATGGCAGAAAAGGGTAAGCCAGAGGATAGCTCGGCAAAGCTTCGGCGATGGATTTTGCGCTCGGCGATTGGTTTATTGCTGGCAATTGGCAGCTACAGCCAAGGCGGTAGTCTATCTTCCAAGTGATCGCGTCTTCTGGGAGAACTATAATCGCAGATATTATTAAGAACAGGGAAGGGCGAAACGACAAACGAGAACAGATAAGGAGCTGCTTACAGATGGGCTCAGGTGGTATCTCTATGGGGAGTTAGGAAATTTGTATGACAAAAGGCTTGAGTAGCGGTATGATGCTTTTTACAGATATATTAGATAGGGAGCTTGGATGGCCAGGAAGCTCTTTTGACAGAGGGAGAGCACTGCCTAAGGGGAGGAAGCTTTTGACTTCTCCCTTTATCAGCAGTGTAAATTTAGGTTAGAATGCCGGACATTTTATTTCTCCCTTTTCAAGCGGAGAGAAAATGAATTTTAGCTCTTGACAGCGCGTTGTTTTTCGGGTATTATGAAAAAAATATATAGGAAAGCGCCTTTGATAAAGAAGGAGTAAAGGTCATGTGCTTACGCAGAGAGATAGCGGTGGGTGGAAGCTATTTAAGCGCCGGCTTTGAAGGTAGTCTTTTAGGCTTGTTTTTGAAAATTGCAGTAGAAAACGACGGGTTGAGCTCACGTTATAGAGAAACAGCATTGTTGGATGCGAAAGTGCCGAGAAATTCGGAAAAAAGGTGGTACCGCGATAGATTCGTCCTTTGTATTGAAAAATACAAAGGACTTTTTGAATTTATTGATTTTTGTGAGGATGAAGCGAGTATTGTGAAAAGGAAAGTCCGTTTGTAGCAAAAATTTCCGTTCCGGCAGGTAGATTGTTAGGAGAGAGCAAAGCGAAACAAGAGCTTGGTCGCAGCGTGGCTCGAAGCGGAGCCGTGCCGTCGGCAAAAGCCGAAAAAATGGGTTTGCGGTATTTTGCAAGAAGGCGAAGGCTTTTCTTGCCCGGCAAAGCAAAAAAGAGAAAGGAAGCAGAAAATGAAGGAGAAATTGACATTAAGGCAGTATACGCTAATAGGAACGATGCTTTTTGGAATGTTTTTCGGAGCGGGAAACTTGATTGTACCGCCAATGACGGGTAAGCTGGCAGGTGAAAATGTGTGGATTACCATATTTTTCTTTAGCATTACGGCGGTTGTATTGCCTATTATGGGGGTAATCGCCGTAGCAAAATCCGGAGGGCTGAAAAATTTGGCGGAGCGGGTTAATCCTTTGTTTGCCAAGATATTTACGGCATGTATTTATTTATCCATCGGGCCGATTTTAGCGATTCCCAGAGCGGCAACGGTCGCTTTTGAGATGGGAGTAAAGCCATATTTATCGGAGCTTTTTTCGGAGCGGCTGGCGCTGTTTTTCTATTCTCTGGTATTTTTTGCGGTTGTATGCTGGCTGGCGCTAAATCCCAGCAAGCTGGTAGAGCGCTTTGGGAAAATTATTACGCCCGTGCTGCTGGCGCTGATGCTGATTTTGTTTGCAGCGGCACTGTTTAGCGGAATGCCGGATATCGGAACAGCACTGACCGCCAGCTACCAAAAGCATCCGGGGCTGACCGGCTTTATTGACGGATATATGACGATGGATACGATTGCCGCTTTGAATTTTGGGATTATTGTATCTATGGTTATTCGAGAATTTCAGATAACGGACGAAAAAGCGATTGTCAGGACGACGATTAAGGCGGGGAGCTTTGCGGGCTTGCTTCTGATGATTATTTATTTTATTTTGGGCTATTTGGGAGCCGCCGGAGCGGGGCTTTTTGCGGATACGACCAATGGCGCGCAAATTTTAAGTCGCCTATCGCTGCATCTTTTGGGACAGGGCGGCGCCGTTTTGACAGGCGGTATTTTTACTTTGGCATGCTTGAGCGTTTCGGTGGGACTGATCACCTCCTCAGGAAAATATTTTTCCATGATTAGCTCGCGGTTTTCCTATAAGGGCTGGGTCGTTTTGTGGACGCTGCTTAGTCTGGCCTTTGCCAATATTGGCCTAGATGCAATCCTAAAATACAATGTAACAATACTTTTTGTGCTTTATCCGATTGCTATTGTATTGATCTTTTTGGCTTTGGCAAACCGCTGGTTGAATTCAGATCCTTTAATCTATGGAGCAACGGTGTATACGGCAATGGGAATCAGCGCGGTAGGAGCGCTGGCGACCGAGCTGGGAGTGAAGCTTCCGCTGCTTTACCCTCTGCTTGCTCTGCTGCCATTGCATGATTTTAAGCTGTCGTGGGTGCTGCCGGTGCTGATTGTTCTGCTTTTAACCTATCTCTTAAAGAGCAGAGAGCTGCAAAGCCTGCCGAACAAGGCAAAATAAAAGATACATAATATGTTTTTTGTGTTATATTGTTAATCACAGCAAAAACAAAGGACACAAAAGGAAGTATTATGTATCAAATGAGTTATAACACAAAAAAACAAAGGCAAACATTAAACGGAAGTAGAACGGGGAAAAATTGAAATCTTATTAAAACAAAAGAAAACCAAGCGAGAAATCGCATTGGAAATCGGAGTCAGCGAACGGACGA
>JBGZBY010000084.1:0-53925 GCA_041844915.1 Eubacteriales bacterium
AAACAGGCGGTATGCTGCCCTCTCCGGGAGCATACCGCCGTTTGTTGTCAGCAGCCCGTTTCACGGTCTGCGTGTAGTTCCTTGTAAACTGACCTAAAATGCTATTGTAATAACAAAAAATTTTTAGTAAAATAAAGGAGAAGGAACATGAGGAATAAAGAAGATGGACTTAACCACTTAAATGAAAGTAGCCCCAGCAATTCCACAGAAGCCCACAAGGAATTCAGATTCACCGCTCGAAACGACTATGCTTTTAAATTACTTTTCGGCAATCCCGAAAACATTATCATCCTAAAAGAGTTTCTCTCTGTTGTTTTAAACCTAGAGAAGGAAAGCTTTGAGGAAATCATCATTGAAAATCCTATGGTGGGGAATTATTACTATGAGGAAAAGAAGGGAATTTTAGATATTAAGCTGACCCTAAGGGATGGGCAAAAACTCAATATTGAAATGCAAAATCTCTGGGAAACGCATTATGAAAAGCGAGCATATTACTATTGGGCAAGACGCTATTTAGAAAACTTCAAATCCGGCGAAACCTATCGTTTACTGCCAAAATGTATTAGCATTCATATTTTAAACAGCGAAATTCCTTTTGCCACAGAGATTCATTCTATTTATCAGGTGCTAAATAGAAAGAACTTTACCCCGCTGGGAGAAGATTTGGAAATTCATTTTTTAGATCTGACAAGATTGCCAGAGGAAGCTGGTGATGAATTGGAGAAATGGCTTCGCTTTATTGAAACGGATGACAAAGAGGTACGCAGCCGACTGGGAAGGGAGAACAAGGTGATGGAATATGCAAATGAGGTAATGGATCAATTCTACAGCAATAAAGAAGAACGTTTAAGATACGAAGCCGCTTTCCGGTACGAATGCGATCGGGCTTCCTCCCTGGAGGAAGGCATCCGCATCGGCGAAGCGCGTGGTGAAAAACGCGGCGAAGCACGTGGACGTATAGAAGGCGAAGCCCACGGCCGTCATTTCGAAAAGCTCCAAACCGCCCGAAATATGAAAGCTAGGGCATTGAACATTTCCCTGATTCAGGAAATCACCGGCCTTACCGCCGAAGAAATCGCGGAGCTTTAAGCTATAAACTACAAATAAGAAAAAGCGTTGTTCTGAAATACTTTGGAGCAGCGCTCTTTGCTTGTTGCCATGTTCCGCTTCCAGACCAAATGCTGCGCATTTACCGTGCTTTCCGCACTTGCGATTTTGTCGGTGAAGCGCCACAAAAGGAATACACCCGCTCCGCGGTCGTATTCCTTTGTGTTTGCACGCTTTGCGATATCCTTTTTATCCTTTCACACCCCACCCCAACACCCATTCATATAAAATCGCCATCGCAGCACCACCCGCACCCCGAGTCCTATCATCCCTTTTGGAAGGTCGCCCGTTGTCCGAAGCGACCGCAGGGAGCAAGTTTCAACGCGCCTTCCAAAAGGGATGACAAAGCTGGGCTGCATGGCAATCCTGCGAGGCACTTCCTTATAATTTCCCGTTTATCGGCATATTTCTACCCTCCAGCCGACCCTTGACAAAGTGGCAGCAAAAGGGCAAACCAAAAAGACATACAGCCCAAAAGCCATATGTCTTTAAAATTAAAAAATCGAAATTTCAGCCTCCGCTACTTGCGCAGCCTACCATAAGCATAAAAATGATTTGCCCAATACCCGTCCGATAAGGGCGTTATCTGCACTCTGCTTCCAGCAGCATGAATCATCTGCCCATCACCGATATAGATTGCCGAATGTGTCACCGGCACCCCCGCCGAATAGGTGCGAGTAAAAAAGATCAAATCGCCTACCCTCAGCTGATCTGCCGATATAACCTCACATAGCGCAAACAGCGCCTGCGACGAGCCTCTGGTATAAGAGGCCGCACCGGAATTCGTCAGAACCCAATGCACAAATCCCGAACAGTCAAAAGCATTCGGCCCCGTTGCTCCGCTGACATAGCGCATCCCCAGTCGGGATTTTGCCAGCTCCAACAGGGGCTGATTCTTCTCCCATTCACTTTGCGCTGCCTGCTCCTGCAAAAACCTCAAAAATTCCTCCGTGAACCGATCTTCCGTCACGATTCGCTGCGGTATTTCCTCTGTTTTCCAAAGCCCTTGAGCCTTTTGATAAATAAAGAGAGCCGAGTTTTCCCCGATCCATTGATAGGGAATCTCCAAAATCGCCAAAACCTCGGCGAGCGGAATGGCAATCCCCTTTCCCGGCACAACATCCGCCGCCGCGTCCGCCATCTCCTGACCCTTGTAATAAATCTTATTTTCCGGTAGAGATATCCGCAGCGCGCTTCCCTTCCACATCATAATCGCCGAATAGTCCTGCAAATTCCATGTGATCGGAACACCAAATGCTTCCTCCACCAAAGAAAGCGGCACATAGGTTCTGCCGTCACGAATATACGGCGCCCGCTCCGTTTGCCTTGTTTGCTCGTCCGCCAAATATTCGGCTTCATCAATCGCCAGATAAAGACTGCTGCTTTCCATTTCCTCGACCAATTCGCCGCGCAACTCCATATTCTTGGAAAAATGCCGCTCCTCCATGGCCTGTACTGCTCCGGCGCCGTTCCATAATAAAACTGCCGCTACCGCTATTATCCAATGCTTTCTCAAACTTTCCTCCACCCGCCGTCATCACTGTCAGTCGTTGTCGGTTATTCGCTGTCCTCCCCTTCGCTTTTTCTTCAATCGCATGTCGCCCTTGCTTTCAGGGGGCATCGCCAATCCCACTTAGCGCGCCATCAAGCACACTTCTAAAAAAAGCAATTTATTTCTAATCATTTTTTAATTATAACGGAAAAACTCTGACAGGGCAAGTTAAAATTTTACAAAGAAAGTTTATAAATTCTCAATCTTATTCTCCGGTGTTCTGGGCTTTGCTCCAAAAGTGCTGCTTTGCCTTACGGCAGCCGGCTTACTCCGTTTTACTTCTCCTGTATCCATCCGCCTTTTTCGCTGCTTTGATCAGCGCTTTTCATTTTTCTGCCGCCGCGGCGTCATAGTCCTGTGCCAAGCCCGCACTCCCGCCATAGAGGACATGACTTTTTATCCTATAGCCCTCCCTAAAACCGACATAAAGCCTATTCCGGTTCCTTGCCGGGTTCCCTAGAGCCGGTCTTTTACTCCTCTCTTTTAAATCGCCATTTTCTTTCTTGATCTCTCAAACTGGCATAACCAATTCCAATTCTCTTGTGGCGGCTGACCTTAACCTTGGTTCCATCCTCCTCCAACCAGATTTCTCCTGCCGAATTCAAAGGCTTGCCGTTTTGCTCCTTGGTAATTTGCAGCGCCTTGGTCAGCTTTCCCGGCCCGTCATAGCCCTCTACTCCCCGAATCAACACCGCTTCAGGAAAGCCTTCTTTGCCGGTAACGACATTGAGTAAAAAATGGATTCCATAGCACAGGTAAATATAAGCAATCCCGCCGTCCTGATACATCACCTCTGTCCGTGCCGTTCTGCCCTTATGAGCATGGCAGGCCGTATCTCTCTCTCCATAATAGCACTCCGTTTCGGTAATCCGGCAGCGCAGCACCTCGCCGTTTTCCAAACGGCGGCACAGGAGCTTTCCCACCAGCTTGGGAGCCAGCTCCTTGGCAGAGCTTTGAAAAAATTCAATCGGAAGCTCCCGCGGAGGATAGGTTTGCGCCTTGGCCTGTCTCAGCCCCTGAAAAAATCGCTTTAGCAAAGCCATGCACTGCTCTCCCAAAACATTGCCGCTCACCGCTACCCGATGATTAAACTGCGGCACATTCATCAAATCAACAATCGTTCCGGCACTGCCCGCCTTAAAATTTGCCGCTCCATACACCACTCTGCCTAGTCTGGCCTGCACAATCGCACCAGCGCACATTGGACAAGGCTCCAAAGTCACATACAGCGTCGCTTCTTCCAGCCTCCAGTCCTGTATCACCCGCTCAGCATGCGCAATCGCCAAAAGCTCAGCATGCGCCAGCACCGAATGATCAGCCGCCCGCCGGTTATGTCCTCTGCCAATAATTTCACCCCGCCAAACAACGACGCAGCCAATCGGTGTTTCACCAAGAGCAAGCGCCTTTTCCGCTTCAAGCAAAGCTTCTTTCATGTATGCCTCATCCTGCCCGTCGCTACTTTCCATCAAAGAATCCTTCTTGTTTTCTTCCGCTTTTTTTTTCATATTCCCCCTCAAACAACAGTAGGTATGTCGATTAATCCCTGTAAAATTTCTGCGCCGCATGCTTTTTCCCGATAATTGACCGCCCACACTTTATCAACATTACAGATATCTTGTTCTTACCTTTGATATTATTGCAGATAAGAAGCTTCTCTTTCCCTTTCAAAACCGCTCCTTAAACCATTGAATACTTTGTTTTACAGCTTTTCATCCAAGATTTCCCCATGATTTGTCTTTCTTATAAAGCTATAAAGTCCTTTCCTTTATTCCTCCTTTGCAAAAACAAATTTCCCCAAGTAATAAAGAAACTGCTGCCCAACAAGCATCTTACTATAGCCATGCTTTTACAGCTATCGCCGAAACGCAATCCCCTTCGTAAAATACCTATTGCTGCAACAGTTCCTTTTCCTTGCCTTTTCTGCAACCAAAAAGCGTTTCGCTCTTTTCCTTCTTTTTCCCGTTTTTACAATGCAAGCTACGCTTTCTAAAGAAGCGCCAAAAGCCGAAGCAAAAGCTTCGATGAATTCATTGCCGCTTGCTTGGTAAATTCATTAAAATCCATATCCGCCGTATTATCCGCTTTGTCTGAGATCGAACGCACTGCAATAAACGGAACTCGGTTGAGATAGCAGACATGGGCAATCGACGCGCCCTCCATTTCCGTACAATCTCCGGCAAAGAACTCATACAGATGCTCCCTGTCCTCCGCCTTGGAAATAAATTGGTCGCCGCTCAGCACTCGGCCGGTTTTGACCTTAATCTTTGAATCCAACACATCACTGGCTTTTTCCACCAAATGAATCAAATGCGTATCCGCCTTAAAGATCGAGGTGTCCATCTGCGGAATCTCACCCTTGCGATAACCAAAGGTGGTCGCATCCATGTCATGCTGAATAAATTCCTTAGAAATCACCACATCACAAATATTCAGATCCGGCGATACCGCACCGGCAACTCCCAGATTGATGAGGGCGTCAACCTTGAAAATATCAATCATGATCTGCGCGCAAACAGCCGCATTTACCTTGCCGATTCCCGATTTCGCCAATATGATTTCGCGCTTGCCCAGATTTCCTTTTATATACTCAATATGAGCAATACTCCGAACATCCGTAATCGCCATTTGTTCTCTTAGCATCAATATTTCTTCGTCCATTGCGCCGATAATTCCGATAAGCTTCATTGTACCCTCCTTTTTGACTTGTCTATTTTTCAGTTTCAGTTGATTCAACCAAAACCCATATATTTATATCATAGCCGATTTATTAACAAATTACAAGCAAAATTTATTTTTGCCATCTCACAGCTTATATTTCAGGGCCTGCCGACCCCCTCTTTTCATGCCGCTTCCGCCTTTTTTTACTGCAAAAAAGCACACCCCGTGCGCTTTCTTTCTCCGTCTGTCTAACCCAAGTATGCCTGCCTCACTCGATCATCGCTTAGCAACTCCTGCCCAGAGCCGGTCATAACGATATTTCCTGTTTCCAGCACATATGCCCTGTCCGCAATCTGCAAAGCTTTATTGGCATTTTGCTCCACCAGCAGCACCGTCATTTCTTGGCTGTTGATGTCCTTAATAATATGAAAGATTTCGTCCACCAAAATAGGCGCCAGCCCCATGGAAGGCTCATCCATCAAAAGCAGCTTCGGCCTAGTCATCAGCGCTCTGGCAATCGCCAACATTTGCTGCTCGCCTCCGCTCATAGTGCCCGCCAGCTGCTTACTTCTTTCTTTTAACCGCGGAAACCGCAGATACATTTTTTCAATATCTTCGGCAATTTCTTTCTTATCCGAGCGCAGATACGCCCCCATCATCAGATTTTCCAGCACGCTCATACGGCCGAAAATACGCCGTCCCTCCGGCACCTGTGCCAAGCCCATGCCGACGATCTTTTCTGCCGGTATCCCGACAATCTCCGTATCCTGCAAGCAAATGCTTCCGCTTTCCGCCTTGAGCAAGCCCGACAGGGTATGCATAATTGTCGTTTTCCCCGCTCCATTGGCGCCGATCAGCGCTACAATCTCGCCCTTTGCCACGTGAAAGCTGACCTTTTTTAAGGCATGAATCGCTCCGTAAAATACATTAATTCCTTCAACCCTTAGCATTTGCCCCTCCTAACTGCCCAGATAGGCCTTGATGACCTGCTTATTGACCTTGATCTCCTCCGGCGTTCCCTTGGCGATGATCTGTCCATAGTCAATAACAACCAGCCTTTCACAAATGCCCATGACCAGATTCATATCATGCTCAATCAGCAGAATCGCCAGCTGAAAATTCTCCCGCACAAAGGCAATCGTTTCCATCAATTCTCTGGTTTCCTGAGGATTCATTCCCGCTGCCGGCTCATCCAAAAGCAGGAGCTTGGGCGACGTTGCCAGTGCCCGACAAATTTCCAGCTTGCGCTGCTTGCCATAAGGCAGATTCTTAGCCTGCTTATGCGCGTCCCCCTCCATATGGAACAGTCCGAGCAGCTTCATCGCCTCCTCCTCAATCCTTTTTTCCTGCCGCCAATAGGACGGAAGCCGCAGCACCGCCGCCAAGGCCGAATAGTGAAGCTCCTTTTGGAAAGCGATCTTAATATTGTCAATAACGCTCAGGTTCTTGAACAAACGAATATTTTGAAAGGTTCTCGCCATCCCCAAGTTTACGATATCAGCTGGGTTTTTTCCATTGATTTTTTTTCCATTAAAAATAATTTCGCCCTCGGTCGGCTGATATACTCCGGTCAGCAAGTTGAAAATCGTGGTCTTACCCGCGCCATTCGGCCCGATCAAACCGACCAGCTCATTTTCCTGCAAGGAAACGTCAAAATGACCTACCGCCTGCAAACCGCCGAACGCAATTCCCACATCTTTGGTTGTAAGTAATTCCATTTTGCCCTCCTATTTTCTTCCGGTCAGCCTATCCCTTAACCAAGCAAACATACCGTTCAGAGAAAATTCACGATTCCCCAAAAGCCCGCTCGGCTTAAAAATCATTACTAAAATCAATAAAACCGCATAAATAACCAGCCGCAGTTCATCGACCTGATACAAAAATTCATTGACCAGCGCCAAAAAAATCCCCGCCAAAATCGTTCCCGTAAAGCTTCCCATACCGCCCAAAACGACAATAATAAAAAATTCTACGGAGAGCATAAATTTAAATTTATTGGGATCCAGCGCTCTTTGAAAAAATGCCAAGCAGCCTCCCGCAACCCCCGCTAAAAAAGCAGATACCGCAAATCCATACACCTTATAAAAAGTGGTTGGAACTCCGACCGATTCGGCAGCAATCTCATCCTCCTTGATTGACAGCAGCGCTCTGCCATGTCGAGAGCGTACAAATAAAAAGAGAAAGCTCATCACTAAAATTAAAATTCCAAATAAAATCGGCAAATTAATCAGCTTCGGTATTTTCTTTAAGCCCGCCGCCCCACCGGTAAACGGCAGATTATACAGCGCAATCCGAATAATTTCCCCAAACCCCAGGGTAACGATACCCAAATAATCTCCGCGCAAGCGCAGCGCCGGAATTCCGATCAAAACGCCAAAAAGGCCAGCCATCGCTCCGCCGCACAAAATTCCCAAGGTCAGCTTGACCATCAGGGGAAAATCGGTATGCAGACCAATCAGCGCCGCAGTATACGCTCCTATCGCCATGAAACCGGCATGTCCCAGCGCCAGCTGTCCCATATAGCCGGCAGCTAGGTTCAGGGAGGATGCCGCCATAATATTGATACCGGCAACAATCAAAAGACCTTGATAATAGTTATTGATCAACCCCGCCTCAAGGCTGATCAACAGCGCTCCAAACAGAAGCAGAACGGCGATAAAATTAATGATATAACTTTTTCTAAAGTTTTTTATTTCCATTTCGCTCCCCCCTATACCTTTTCTCTTATATTTTTGCCTAAAATCCCCGCCGGCTTAAAAATCAAAACGACAATCAGTATCCCGAACACGAAGGCGTCCGCCCAAGTAGTGGAGATATAGCCTCTGGTAATGGTTTCCACTCCACCGATAACAAATCCGCCCAGCATCGCTCCCGGAATGCTGCCGATCCCCCCCAAGACCGCCGCCACAAAGGCCTTCAGTCCGGGCATCATGCCCATATAGGGCTGGACCTCATAATAGTTCATGCTATATAAAATACCGCCGACCGCTCCCAGCGCCGATCCAATGGCAAAGGTCACGGCAATCGTCCGGTCAACATTGATTCCCATCAATTGAGAAGCCTTTGTATCCTCCGATACCGAGCGCATCGCCTTGCCAGTTTTGGTATAATGCACGATTAACCGCAGCAGCAGCATAAAGGCAATCGCTACGCCGATTGTAATGAAGGTCATATAAGAAATCCGAACCTCTCCGATATATAGCGCTTTATCCACACTGATAATCTCCGGCATCCTCTTGGTATCCGCTCCGAACAGGTATCGAAAGCCATTTTCCAAGAGCATGCTCACGCCCAACGCGGTAATGAGAGCCGAAATTCTCGGCGCGCTGCGCAGAGGCTTATAGGCAACCCTGTCTATCAGCATTCCCAGCAAGGCACAAACCACCACCGCTCCCAGAAGCGCAACTCCAAACGGAAGGTGATAAGCCGTCAAGCCAAAAAACGCAAAATAGGCTCCCATCATCAAAATATCTCCATGAGCAAAATTGATAAGCTGAACAATCCCGTAGACCATCGTATAGCCTAACGCAATCAAAGCATAGATACTGCCCACATGAAGACTATTTATTACTTGTTGGAACAGCTGAGCCATAATATCCTCCTTTTATATCATCGGGAAAGGGCTGCCACATTAAAAGATTTTTCACAAAATATGCCATTGTGCCAAGTATTCTTAATGCAGCGGCCCTATCGTCAGACCTTATTTTCCTTTGATTTTTGTTTCTACTACCGCCTTACCATCTACCACCTTGATTACGGTAATATCCTTATTTTTCGGATTGCCGTCCTCATCAAACCGGAGAACGCCGGTGATTCCTTCAAACTGCAAGCTATTCAGCGCCTTAACTATCGCATCCGGATCCGTAGAGCCCGCCACCTTGATCGCCTCAACAATCACCTGACCGGCATCATAGCCCAGAGCAGCAAAGGAACTCGGCTCCATACCATATTTTTCCTTGTATGCATTTACAAACTTCGTCACTTTATCATTGGTATCCGCTACCGAAAAGTGAGTCAGATAATAGCAGCCCTCAACTTCCTTCGCATAGTTTGCCAAGACGCCATCCCAGCCATCTCCGCCTAAGAAATTAGCTTCTACGCCAGCGGTTTTCAGCTGACCAACCAAGGTTCCTACCTTATTGTAGTAATCCGGTACAAACACCAACTCCGGCGCCCCTGCCTTGATCTTAGCTGCAAGCGCGCTGAAATCCTTATCTTCCTCGTTGTAACCCTCGTTATTGGTGATTTCAAGTCCGGCCGCCTCTACCACCTTCTTAAATTCCTCTGCCAAGCCAACCGAATAGTCACTGCCGACATTGTAAACGATCGCTACCTTCTTCACACCTAGATTTTCTACGGCAAATTGCCCTGCCAGCATTCCCTGATAGGGATCAATATAGCAAGCGCGGAATACATTCGGATAATCTGGAGTAATATCCAGATGTGTTCCAGTCGGGGTAATCATCGGAATATTTTCCTCCTGCGCAACCGGCGCTACCGCCAGCGATGTGGAGGAAATAACCGCCCCCACCAGAGCAACAACCTTATCATTGCTCACCAGCTTATTAAACAAATTGACCGCCTTCGTCTGATCAGCCTCTGTATCGTAAGCAACCGGAGTAATCTTCCTTCCCTCCAAATAATTTTCAGCATTCAGCTTTTCAAATGCCAGCTTCGTTCCGTTGCTGGAAGCGACTCCATACTCAGCCACCGGTCCGCTTAGCGGTGCAAGCATTCCAATTTTTACCTCCTCGCCAGCTTGAGCCGTCGTTTCCGTTTGAGCTTCCGTCTTGTTCTCCGTCGTGGTCGTAGTCGCGCTGCCGGAATTGCCGCAGGCGGTCACCACCATCGCCAAGCCCAGCAATAAGGCTAACATTCTCTTCATAAAAATTTCCCCTTTCTTTTTTTGCAACTCATTTTCATTTTCCTTCACTTTTGAGATCTTTTACAAACCTTTATTTTTTTGGTTTTTATGGCATCTCTAAAATATAAATGCAATTATACATCAACAATCCTGCAAAATCAAGTGCTTTTTAAAATATTTAAAATATTTTTTCTCGTCCAAAAAACCTTTTATTTTAAAGGTTTTTTCTTTTCTCTTTCTTATCTCACTCAAAAACCCCTGCCCTGACCGACCTCATTTTGATGAAGGATTTTATAAAAATGTTTCAAGATCATTCCGCCAACTCCGCCTTCATTCCATCGGCAAAAAGGCGTCGGAATAAGACTATTCTTTCTCCGGACAAGTCTTTTTCAACTGGCAAATAGACTTTGATATATTCACGGCTATGCCCCGTTAAAAGCGTTTCTCCATCCATCTCCACTATTTCTTCCGGTAAAATTTTTGCCTGCTTTCCAATAAAATCCTGCAAATAGCTTTTTTGCGCCCTCTCTCCTAAAGCGATCATTTCCGCGCTCCTTTTGTTTTTTATTTCCTCCGCCACCTGATTCTCCATCTCCGCCGCCTTTGTTCCGTCCCGTCTGGAATATTTAAAGACATGAAGGGCGGCAAAGCCGATCGCTTCCACAAATCTCCGGCTTTCCTCAAATTCAGCGTCGCTTTCACCCGGAAAGCCGACAATAATATCCGTTGTTATCGCCGGTGCTTCATACACCTGGCGCAGCCGCCGAACCCCCTCTGCAAAATCCGCCGTCCGATACCGTCGGTTCATTCTTTCCAGCACGCCGTCTGAGCCGCTTTGCAGAGATAAATGAAAATGCGGGCAAATATGCTTCAATCCGGCAATTCTTTCGGCAAATTCCAGTGTAATCAGCCTTGGCTCCAGCGAGCCTAGACGGATTCGCCGCACTCCTTCTATTTTATCTATCTCCTCCAAAAGCTCAATCAACCCGAAACTCTCCGAAAAATCAAGCCCATATGAGCTTAGATGGATTCCGGTTATGACAAATTCCTGATAGCCCTCTCCGACCAAAGCTCTGATTTCCTCTAAGACCGCTTCCGGCCTGCGACTGCGAACTCCGCCACGAGCAAAAGGAATGATGCAGTAGGTGCAAAACTGATTGCAGCCATCCTGTACCTTAACCGTCGCTCTGGCTTTCTCATGACGCCCTGTGAGCTTAAGCTCCTCATATTCCGGCCTACGATAGCTATCTTCAACAACATCGACAATTTCCCTGCTCTGATAGAATTCATCCAGCAGTCGCAGAATTTCTTTTTTCCGATGATTACCGATTAAAATATCAATACCCATGCTCTCCTTAAGCTTCTCATGCTCCCTCTGCACATAGCAGCCGACAGCAATAACCACGCAGTGCGGATTTTTTTTCTTCCCCCGCGTCAGCATTTGTCTGGACTTTTTTGCCGCAATATTGGTCACCGTGCAGGTATTGACCACATAGACATCGGCCGCCTCCTGCTCGGAACATTCCCGATAGCCGTCTGCCAGAAAAATTTCCCGAATCGCTTCGCTTTCATATTGATTGACTTTGCAGCCCAGCGTTATGATGGATACTGTTTTTTGCTTCCTCTCTTCCTTCGCCGCAATCTTCCTTTTTGCCTGCTCTATATTAAAAACTTCCTTTTTTTCCATGCTCTGCTCCTTTTGTTTAATGTAATGATTATAGCGGCATTCTCCACATTCGGCAAGCAATTTTTTATCTAGGGGGCAAATGCCACAGTCCATATCAAAAGCTACACATTCTCTATGAGCAAACCGAGCCGTAATTAAGAGCCGTAAAATAAAGTGCTAGGGGATTCTAAGATAAAATCAGAGCACTGACAAGGAAAGAAAGCGAAAGCTTCCTCCTTCACCGCCGCCTTGATTTGTAATGATTTTTTAACTTGACTATCCGGCGGGCTGTGATATAGTAAAAATGAAGTGATTATGCCATAGCTTTAAGCATGCGGGCATGTCGCAAGCTACGAAGGATATTTCGGTATCCGTTTATCATGTTAAAAGGAGGAAAGCAATGAATACTGTTTTTGTATCTCTGAACTCCATTGATAAGGTAAAATCTTTTGTAAACATCGTTGCCAAGTACAATGCAGACTTCGATCTGGTTTCCGGCAGATATGTAATCGACGCCAAGTCGATCATGGGTATCTTCAGTCTGGATCTATCGAAGCCAATCACATTAAAAATACATGACACGGATGAGATTGCTGAAATTTTAGAAGATTTAAAGCCTTTTTTAGTGGAAGCGTAAGAAGACGAAACTGCTGCTTGGGTAAGCCCTGATGCAGCAGTTTTTTCACATCATCAATAAAGAGAGGTCGCTTATGAGCAAATATTTAATCCTAATTTCCATTGACGCCCTAAACGCTAAAGATCATGCCGTTTTTAAGCATCTGCCCGTCTTTCAGGACTTTATCGAAAACGGCGCCTATTTCCCTAAGGTCGCGCCAATTTATCCCAGCCTGACCTATCCCTGTCATACCAGTATCATCACCGGCACTGCTCCCGCTGTTCACGGAATCTACAACAACGAGATTCCCGATCCGGCCAAGTCGCCAACTCAGGACTGGTTCTGGTATGAGAAAGACATTCAGGCTCCAACCCTTTTTGATGCTGCCTATTCCGCCGGTCTGACCTCGGCAGCGGTGCTCTATCCCGTTATGGCAGGCAGCAAGGTCATCACCTATAACTTTCCGGAAATTTTTTCCCATACCGGCGAAAGCCAAGTTTCCCTTTTTTGGAAAACCGGCACTCGCTCTCTGCTTTTTGATGCACTTCGCCACGCCCCGAAGGCCAAGGGCAAGGAACAACCTTATCTGGATAATTTTTCGGCGGCGCTGTTTAAAGATATCCTGCGCAAAAAAAAGCCAAATCTGGCCGCTCTGCATCTGACGGAGCTGGACTCCGCTCGCCATCATCACGGCGTGTTTTCCGGCGAAGCCAAAGCTGCTCTGCTCTCTGCCGCCAGCCGCGTTGAGGAAATCATCTGGCTGACCAAGGAAATGGGCATCTATGAAGACAGCACCTTTGCCATTTTCGGCGATCATGGCTTTCAAGATTATCAAACTGCTATTTCTTTCAATCGCCTGCTGAAGGATCTGGGGCTTCTGCAAACGGATGAACAGAACCAAATTACCAAATGGAAGGTCTACAGCGCGGCAGCAGACGGCTCGCTCCATTTATATCTCAACGCTCCAGAGGATATGAAACTGCAAAGCCAAGTCGAGCTTATGCTCGATGCTCTGCTTGCCCTTCCAGAAAAACCTTTTAAAGCTTGCTACACGCGTGCCGAGGCAAAGCTTCGTTTTCAGCTGAACGGCCCGTTTTCCTATGTTCTGGAAGCAAGCGACGGCTATTCCTTCGTTCAGGAGATTTTAGAGCAATACCTCATGCCAGTTTCCCAAATCCCGCATTCCTATGTTGCTACTCATGGATTTCTGCCCAGCCAGCCAAACCTTAAAACCACTCTGCTGATAAAGGGTCCGGAAATTAAGCCCTATATTCATCTGGACGAGATTACTCTACTGGACGAGGCGCCCATTTTTGCCAAAATTTTAGGGCTACCATGGCAAAAAGAAACGACATTCCCTATTTTTAAATAATCCACGAAAGCTGCTTGCCGCGGCTATATCCTTTCGTTAAGTCCTCCGCAAGCTTTAAACTCATTAAGATACTGGCTAGGGCAAGGCTGCGACAGAAGCCTTCTTTAGGAAAAGCCGCTTGCCGCGGCCACATCCCTTCGTTAAGCCCTCCGCAAGCTTTAAAAATCCGGCTTGGCTTAGGCTTGATTGCTGTTGCAAAATAGCCCCTAAAAAAATGAAAAACTAAATTTAAAAACAAGAAAAGCACATGGTAAAGAGAATTCCAAACCATGTGCTTTTATGACACACTTTATTTATGCGAAAAAATATATCTGAGAATAATTTTACTGTAAAATCGCAGGCATTGCAATTAAAATTAAATTTAAACACAGAAGTGTATATAAAAGATAACAGAAAGGTTCTGCTGGTACAAAATATCATAGAAAGGATGACACTAAAAGAAGCTTTGAAACTGTAGCTTTTTATGACAGGAGATTTGAGGGCACGATGGCTTCCGCTCCTTCGTCAAATCCCCGCCTTTCTTTATCAATCTCTCTCCGGCGCTTAATCTCCGCTAAAGAATCCTATTCCAGATTCAGCTTGTGCTTGCAGAGATAGTTGACCAAAAGCCATTCTATTATCAGCACTATGATCGTAAAAACCAAGCCTATTCCCGTCATTGTTTCCAGCATCGGCTTCGGCGTATTTATCAGCATATCGAATTCATTTACCGCAAGGAGAGTCACCATCACACAGGTTGATAAAAACTGCTTTACTGTATAGACCCCGATATAGGCAATAATAGAAAAAATCACCTTATTGCGATTGGCCAGCTGTCCAAAGCTCATTGCCAGATAAAAATCCAGGATGGACACAAAAAGCCCAAAAAACATAGTGGCAAGTGTCGGTATCAGCAGTGGAATGATATAGTCATTATTTAAAAGGGCCTGAACCAGCTGAATGATCCTATACCAGATTTCTTCGTTTTTGATATAGCTCAACACCGTCAAAGCGCTTACCAAAAGCGGTATAAACATAAAAAGCGCGCCCACAACCAGCTTGGAGAAAATAATTTGCCACACCTTGACCGGCAGAGTAAAGGTCAGATAGCCTTCCCCCGTAAACATATTTTGATAAAAACGTAGCACAACCACGACAAAGGTTACCAGATAAAAGGAAACCAGCGCCATAATCAGCAGCGGCACCGCCATCGTCGCCATCACCGAAATCAATAGGATTTCGCTGTTTAGAAATTCAGTCAAAATTCTCTGCGATATGACCATCAGCAAAAGTCCAGCCCAAATCAGCAAAAGATATCTGCCCAAATATTTTATTTCATGCTTGACAAGCTTTAATACCATCTCATTACCTCCTTGAACATCTCATCGACCGACTTTCTTTCTCTCTCTCTGATATTTTCCACCGAATCATACAAAAAGATCCTTCCATTCTTAATCATAATAACATCGTCCAGTATATTCTCCACCTCATAGATCAGGTGAGTGGATATGATAACGGTTGCATTGCGATTGTACTGAGAGATGATGGTTTGCAGGATATAGTCCCGCGCTACCGGATCGACCCCGCCAATCGGCTCATCCAAACAGTATACCTCGGCTTCACGGCTCATCACCAGCGCCAGCTGCACCTTTTCCTGCGTACCCTTGGACAGAGTTTTTAATTTCTTCTGAATCGGAATATTTAAGCTTTTCAACAAATTATCCGCCTTCGGCACATTAAAATCCGAATAAAAATCGGTAAACAGGTCTACCAGCTGCTCTACTGTCATTTGAGAGTTTAAATAGGATTTATCGGGCAGATAAGAAATCTTGGATTTCGAGTACGCCCCCGGTTTTTGTCCATCTAGTAAAATTTGTCCCTCACTTGGCTGAATCAAACCATTCAGCAGCTTGATCAGCGTAGTTTTTCCCGAGCCGTTCGGCCCCAGAAGACCAATAATCCGTCCCTGTCCCAGAGTCAAATTGACCTGCTGCAAGGCTGGAAAGCTTCCATATTTTTTACCCAGCTGAATCATCTCTATCTTCATATGTCCCTCCTCATCAAATCCTCTTTTCCTTCACTCATCAATTCCTTTAAAATTTCAATGATTTCGGCCTCGCTCAATCCCAAAGACCGCATATCTACTAAAAAGCCCTCTCCTAATTGGAGAGCCAGAGTCCTGCCCTTCGCCTTAATCCTTTCCCTGTCCCCGGTTACATATCTTCCCACTGTTCGATCAGTATAAAGCATTCCTTCCTGCTCCAGCTGAGAAAACGCCTTCTGCATCGTATTCGGATTAACTCTGGCCGCCTCCGCCAACTCCCGAACCGTCGGCATCTTTTCTCCCGGCTGATACTTTCCGGCTATAATTTCACGCGTAATCCTCTCTACCAGCTGAATGTAGATCGGACGATTGGAATCCATCTGCCACACTGTAAATCCTCCTTCCTTTTCGTTGTCTTATTGTGTTATTATATTAATACAATAAGAGCGAAATGTCAAGAAGAATTTAAAAAATTTTAGATAAATCTATTTTTTCCCCGACATTTCCCATGCTTTTTCAGCAGACTAATCGCCTTCAAAAGCTCCGCTGTTAAAAGCAAGGAGTTAATGCTTATTTCTCTATCCGCAGAACCAGCCTTTTTACCGACAGCTCCAAGCCTGCTGCCAGAAGTACGCAAAGGATTGCCCAAGCAAAAACACCGGCTGTGTTTAAATTGGCTTTTTCAATTTGAAACGCACTTCCGATTCCATATTTTGGCTGGCACAGCACCTCCGCGCCAATCCCTACCTTAAATCCCAGTCCCAACGCCGAGGAGATCCCTGCCCAGACATAGGGCTTTGCTGATGGCAGATATATTTCGCGCAATTGTCGAAAAAAGTCAACTCGAAAAACCCTTGCCATCTCCAGCAATCTTGTGTCGGTTTGCTCCATTCCCGCTTTCCAGCTGCCATACAGCACCGGAAAGGAAATCAAAAATACGACCAGTATCGGCGCAGCATTCGATTTGAGCCAAATAATCGCCAGCAAAATGATTGCCATGGTCGGAACTGCTTTAATCAGCGCAATAAAGGGCGCAAAAAGCAGCGCAAAATCCCGCCGCAATCCCGCCGCAGCGCCCAGCAACATCGCCAACAGCATTGTGATCAAAAAACCAGCAAAAAAACGCAGCAGAGTAATTCCAATCGTCTGCCAAAAGGTATTTTCCCCAACAATCCGGCACAGCTCCCAAAAAGTCGCCGCCGGACTCGGCACCAAAATCGGCTGCTGCAAAGCATAAGAAAGGAGGCTCCAGCCAAGCAGCAGGAGCCCTGTTCCCATCAGAAATAAGACTTTATCATTTCTTTTCATGCCTGATATATTTACGGTATCCTCTTTATTTATTCCGTCAAGCGCTCGCTTGCCCTCATAATCAGAACCGACACGAGGCTTGTCTTTATTTTTGATAGTAAAAATTTTCATCCGGCATCTTTCCTCCGATATTTTTCGGATCAAATTCCATCAACTTCTCCAAATAAATTTCCAATGCCTGCTTTGCCCCAGCCGCATCCTTAAACAGGAGATTGCAATTTGGAATTGCCTTGGCAACAATCGCCGCCTTCATGCTATCGCTCAATTCCTCCATATATGTACCGACCGTCTGCGGATCGGTATTGGCAAAGTCAACACTAGCCGCCAATTCCGTCAAAAATGCCTCCGTCAGCTGCGGATACGATTCAATGATTTCCTTCTTGATTAGAACAGCCGTCTGCGGGTAGCTCTCTCCACCGGTTGCCTTTTTCCATTCCTCCTGAATATCAAAAACTACCTTGGTTTCTGGCTTTTTCGTTAAAACCTGTGTCAGCATTGGTTCCGGCAAAAGGGCAATGCTTGCCTTGCCCGACAAAAACATCGGAGCCAGCTCCGTCGCTCCAGCCACATATTCAAAGGTCACATCCGTATCCGGTGTAAGCCCGTTCTGCGCCATCAGATAGCGCAGCGTCAGATCCGGTGTAAGGCCTCTGCCGATCATTGCTATAGTCTTGCCCTTCAAATCCTCCCAGCTCTGAACGGATTCATCCGCCGATGCCAGATAGAGTACGCCCCAAGAAGTCGCTCCGGCGTATTGATATTGTGCTCCCTTATTATAGACCATGATTGCCAAATTGGAGGGAACCACAGCAAAATCCGCTTCACCCGAAATCAGCTTCGGAGCCAAAGTATCTGTTGCCACAATGCTCTCATAGACCATTTTGGCGCCTCCAATCTCCGGACTTTCCTTAAACAGCTTTGCCAAGCCGATTGTCGGCACTCCCGCTGGCACAACCACCTGAAAAATTCTATCGCCATATTCCTCAGTAGCCGGCTGCTCCGCTTTGCTTTCCTGATTTTCCGTTTCGCTCGTACCCGTTTCTGTAGCAGGTGTTTCCGTCTTGGCCTCCTCCTGCTTCTGCTCCGTCTGCGTTGTCTGTGCCGTTTCTGTATTGGCATACGCCGAATCCGTCGGATTAGTCTTGGTCGTACATGCCGTTGTCAAAAGCATCAGCAGCAGACCCAAACTCATTATTCTTAAAAAATTCGTCTTCATAAAATCTCCTAACTCCATATTCTCCTAATTCAGAAGCTCCTGCTTTCCCACCTATGCAAAACCATTTTCTGCACCGAAGCAGGCATTTCTTCTCTGACTCGCTTATTTAACCCGCATAAGCTCATTTTCTATTTCCTTTTTCAACTCCTTAAATTCCACCAGCATTCTCTCCGAAGGAGCCTTGGAAACCTTAAATTCCTTCTTTATTTTTGTCGGTGCTCCCGTCATGATCCATATCCGATGCCCGATCAATACCGCCTCCTCCAAGCTGTGTGTTACAAAAAAAATCGTATTCCTTCTCACCTCCCATAATCCAACCAGTTCCTTGAGCAAGCGAAGCCGCAGCTCTATATCCAGCGACTGAAACGGCTCGTCCATCAACAAAAGATTTCCCTCGGCATAAAAGGCTCTGGCAATCGCCACCCTCTGCCGCATCCCGCCGCTTAGCTGCGCCGGATAATAGTTACAAAAATCTATCAATCCAAGCTTTTCTAAGATTCCCTTCGCCTTGTCCGTATCCTGCCTGGTACTGGAAAACATCACATTTTCCAGCACATTTTTCCAAGGCAGAAGCCGATCCTCTTGAAAAACATAAGATATCCTGTCCGTAATCTGACATACTCCCTCATCGGGAGCAGCCAAACCCGCCATAATATTTAAAAGCGTCGTCTTACCGGCACCAGACGGCCCCAATAGGCAAACGATCTCTCCCCTTTTCAGAGTAAAGCTCAAATCCTCAATCACCTTTAAACCCTGATACTGCTTTTGCAAATTCTCTATTTTCGCTATCATCTCATATTTCGCTTCCTGCCCGTTCATCGGCATCTCTCCCGCCGCAGGCTGTCTATTGCAGCAAGATCAAATAATACACCAAAAAATTATACTGATAAAAATATTTCGCCACCAAAGAATCCTTGATCAAAAGCAAAATATCCAGATGCTGCCCTGTACTGAACCAGTAATTAAGCGCCAGCATCCCAATCCAAATCAGCAGCAGGCTGAGAAGGCCGCCCAGTACCGCTCCCGCCGCCTTATTGACCTCCTTGATAACCGGAAGCTTGCCGACGCCGGACAAAAGCCAACTGACAACGCCGAATACAATCAGCACCAGCACAAATCCGATAAAAAATGAAAGAATTTGCAGCGCAATCCCCGCCAAATTATGGCTGATCTGCATTTGAATGCTCTCCAGCACATCTCCTTTGCTCAATCGCTTACCCAAAAGCGCCAATATCTGCGGGCTTAACTCCAGCCCCTCCGAAGCAGATAAAGCCTTAGAGGCTTCCGGATTCGCCAGCTTATCCGCCAAGGCTGTCAAATCCACATTGCGGGCTATCAGCTCCACTAGCTTCCCATAAAGCGGAGTATATTTCTCCAGCACCGGCAGCAGCAAGGGCTGTACGAAGAAGGTAATAATCACTGCGATGAAGGAGGAAAAAAGAGAAAGCACCATCTTAATCACTCCCAAAAGCGCCCCCAAGCCAATTCCCAACAGCAAAATCCCAATAATCACAATATCCGCCATGTTTAACATAATTACTCCCCTCGCCTTTTATAACCTCTCCGCCGCCTCACAGCGCTGGCTTAAATCTTTCTCTACTTTTCTCTTCGCCTAAGCGAACTCACTGTCTGAAAAAGATGGGCTCCGCCTCCGGCGCACTCCATTGACCGCGCCAGCAGAGACTGCCCTTTTCCTATTTTATCAAAAAACCTGCAAAAAGTCTTGTACTTTCTTCCATTATTTTTTATTTTTATATCCAATCTCTCCTGCTTCCGCCATTTCTCCCATCACATCTCTGAAAAAACCAGCTGGCATACTTTATAAGCTCATCTTTTCGCTATGCTCACCTGCCCAAGACTGCGCCTTTCTCTGCGCTTTGGCAGCCCATCCTCCTGCGCTTCCAGCCAATGCAATGCCTTACGGAAAAGCCGCCAAAGCTCCTTATAGCCTTGCTTTTTCGCTATGCTCGTTTGCCCAAGGCCGCGCTTTCCTTTGTTCCTTGGCAGCCCATCTTCCTGCGTTTCCAGCCAATGCAATGCCTTACGGAAAAGCCAGCCAAAGTTCCTTATAGCCTGCTTTTTTACTATGCTCGGCTGTTCATGAGGCGTTCTCAATACATCGCCTTGGTTTTCCACACGGTATAGCCCATCGGCTTAATCAAAAGGTAGCGATTCGGTGCGATTTCATAAAAAGCGTCCAGTCTTTCATAAAATGGATATTCCCAAATCATCTTATTACCACGATATTTTGTGATCTTCGCCTGATCCAGAACAAAATAGTTTTTCCCCTGCGCGCAAATCAAATTGGGAGGCTGCGTAAAAAAAAGCTCATGCAGCAGCTCCCCGTCCAGATGATACACCCGCAGACAATAGCGGCGATCTCCGCTCTCCTTGGTATCGCTGAAAATCAGCACCTCTCCTTCGGTATACTGCACCTCCAGCACATCGCCGCTCATCTCCAGCCGCATAGGAGCCGCGTAGACCTCCTTGCTGGCCGACATCGGATAAAGATAAGCCGAGGCATTCCCAATTACCCACAGCATTTTCTCCTCGAAATAATGCAGCTCCGGCATCAGCTCACCCTCATAAACATCGGCGCGGACAATAAATTCATCCAAATCCTCATGATAATCAGCAAAGCCAAACATGGTTATTTTCGAGCGAATATTTCCGCTTAAGGCATCGGCATAGGAAGTAACAAAATGAATACCGCTGCCGGATAGCGCTGTTGTAATCGGATAACCGTC
The DNA here is from genome assembly GCA_041844915.1 of Eubacteriales bacterium. Lineage (GTDB taxonomy): Bacteria > Bacillota > Clostridia > Lachnospirales > Vallitaleaceae > W11650. The sequence continues at coordinate 21,130 of JBGZBY010000084.1, forward strand.
TTGCTCCAGCACCGAGCCTCTCTCAATCAAGGGAACCCCTTCCTTGCTGTATACCTTGATCCGATTTTCCAAATCCGATTCCAGTACCAGCACCAATTGCCCTCCTTCGTTGAGCCATGCTCCGATGATCGGCAAATTTTCCCTTACGCTTGCTATAAACCCGCTTTTATGGAAAAGAAAGGCATCATGTCCCAAGATATCCGCCACCACAAAATAATCTCCTGCCCGTTTCAGCAGCGGCGACAACATTTGAAAGGGCTTCGTCCACTCGCTCCCGCCATCGACGCCTCTTTTTTCCAAGCCCTCCCGACTGCACAAATAAAGCGCATCCTCATGCGGCAGCAGCTGCAAATATTGCCCTTGAATAAATTCCTGACGAAGCTCCGAAACAAATTCGATTTTTCCGCCGTTGAACAAATAATAATTTGGCCGAACATAAAAAATATATCCGACAAGCAGCAGGAGCAAGACTCCTGCTGCAATTGCGGTAAACACTCTTTTCACTGACTTTGCTTCTCCGTTCTCAATTGTCCTCATCCTCTAAAATCGTTTGATACAGCGCCAAATATTCCTTCGCGCTGCCATCCCATGAAAAACGAGTCGCCATGCCTCTTTGCATAATCTCATTCCATAGCCTTTGATCCTTAAAGCAACTGATTGCGCGCCGAATTGCTTCGATAAAATCATTGGAAAAATAATTATGGAAGCGAAAGCCCGTGGCATGCTCTGGATCATCCTCATAGCCGATAATTGTATCACTTAAGCCGCCGGTATTGCGCACAATCGGCACCGCGCCGTAGCGCAGGCTATACATCTGCGACAATCCGCAGGGTTCAAACAGGGATGGCATTAAAAACATATCCACCGATGCGTAGATTTGTCTGGCCACCGCCGGATTAAATTCCGTAATGACAGCAATCTGCCCCGGATATTGCTTGGCAAGCTCCTTCAATGCCGCTTCGTAATAAATTTCTCCCGAGCCGAGAACCACAAATTGAATCCCCTCTTTTGCCAATTTTTTCATTGCCGCAAGAATCAAGTCAATCCCCTTTTGCTCCGCCAGTCTGGTCACTACTCCCATCAGCGGCTCATCGGATGGCTCTAGGCCAATCTGCTCTCGAAAGGCTTTTTTCTGCTTGCTTCTTTCTTTTTTATAGTTTTTGGCATGGAATCGAAACGCTAGGGAATCGTCCGTTGCCGGATCATATTTGTCATAGTAAATGCCATTAATAATGCCATAAATCTTATGCGAATACTTGCGCAGCAGCCCGTCTAAGCCATAGCCAAATTCGGAGGTCTGAATCTCCTTGGCGTATTTTTGACTGACCGTAGTAATCGCATTGGAATACACAATTCCTGCCTTCATAAAGCAGACCTTGCCATAGTATTCCACCGCCTCGCTGTTAAAATATTTGGGCGATAAATTCAGCTTCTCCAGCACATCCTTCTCAAACACTCCCTGATATTGCAGATTGTGGATGGTGAATACCAACTTGATGTCCCGATAAAAGTCAAGACTCGCATAATCCTGCTTCAAGAAGATGCCGATCAGAGCTGTCTGCCAGTCATTCGCATGGATTACCTCCGGCTTTAGGCCAATCGAAATCAGCATTTCAATCACTGCCTTGCAGAAAAAGCCGAACCGAACGCTGTCGTCCTCATAGCCGTACAAATTATCTCTTTCAAAGAAAGGAGCGTTTCCAATAAAGTATGTCGTGATTCCATCCAGCTCATGCTCATAAACTGCCGCTACCATCGGCCGGTTCGTAATCTCTACGATAAACTCATGCCGTTTTTTCAAGGGATATTTTTCTTCAATTCCCCTGTACTTGGGCATCACTCTGACCATATTGATATTTTGTTTTTGAAACGCCACCGGCAGAGCCTCCGCTACATCCGCCAAGCCGCCCGAAGCTTTATACGGGCCGCTTTCCGAGGTGACAAACAAAATAGTTTTTTCCGATTTTTGCTCCATACTTTTCTCCTTCCTGTTTTCATTTTCTCCTTGTTGAATCCTGCCTGCTTTTCTCTAACTGTCAAAATGAAATAAAATCCCTTTTTCTCCTGCGACAAAACCAAATCGCTTCCAGTCGATTCCAAGCACCGAAGCCGCTTCCGTCAAGTGCTTTCTTCTCTCCGCCAAAGCAGAGCTCGCCAGTCAAGCCCCGCTAGCAAGAATACCGCCCCGCCATTTCAGCGACAATCTGCATCAAGCGCTCTCTGGTATTTTCTGCCGGATTACACAACACAACCTGAAGGAGTGCCTCCAAAAGCTGACCGACCCTTTTGCCCTCGGCCAGTCCCAGCGCTAGGATATCTTCTCCGCCCACCGCCAAATCGGCAATCCGAACTGGCTGCTTCTTTGCTTCCTCAAAATACGGTGCCGACTCGCTCCATGGGATTCCTCCCTCCGCCGATTCAATCTGCAGCAGCAGCTCAAACACTTCTTCTCCCAGCAGGGAAAGCATTTTGCGAAAAAAATAAGCCTGCCGTTCAACGACTGCGCCCCGATTGGCCACAACTGCTGTCACCACCGCCAATGTGTGATTGTCAAAGGTCAATCTGCGCAAAAGCCGCTTAGCTTTTTGCGCCGCCTCTGCTCCAGCTCCCAGCCGGCAAAGCAAATACGACAATCGGCTCAGCCGCTCCGCCGGCAATTTTTTCAACACGCCGTAAAAATTCTCCTCCAGCAATGCCGGCAGCTTCAGTTCGGAAATAAAATGCTCTGCCAGCCCATATTGTGCAAAATAAGATAAATATTCGGGATAATCGCTGGCCAGGGTTTTGACAAATTCCACCCGAATTCTCTCCTGACTGACCGCCCTCAGCAAGCTCTGCTTTCGTCCTATCGCTTCCGCGGTTTCCATTTCAATCTCAAAATGCAGTACCGCAGCAAAGCGAATGGCCCTCATCATTCGCAGTGCGTCCTCCTCAAATCGTTCCTCCGCTTTGCCCACACACCGAATCAGACCTCTTTGCAGATCTTCCTGTCCGCCGAAATAATCTATCAAGCCCAGCTGCGGCGAATATGCCATGGCATTTACCGTAAAATCCCGTCTGGCAACGTCCTCCTGCAAGGATTTGGTAAAGCTGACCTCTTTCGGACGGCGGTGATCCTCATATTTTCCATCGACCCGAAAGGTCGTTACCTCAATCGCTTCTTTCTGCCGCAGCACCGTCACCGTGCCATGCTTAATGCCGGTATCGACGGTCCTCGGAAAGAGGCTCTTGATCTTTTCGGGCAGCGCCGAGGTCGTAATATCCCAGTCTTTGGGCTCTTTCCCCATGATGCTGTCCCGCACGCAGCCTCCAACGATATACGCTTCCTCGCCGCTGCGCTCTAATACATCTAATACCTCGGCGACTGCCGCCGGTATTTCAATTTTCTTCAAAATTCTTGCCTTTCCCTTCTATTTTCGTTCTAAATTCCAATTCCTCTCGGCTCCAGTCTACCTTGCTTCCACCATCAGCTCCCGAGCAACAAATATCCCGCTGGCCGCTGCCTGTGAAAGCGAATGCGTCACACCGGAGGTATCTCCCAGCACATAAAGCCCTTTGACATTGGTCTGCAACTGTTCATCCACCGCTACGCGCGAATTGTAGAATTTTACCTCCACACCATACAGCAGCGTATCCTCATTCGCCGTTCCCGGAGCAATCTTATCCAGTGCATAAATCATATCAATAATCGCGTCCAGCTGCCTTTTGGGAATAACCAAGCTTAAATCTCCCGGTGTAGCATCCAATGTCGGTCTGGTAAAGCATTGCCGCATCCGATGCTCATTACTTCTTCTGCCCCGCTCCAAATCACCAAAGCGCTGCACCAGCACGCCGCCGCCCAGCATATTGCTCAATCTGGCAATGGATGCCCCATATTCGTTGCTGTCCTTGAAGGGCTTGGTAAAATGATTTGACACCAAAAGCGCAAAATTTGTATTTTCCGTGTGCTTAGCCGGATCGGCGTAGCTATGTCCATTGACCGTTAAAATATCTCCATAATTTTCAATTACTACCTCACCATGCGGGTTCATGCAGAAGGTTCTAACCTGGTCATTGTATTTTGCCGTTTTATAGACAATCTTGCTCTCATAGACCTCATCCGTAATATCCTTAAAAATCAAAGCCGGAAGCTCTACCCGCACGCCGATATCCACTCGATTGCTTTCCGTCGGAATCTCAAATTTTTCACATATCTTATTTACCCAGCGCGAACCAACTCTGCCGGTCGCAACAATCACTTTTTTGGCGATAAAGCTTTCCTTTTCGGTAACGACCTCAAACAGCTCTCCCTTTTTTTCAATATCCAGTGCCGCTGTTTCAAAGCGAATATCCACCACATCCTTGATCGCCCGATACATATTCTCGGCAATAATCAGATTTCTATCTGTTCCTAAATGCCGTACCTGCGCATCCAACAAATGCAGGTCATGCCGCAGCGCCCTTGCTTTCAAATCACCGGTAGAGGTCGAATAAAGCTTGGCATCCCCTCCGCCCATCTTCATGTTGATGGCATCGACCTCCCACATCAATTCCATCGCCTTACCTACACCGATATAGCTATGCAGATCTCCGCCAAAGCTGGTCGTAATATTGTATTTGCCGTCCGAAAAGCTGCCCGCTCCAAAGAAGCCCTCCATGATATTATAGCGGCTTCCCAGCACTTTATCTCCCTTGGCCTTTGCATCCTTGGCAGCAATCCGATCCTTCAAGGAAAGCCCCTTGTCTATCATCAGCACCTTAAGCGGCTTTTCCGCCCGCGCCAGCTCATACGCAGCAAACGCGCCGGCAGCTCCCGCTCCTATAATAATAATATCATACATTACAGTTTCCCTTTCCGCAATTTCTGCACAGCCCCTTTGTCTTCACCTGGCGCTAAAAGATACCGGCTTCTCTCCAAAGCGATTCTTCTGACTTAAATTATACAGGAAGTATCTATTTTTATCAAGCCTTCCCTCGGTTTTTTCGCTTGAAGCCTCAATTTTCTCATTTCAGCCTTCGAGTTCCTTTCAGTAAAATACAGCTTCTTAAAAAGACTAAACTGCTTTGAGAATTTACCGTTTAAATCCTCACTAAACAATAAGCCATGTTCCGTCCGGCATACGCTCCAGCGCTCCTATCCCGCTTTCTATCACCTCACCGCTTTTATCTTTTACTACATAAGTTTCATAATACCGATACTCCATAGTCGGCTGGTTCGCCTCATCGCAGCCCTCCTCCCCCCAGCTCGAAAAATAAAAGCAATCTCCCCGCCGAAAGCAAAAGCTTTCCCTATCAGCTAATTCCATACTCATTTTTTCGGGATAATAAATTTCCAATTTTCCTGCTTCCCTGTTTTCTGCCGTAAGCATCAGCGGAGGAACTGCCAACCTGATATTATAAAGCGAAAGCTCCTTTAAATCAAAGGCCTTTAGCTGCTCCAGCTGCTCCTCTGCCGGTGCATATTTATAAATACTTAGCTCCTCCCGATTAAAATCCGCTCTTATAAAATACAGGGCCTCCTCAAAATACTCTACTCCAAAGCTTTCATAATATACGCCATATTCCTTTGGAAACGGCGTGTATACCCTGCCCTCCGGATAAAAGAAAAAACTCAGCTCATTGCCCTTTATCCCTTCACCATGTTCTAGCTGTCCCTGCACCTCATATAAGTCCGCATAGTTATCTAAGCTATAATACCAACCAGATCGTTCCGAAATTTTCTCCAAAGCAATATGATACAAACCTTTAATTCTTTTCATTCCCTTACCACTCCCGTCTTTCCATGTTGGGCGCCTGCCGCCGGCACTTATTTCATAAGCACCGGATAGCAAATGCTCGCTTTATGGGATAATCTTTATTTGCTTTCCTCCATAATCACCATGGCCTGCTTTCCAAACGAAAGATACCCCTCTTCAAAGGCTTTTCTTGCACTTCTTTCCACCCCGCCGGTCAGCGGGTCAGCATAGTACACAAAAGCGGAGTCAAAACCAACCACCACCACACTATGCTCCCGATAAGTGATTTCCATATATCCGTTTTCCGTATGCCACGAGGTCTTAAGCGAGCTCGGCACGGCTGCGGCCATATCCGAAATAATAATCTGCACCGGAAGCCCATGGCTGACCAAGGTCAAAAGCTGCGAAAATTCGGCGCCGGTAATATTATGCGCCCGGCTTCCCAAATAACGCCTTGCCAAAAGAGAAATCGGCTCAATATAAACTCCCAGCCCCGGCTCCTTAAAATTATACATTGAGCCGGCAAACGCCTCCTTCATATCAACCTGATAAACCGATGTTCGCTGAAACGGCGCGCTGTATTCGGTCAACTCCTTTGCCAAAGCAAAGCGATCCGGCATTGTCGGGTCATGGTACTGCAACAGCATGGACAGCGCCGTTACCTCGCAGCCCCTTGGCAGCTCGGGCATTTGCGGCATTGCCCGAAAACTGCCGATTCTTGCCTCCGTCTTCTGCCACTCGCTGTCAAAAAGCTTTTCCTTTGTGGTTCCATTTGTATAAAAAATCTGATAGACCGGATATTTCCTTGCCTTGAGCAAAGCCCGCCGCAAGCTATCTGCCAAAATTCTCTCCTTGCCTGCCTGTATCAAATAATAGCTGTCCTGCTCTGCCTCCTGCCAGTGCAGCCAAGCAATTTTCTGTTCCCCTATCTCGGCTCTTTGGCTGGCACCGCTCAGCAGTCGCAGCTGCTCTCCGTAAAAATCCTCTGTCCGCCCGCCAGAAAAAACCTTATCCGTCCTATTTCCCTCTGGCTTTTCTGTCTGGATATCACTAAAGTCAAAAGTCTGTCTGGCCGCCTCCACATAATCAACTCGCTGCTCTCCTCGATGGGTCTGCGCTCCAATTTTTCTTTTTAAGACGGATACCCAGCCTCTATCTGTCCCGCTAAATTCCGGCAAACCAAAATAACTGCCGGCCGGCGGCGTCAAAGCCTTTTTCTCCTTTCCCTCCGGCGAATACAGAACAATTCGCTGTAAGGGATAGACCACCTGCCGATCCAAATATTCCAAGGTATCCTCCAGCTGATATTCCCCCACATAGATCCCTTTTTGCCCTATTCCCAGAAGCCTTTGGTTTTTTCCTTCCTGATAGATGCTGTAGATCGCCTGCTCCGGCATACGACTCCACAAAACCGCCTGATTTTTTTTGCCCTCCTCCGCCTGCCAGTACAGCAACGCCTGCTCTACCGCCAGCTCGGCATGGAAGGGCACCTCACTCTTAGTCAGCCGCTTCTTCGCCAGATCAACGATCAGATAGCTGCCCTGTCTAAGCCAATATATCTCCGCTCGCTCCTCGGCGATAAAAAGCCGGCTCTCCACATAGGCCTGCAACTCTGCGTCCGCCACTTCAGCAAAATACAAAATATTCCGCTCCTGTCCATCCCATTCAAAAAAAGCAACGCCCCTGCGATTGCCCAGCTCAGGAATATCTTCTGTAAAGGTTCCATACCCTAAAAAATAGTAACTCCCCTCCTTCCAGCCGATCGGCCGAAAGCACAGCGTATTCAATTCATCGGTCAAATAATCCTCATTGATTTCATCCCTTCGGTATAAAACCTGCACCTTGGTCTGATCTCCGGCATAGACCTCGCCGTCCTCAATATACACAAAGCGCTCTCCATCCTGCTCCCATTGTCCGCCCGTTCCCAGCACCACACTTTTTCGAGATTTATCGTAAAAGCCTCTTTTTTTGTTGCGAATCCTTTCCTCTATCTGATAGGAGCCGCTGCCGTCTGCCTCAAAGCGGTAAAATTTATCCAAGTATTCAAAGCCTCCCTCTTTACGAATCGCCGTAACGACCTTTGCCTGCCCCCATATGCTTCCCTCCGGCGCCGCCTCATCCACTCTCAGCGCCGCCTCGCCCATAAACAGCTCCTGCTCCTGCCTTCGTCCGAGAATCTCGCCTAAAACACCGGAAACGGCGCTTTCAAAATTCATTCCTTCCCGATAAAAAAAGGGCAGATCATAAAAAAATTCCATCTCCCCCGTTTGCAGCACAAGCCTGAGAACATACAAAACTCCTTCACTCAATCCCTCCGGCTGAAAGCTTCGCTCAAAATAGCCCTGCTGCCAAATCAGCGCATCCTCCTTGGCATGGTATAATTCCATTCGATACCAATACGACTCCCAATCCCCCTTTGCCCAAAACTGAAAGCCTTGAGGACCGCAAATCGCCGCCGCTTTTTGATAGGTGCTGATCTCAACTCTGGTCGCTGTTCCGACAAGAGGCTGAACTTCTCTTCCCTCTGCCAGCAGGCCAAAATATGGCAGCGCTATGGATTTTTCCTCTAAGTAATCAGTATGAATAACGATTTCCTCCGCCAAATGCCGTTCCGCCTCCCGCTTTTTTTCACAGCCCGTTAAAATCAGCAGCAAAAAAAGGCAAAAAACGCCTGCTACCCAATAGCCTAGGTTTTTTTTGCCTTTTCTCATACTTCCTCCTATTACGACCTTTGCGCCATATACAGATGGTAATAATCGCCCCTTTTGTCGATTAGCTCCTGATGCGAGCCCATTTCTGAAATCTTCTTGTTTTTGATAAAAAAGATTCTGCTCGCCTGCTTAATCGTGGAAAGGCGATGTGCCACAATAAACGACGTTCTGCCCTTCAGCAGCGTTGCGATTCCCTGCTGAATCAGTCGTTCGGTATGCGTATCAATACTGGCTGTGGCTTCATCCAAAATCAAGACCGCAGGCTTTGCTATCATAGTTCTGGCAAATGCAATCAGCTGCTTCTGCCCGACCGAAAGCTTAGAGCCCTTGTCATTAATCATCGTTTCATAGCCCTTTTCCAAGCTCATGACAAAATCATGAAGCTGCACCGATTTGGCGGCCTCCTCTATCTCCTCCTGCGTTGCATCCAGCTTGCCATAGCGAATATTGTCGGCAATCGTGCCGGTAAAAAGCACCGTATCCTGCGTCATGATACCCATTTGCGAACGCAGACTGGAAAGCGACACCTCACTGATATCCTGCCCGTCGATAGTAATCTTACCGCTTTGAATCTCATAAAAACGAGCCAACGCATTGATAATGGTCGTCTTGCCCTCGCCGGTCGGCCCGACCAGAGCAATGGTTTCTCCCTTCTTCACGTCAAAGCTGACATCATCCAGCACAATCTTTTCTCCGTCATAGGAAAATACCACCCGCTCAAAGCAAATATCACCTTCTATCTTCGGCATCGTCTTGGCATCCTCATCCTTTTCCTCCGGCTCGGTATCAAGAATCTCAAAAACCCGCTCCGCCGCCGCCAGATTGGAAACCAGCTGATTGTAAAAGCTGCTCAGGTTTAAGATCGGCATCCAAAACATGCTGATATAGCTGGTAAAGGCAATCATCATGCCAACGGACACCTCTCCCTTCTGAACCAGCGGAATGCCCAAATAGAAAATCAAAAAGGTTCCGATTCCGGAAGCAATCAATACAATCGGCCAAAAAAGGTCATTTAATATCACTGCTTTAAAAAAGCTGTCCTTAACCTCAAACAGCAAATGGCTGAAATTTTTAGAGGTTTTTTCCTCCGCCGTAAAGCTCTGCACTACACTGATACCAGAAAAGTCCTCATGTGTAAAGGCATTCATATTGGAGCTTTTTTGACGGTGAAGCTGCCAGCGCTTATGCGCAAAAATCTCCACTACATACATTCCCACCACTAAAAGCGGCAGCATAGCTACTCCGGCCAATGCCAGCTTGACATTCAGCGCCAGCATAATCGCCAGTACCGCTACGATATTAACCGCCTCCGGCACCAATGTGACCACGGCATTATTGAGCACCTCCTTCAAGGAGTTGACGTCGCCGATAACACGAGCTAATATCTTACCTGTCGGCCGCTTATCAAAAAAAGAAAAGCCCAGACCTTGAATATGCGTATAAAGCTCCTGCCGAATTTCCAAAAGCACATGATTGGAAACCTTTCCCATGGTCAATATCCGAATGCGCAGACAAACTGCCAGCATCAGATTGAGAACCACCGCCAGCCCAAGCAAGCCTAGTAAGCCCTGCATATTGGACTGTTCGATATATTTATCCACCGCCTCTTTAACCAGCAGTGGATTAATCATTGTCACAGCCGTGGTGACCGCCATCATCAGCAGCACCAGCGACACTTCCTTTTTATAGTTCTTCATATACGAAAACAATCGCCGAATGGTAACCGCCTTGGATACTTTCGACAAGCTTTCGTCCTGCCTGTAACCGCTTACTTCGTCCATTTCTTCACCCCCTATGCCACCAAAAATTCCATCTGTTCTTGGTAGATCTCATAGTAACGGCCCTTTAGAGCAAGCAGCTCCTCATGTCTGCCCCGCTCAACAATCTCTCCGCCCTCCATCACCAAAATTTCATCAGCCTCTTTAACTGCCGAAATGCGATGCGCCACAATGATTTTGGTAATATCTCCGTATTGAGCGATATTCTGCTGAATACTTTTTTCTGTTTCCATATCCAAGGCCGAGGTCGAATCGTCCAGTACCAGAACCGGACTTTTTCTGGCAAATGCTCTGGCAATGCTAATCCTTTGCTTTTGCCCGCCAGACAGACCAATCCCCTTCTCGCCAATTACCGTAGAATAGGATTTGTCCATGCCTTTGATAAATTCATGCGCCTGCGCTGCCTTGGCATAGCGCTCCAGCTCCTTCTGCTCCAACGCCTTTTCCCGCCCTAAGCTGATGTTTTCGGCAATGCTTTCCGAAAAAAGAAAAACATTTTGCAGAACAAAGGAAAACTGCTTGCGCAAAAAGAACAAATCATAGTTCTCCAAGGGCACGCCGTCCAGATAAATCGTTCCGCCGCTGGCATCATAAAAACGCGCCAAAAGCTTAGTAATCAAGCTTTTTCCCGAGCCCGTACTGCCCATAATGGCCAGCGTCTTGCCCTGCTCTACCTCAAAGCTGATATTTTTCAGCAGGCTCATGTCGTCCAGCTCCAAGCTGACATTTTCAAAGCGCACATTGCCTTTAATCTGCGCCGCAGCTATGCCGTCCGGTTTATTTTTGATTTTTGATTCATAGGAAAAAATCTCCTCAATCTTGCCTGCCGACGATCCCGCCTGCGCCATCAAGGTGGCAATCCAGCCGGTCATCCGCATCGGCCACATCGCCATCGACGCATACATTGAAAATTCCACCAAAACACCGATGGTCAATCCTCCCTGAATGACATAGGCGCCACCCGCTACAATCAGCAGCACCGGCAGGGTATTCATGATAAATTCAATCGGCGGATAAAACTTTGACAAGACCTTGGCCTGTTTGTAATTCAGCCGATAATATTCCTGATTGTTTTTCAGGAACTTTTCTATCTCATGCTTTTCTCTGGCAAAGGATTTAACCATTCGAATGCCGGCAATATCTTCTCCGGCAGTAGTGTTCATTGTCGCCGTCTGCTCGCTGATATCCTCATACACCTTTACATTTGTCCGGTTCAGACTGATCGTCAAATACGCCAGCACCGGCAGAATTGGCAGAATCAGCAGCGTCAAGCCCACATGAATTCGCAGCATCAACGCCACGGAAAAACACATGGTCAAAATCATCTCCAAGCTTAAAAACAAGCCGAAGGACGCTCCCATCCAAACATTATCCACATCCTCTTTTACTCTGGACATCAGCTCTCCGGTGTTTTTTTCATCAAAAAAATTATAGGACAGTCCCTGAATATGATCAAACATTTGCTGACGAAATGACACCGCCAAATTCAGTCCGCCCAAGTCAAAAAACAATTCCTTAAAATAGCCCGATACTGCTCTAATCAGCGTAACCAGCAAAATCATCAGACCTAAGGTCTGAAATTTTTCGGTTTGTCCGCCCTTGATTACCTGATCAATGATCTGCTGAAGCAGCATCGGATTATAAAACCCTGAAGCCATAGATACCAGCAGGGCAATTCCACCTGCCGTATACAATGGCCATAACCTTTTCATTTCCTTCAATACTCTTTTCATATTTCCTCCCAATCCTGCGATCGGATTTTAAAGCTCCTGCGCAGCAAATCCGCCTGCAATCTCATTTTACCGCACAGTTTGAAATTCCAAACCCCGCCTGCGCTTTCAAACCTTCCGATCCCTGTTTTACAGCCTCTTCGGCAAAATTCCGGTCATTAGGCAAAACCGCCAAAGGAAATATAGCGAAAAAAGTCAAGCCCCCTTATGCTTTCCGTTATATCAGCTTTCTGATAGCCTCAGCCAGCTCTTCCAGTTCTTTTTCCGTATATTCCTTAGTTTTCCACGGCAAAGAAAATCCGTCATCCGGATATCGAGGAATCAGGTGCAAATGAAAATGCCTGATTGTCTGCCCCGCCGCTTCTCCGTTATTTTGCAAAATATTCATGCCCTCGCACTTTGTTACCTTTTTTAGCGCCTTTGCCACAATCGATACCAAAGCGAATAATTTCCCTGCGGTTTCTCCATCCATTTGAAACAAATCATCAAAATGCTCCTTAGTCAAAATCAAGGTATGCCCGTATCCACTTGGAAAACGATCCATAATCACTTTAAAATCACTGTTTTCAAATACTGTTGCTGAAAAAATTTCCCCCTTGGCAATTTTACAAAACAAACAATCCTGCATCACATCTCATCCTCTCTTCCTGGCATAAAGCTATGGTCTTCTCTTTTTTTAAGCCTCCGGCACAATCCCACAAAAGGCAGAAGCATGCCAGATGTTTATCCTATCACATTTTTAAAGCCTTGGCAAGATACCCGCCGAAGCATTTGCTTATTTCATAGAATTTTACCGATTTTTAAAAAAATTCATCCATTTTATAAAGCATAGTCAGCTCACCCTTGGCTGTCAGCTGTCCGGTCATAAAGGCTCTCTGGAAAGAAAGCTCGCCGTTCAAGCAGCGGCGCAGCAGCTCCTCCTCCAGACTGATTGTCAGCATTACGTCCTCCTCCATGCCCGCATAAGCATGGATGCCCATTGGCTTAATCAGTACTGCCATATTCTCCGACGGCTTATCTCTAAGCATAAACTGCAAACGATACTCGCCATCTGCCCTTCCCCGATAATTCTGCCGTACCAGCTCCACCAGACTCTGTCCGGTTTGGCGGGTTTTTTGCTCCAATTTTAGCTTCAGCTTATTTGACAGTGCCTGAACATTGGCTCTTTCCTTTTTCAAAGCGCTTGCTTCCGGTGTCGGCAGCATATCGGAGCGCTGCTCCGCCTGTGCTTCCCTTTGATTTCCTTGTGCCGAAAGCAGCCAAGGCAGCTGATAGCTCTGATTCAGACTATAGCGATAATACTGCTCCGCTTTTTTCTCTATCCATTCTCTGGCGGCAGCATTTGCAGCCAGCTCATCTGCCTCGGCAAACGCACCAGTAATGCTCTCTCCCTGCCAGCCTCCCAAAAGTCGCCAAGACATCGTCAAATGCTGCTCCGCCTCCCGCTCATAGCCCGATTTGCCAAGCACAATGGAGAGCAGCGGAAGCCCTTCAAGGAGACCTTCTGCTTTGTATAAATGGCAGGCATCCAAAAAGCTCTGTAAATGCCCTCCGACTCCATACCAGTCAACCGTCACGGCAATCACTGCCCCCGTTGCCTCCGCCAGAGCGCGAAGCACTGCCGTTTGATCAGCCGCCGTCAAATCCCACAGCTCGGTCGTCATGCCCAGTTCATCAAAAACTTCTTTTACTCGCAGCAAAGCATAGCGAGCCGGACTGCCGTCGGCATCCGCGCTGATCATGACCAACTTCTTTCCTGTCTTTCTCTGCTTTGGATCAATTCGGAGCTCGACGAAAGAAGAATTTGACCTTTCACCGCTTTTCCAATTTTGCAAAAGATGGCTGCTTCCCTGTTCAGAGCGCTCGACTGCCGTTAGCTCAACTACTTTCTCCGCCAGCTCCGCCACTCCGTTTTTAGCCGGTATAGCTCCTCCAGCGGCGGCTTCGCCTAGTATTCTGCGAAGCCGCAAAAGCTCTCTTTGCTCAAGCTTTCCCAGAGCTTTTTCCCAATCTGTGTGAAATATCTCCGGCAGCGGATAAAGGCAATAGCTACGCCCTGCCAAGTCGATCATATACAGCTGATCCTCCTCCAAATCAATTTGAAAATCCAAACGCTTGGTTAGAGTTTTTAGCAAAAAGTCTCCAAAGCTGATAATCAGCTTGGGCTGAATCTCTCGAATCTCCCTTTGCAGCGCTGCTGTCAGTTCTCCGCGAAGCTCCTCTGAAAGCTCTGCTCCAGCAAACGAGCGCTGCTTATTCCATGCTCCCCAAAAGACCTGCTCCTCTTCCTGCTGCAATATCGTCAGCAGGCGGCGAATCCGGTTGTCGGATCGCAGCATCTCAATTTCATCAAGATTTTCCGCCAGCAGCAGCAGATTTGCCGGTGCCGTCAGCTGCTTATCTTTTTCCCCTTTGCTTCCCTGCTCCTTGTCGCTAAAAGCCTGCCATTCCCCATTCCAATTTTTCGCCATGTTCTCCTCCGTATTACTCAAACACTTTCACAAAAATTTCCTTTTTTCCTCGCCGAATTTTTCCCTTTTATTTATTTCCATATGTATCAGTCTTTCCTCCGGTAAGCCTCAAAGCTTCCTTTTTATCTAAGCTGCGGATTTCTTTTCTCCTAAAGCATAGTTTTTCCCTTAGGCTGCTGCGCTTACTGGCAAAAGCTTTTCTCGCTTTAAAGTGGTACGGTCTTCTCTCCGGTAAGCCGCAGGATTTTTTTCATCTAAACTGCAAAGCTTTCTTTCCACCTAAAACATAGCTTTTTCCCCTAGGCTGCTACACTTACTGACAAAAGTTTTTCTCGCTTTAAAGCAGTCGAGCTTCCCTCTGGTAAACCGCAGAATTTCCTTTTTTCTAAACTGCGGATTTCTTTTCTCCTAAAACATAGTTTTTCCCTTAGGCTGCCAAACTTACTGACAAAACTTTTTCTTACTTTAAAGTGGTACGGCCTTTTTACGGTATCTTCAAATCTTTGAAATCATCGCATTCCCTGATTGCGGTTATACAAAGCATCCATTCCATTGCCGATTATTTCTGCCTTCCCAATGCTTTCACTCATGCCGCACCCTTCTTTTTTTGACAAAAGGCAGCGCCAGCAAAACGCCTGCCAGAAAACCTCCCAAGTGTGCCGCTAAATCAATCTGCATATCCATCGCGCCGGCTGCCAGCCCAATCATAAAATAAATCAATATGGCATAGGCATCCAGCCCTCCCGCCCTTTTCTTGGTCAGATAGGTCACTGTTAAAAGCGCTCCCATCAAAGCATACACTCCACCGCTGGCACCGGCTCCAACCACCTGATACACTCCTGCCGCCAAGTGATAGGCAAGGCTGGCGCAATTTCCTATTATCCCTCCGCCCAAATAAATCAGCAGCATTTCCCACAAGAAAAGCTTCCCTTCCAAGCGAGTGCCAAAAATAAAAATTCCGGCAGAATTCATCAGTAAATGCAGCAAACCGATATGCAAAAACATCGAAGTAATCAGCCGATACCATTCTCCGTTTAGCATAAGCAGCGGACTCATTGCTCCCATGCGAAGCAAGGTTTCGGTCTGCTCGGAACCGCCCGACAATTCAAGCCATAGCCAAATCAGCGCATTGAGCGCAATCAGTCCATAGGTCAGGTATGGCAAGCGCTGTGACTTCTTCATAGCATAGTCCTCTACCACCTGCTCCTTCAAAAGTTCCGGCAAGCTTTTTTCCAGCTCTAAAAAAGAAGTCATCTGACCGTCAGGGATTATCAGCCGCTCCGCCTGTGTGTCAATCCGCCAATATAGCTCTATTACTTCTCCCTCCAACTCCGGCAAAGGAAGCGATGCTCCTTCTTCCGCCTCGCCAATAAGCAGCCGCAGCAAAAAGACGCGATCGGCGGAAAGCTTGCCCTCCCGCAGCATTTTTTGCAGAGCAAGCCTTTCTTCCTCAAGAAAATCCAGTTCTCTTAGGGATTTTTCCTGCCACAGCTCCACCAAATACATCGCCCCTCTTTGAAAAATCATAAAAAGCTGAGGTGACTCTTCTACCGCTAGATGCGACGGCAGCTTCAGGCGCACTCTATCCATTCCCTGCGCCCGAAGAAGCTTAATCACCAGCTCTATCGCCTTTTCTCTTTCCATTTTTTTCTCCATTCTGCTTTGGTCTGTAGCGGTCCTACGACGTTTTTCGGGAAATCTCAATTTCAGCAGTCAGTCTTCGCAAAATCAGCGAGAAACTGGAAGTCTTTGCAGAACCCGCTCCGATACGAATCCGATCACAAAGCCCGTCAATGCTCCGGCTGCCAAAAGCACGGGATAGTAATAAATCAAGCTGCTGCTTTCCACCACCAGCATAGCAACCAAAAGCTGGCCGGTATTATGGCATACGCCGCCGCCGATACTAACTCCGACCACTGAAAATATTCCTATGCGCTTTAGCAGCTCCATCGCCAGCAAGCTAAGCACAGCTCCTGCCAAGCTATAGAGTGCCGTTGCCGGACTGCCGAAGGTGATTCCGACCAGAAGCACTCTCGTCAAGGAAATCATCATTGCCGGCAAAAATCCCCACAGGTAAAGCGGTACAACTACCGCTAGGTTTGCCAGCCCGGGCTTGACTCCCGGTATCAGCAGAGGAATTGGCAATAAAAATTCAATATAACTAAATATCATCGCCAAAGCAATAAATATTGCCATACGGGGTAATTTCTGCTTAGTCTGCAAGCATATCTACCCCCTCCCCCTTCGCACTTTCCACCTCAATCACCAGCTTATGCGGCAGGCAAATGATGACCTCACGACTACCGGAAATCGGCCGATGCCGCACGCAGTATTGATCGGGGCAGTTCGCTTCCGTGACCGATGCCTGCCCATCTTTTATCTGAATAATATTTTTTCCCCATTGATTGTCTAAAACGATCTCCGCCTGCTCTGCCAGCGAATAAACACCAACGTTTTTTCCATCTTGCTTTATGATTACTCGGTCCGCTTCAAGGCGCCGCGCATGCAAAAGCCAAAAGCTAAGTCCCGCCAAAAGCAAAAGTCCCGCCAGCAATGCCATATCCCATTTTTTCATACTATCCTCATTTCCAGCTGCCGATCCTCTTACCAATCTCCTTGCCAAATCTTTTTAACGCAGGTTTCTCTTTGCCTACCCGGCTAAGCCTCTGCTGGCTTCCCCTTCTGCGGCCTTATAACCCTCGCCTGCTTTTCTTCTTAGGAGCCTAAGAGGCTACTCTTTTCGCTTAACTGCGAAAAAGCCCCCGCCTATCCGGCTAATCTTTCATTGATTTGTGAAAAAATTAGCGGCAAAGCAGAAGCTCCTTAATTTAACGACCGTAGATCGTCAGCAAAAATTCCTTCATCTCATTTAATGCCTTCGCCCTGTGACTGATTTGATTTTTTATTTCCGGCGGAAGCTGCGCCGAGGTCTGTCCATGCTCTGGCAAGAAGAAGATCGGATCATAGCCGAATCCGTTTTTCCCAATTTGGCGATCGGCAATATATCCCTCCATCACACCAGTTTTCACCTCTGTTTCCCCATTGGGAAAGCACAGCGCAATCGCACAGACAAAGCGAGCCTTTCTCTCGCTGCCCTCCGCGTCCTTTAAACAGTCAAGAATCAATTTATTTTTGACGATATACGAAGTATCCCGCCCACCGAACCGAGCCGAACGAATGCCCGGCGCGCCGTTCAAATAATCGACCTCCAACCCTGAATCATCTGCCAACACCGTCGCTCCGGTCAGCCGCATAATCGTACTGGCTTTTTTAATAGCATTTTCCTCAAACGAATTTCCGTCCTCCTTGACATCGACATAAATACCTGCCGCCTCCATTGAAATCACGTTCAGACCACTGCCTGCCAAAATAGCATTGATTTCCTCTACCTTTTTTTGATTTCTCGTTGCAAAAATGATGGAATCATTCATGATTATTCCTTTCCCAAAAGAAAATTCTCCAAAGCCGTAATCGCTTCCTGTTCATCAGCGCCATCCACTGAAAGCTCCAATTGATCTCCAACGATCGCTCCAACCGACATCATACCCATAATGCTTTTGGCATTTACCTTCAGATTTCTCAGCTGCATATAAACCTTGCTTGAAAATTGATTTGCCATTTGAACAAACAAAGCTACCTGCCTTGCCTCCAAATCAATTTTAATCTCGATCATTTTTTTTGTCATTTCTCGAATTCTCCCTTCTTTCTTTGATGTCCTCGGCAATTTCCAAAATTTTCTGCAACCTGTGATTGACTCCCGATCGGCCGATCGGCGGCGAAAGCATTTCCCCCAGCTCCTTCAAGCTGGACTCCAAGTTTGCTTTGCGCAATATCGCGATCTCCTTCAGTTCGGCATTTAAAAAATCCAGACCGACCGTTTCTTCGATCCATTCGATCGCCTGCTGCTGTTGCAGTGCCGCCTGTACGGTCTTATTCAAATTGGCAGTTTCACAATTGACAATCCGATTGACCGAGTTGCGCATATCCTTGACGATCCGAAGATTTTCCAACTCCATCAGCGCCATATGCGCCGACATTACATTAAAAAGACTGACGATCTGTTCTCCTTCTTTTAAATATACCACAGGGAGCTTTTTTCGTCTAATCATTTTTGCATCAATTTCAAATTCTTGCATTAAAACGATTAATCGCTCTGCAAGTTCATTTGTTTTGGTCATAAATTCCAAATGATAGGTCTTTTCCGGATTACTGACCGAACCCGCCGCCAAAAAGGCGCCTCGTAAAAAGGCTCGTTTACAGCAGGTATGCTCCGGCTTCCCGCCTCCTTCATAACCGCAGGCATTCAGCAAAAGCTTACTCTGCCTAACCACAAGAGTATCATAGACCCGCTTCCCGCGACTGCCGATACGCAGCCTGACCTCCGGTCGAAAACGAAACAGCCGCTCTATCAGCTCTCCAATTCGTTTTGCCACCGCCAAATTCTCCGTTCTAAAGCCAATTCGATCCGGCAAAAGCTCCGCTCCAAAATACAAAAAACCCGCCAGCTCCGCCAGCGCGCAGTGCCGCGCTGTTTTTCCTAGGCCGCTTAATTCTTGTTTTACCTGTGAAGAAAAAGACATATCAGATACCTAAAATAAATTGCGCCAGATTCTTGGGATCATGCCGAATAAAAACTCCATCCGCAATACTTAAATTACCGCTAACGATCTTATATTCCGGCGAATCCTTCAAGTCATTTCTTACCGGGTAAGAATCATCTGCCTCATAAAATCTAAGACTCTCCGAGGACAGCCCGTTAGCGTCGACGGCAATCACATCAATTACCTGTTTTCCTAAAATCCGTTCAATTGCTCCAACATGATCCGACAGTGCATAAAAATCTGTTTCTCCCGGCTGCGTCATTAAATTGCCGATATAAATTACCTTGGCCTTCGACTGCCAAATCGCCTCTGGAATGCCCTTGACCAGAAGATTTGGAACAATGCTAGTATAAAGGCTTCCCGGCCCCAGTACAATCAAATCAGCCTCATCCAGCGCCCGAATCGCCTTGCTGTTTGCCATCGGCGTCTTGGGCAAAATTTCAATGGTCTGAATTTTTTTTCGGGAAACTTTATTTTGATATACGATTTCCTCCTCACCAAAAATCCGGCTGCCATCGGAATAGGTTGCCATCAGTTCTATTTTTTCGTCGGTAACCGGCAGCACCTTTCCCTTTACCGCTAAAATATCGCTTAACTGCTCGACTGCCTTCTCAAAGCTGCCGCTGATATCCGTCAAAGCAGCAATAATCAGATTGCCCAGATTTTGCCCCTTAAGGCTCCCCTCGGCAAAGCGATACTGATACACCTTCTCCATGAGCGGCGGAGTTTCAGCAAGCGCCAATACACAATTCCGGATATCTCCCGGCGGTAAAATCCCCATCTCCCGACGAAGCTGCCCCGAGCTTCCGCCGTTATCCGCCACTGTCACAATCGCCGTAATATCCTCCGCATACAGCTTCAACCCTCTAAGCAGAGTAGAAAGTCCCGTTCCACCTCCGATACAAACAATCCTTCTTTCGTCTTTTGCCTGCTTCATGCCGCCTCCTATCTTTCTCCAACAATCCTTATCTCCGGCTGCATTTTTACCTGAAATTTTTCTTCGACTGTTTTTTGAATATGCTCCACCAAGCTCATAACCTCGGCAAAGCTTGCATTTCCCTTGTTGATCACAAATCCGCAGTGCTTTTCGCTAACCGCCGCATCACCAATGGAATAACCGGAAAGTCCGGCATCCATAATCAGCTTACCAGCAAAATGTCCCTCCGGACGCTTAAAGGTCGATCCGGCGCTCGCCATCTCCAGCGGCTGCTTTTCCTCTCTACGCCGCGTCAGCTCCGCTGTTTTTTCCTTCATCGCCTGACAGTCGCCGGCTCTCAGGCTCAAAACAGCTTCTAAAATGATTTCCCCGCTTCCTTGAATTCGACTGCTTCGGTAGCCGAATTGCATTTCCTCGCCGCGATAATTTTTAATTTTTCCTTCCGCCGTCATTACCCTGACCTCGGCAACGACCTCCTTCATTTCTCCATCATAGGCGCCTGCATTCATAAAGACCGCGCCGCCCAAGCTGCCGGGAATGCCACAGGCAAAAACAATACCGTCCAGCCCTTCGCTCAAGGCATATTCCGTCACATCCCTCAGCAACGCTCCCGCTCCAACGCGGAGCCTTTCTCCCTCTCGGCGAATCTCGCCAAAATGCTGCCCGATAAAAATAATCATGCCCCGATAGCCTTTATCGGTAAACAAAATATTAGAGCCATGTCCCAAAACAAAGTACGGCAAATTTCGTTTCCGGCAAATTTCAAGTAATTCCCTTAGCTCCTGCTCGTCCTTCGGCTCGGCAAAAAAATCCGCCGTTCCGCCGATGCGAAAGGTAGTGTATTCCTTTAACTCCCGATTCTCCGAAATGACCGGTGCTTCCGTCCGCCTGTTCTCCGCCATGCTGCCCGCCCCTTTTCTTTCTAAATTTTTGTTTGCTCCTAAGCTGCGCCCTCCTGCCATGCCATTCCCTGCGTGCTTGGATGGCTACCCACCTTATAAAATACCGGCGCGCTTACTTCAATGCCCCCAGATTAATCTGAACCGGGTACTTATCCTTTAATTCCTCTAATCTTTGGGCATAAACCTGCTTTTGCTTTTCTTGGAAAAGCGTCTTGCGAAGCTTCTCTTTGACACTGGCAAAATCCGCCGGCTTTGCCTCCAAAATATCCTCCAGCTTAATCAAATGATAGCCAAACTGTGTTTTTACCGGCGCGCTGACTGTGTTTTTCTCCATGGAAAATGCAGCATCTTCAAATTCCTTCACCATTTGTCCTCTGCCGAACGCACCCAAATCTCCGCCTCTGGCCTTAGAAGGGCAGCTGGAATATTCCCTTGCCGCGTCCTCAAACGGTTTTCCCGCTGCAATCTCGGCGGCAATTTTTTCCGCTTCCTCCCGCTCCGACACCAAAATATGCTTGGCGGAAACCTTCGCCTCCTGCTTATAATCCTCCTGGTGAGCATCGTAATAAGCCTTCAGCTCCTCCTCCTCAATATGAATTGTATCAAACAATTTTCCTACTGCATATCTTTGTAAAAGCCCTTTTTTTGCCTCCTCCAGCAAAGAAATAAAGTCTGCTTCCTTCTCCCATTCCTGCTCGGTCGCATCCAAATACAAAAGCTCGGCGGCGATCATTTCATCCAGCAGCAGCCTGCGCCCTGCCTCGCCAGCCACAAAATCCAGCTCCTCCTTCGGCATACTGCGCATAATACTAAGCATCATTTCTCTGCTGATTTCTCTATCGCCCACGGTTGCTAAAATATTTTCTTTCATTTTTTTCCTTTCCCTTGCACATTTCTTATTTTCTGTATTCCGCCTAGTGGCTTTTGCTTTTCCCTCCGGCTGTTTGTCGCCGCTCGGATCCGCCCGAAGGCATTGCCCTTTCCTTTGGATGCTTCATGCCCTTCCCCAAAGGTCTTAATTTGTATTGGTTCGCTCCGTACCGGCTCCCTCTGTTCCAGTCGCGTCGGCTTCTTCTGCGGCCGTTCGCTCGCTTATCTCAACCGTCAGACTTTCCTCCTCGGAAATCCTTTCCGCCTCCACCAGATCATTCCAGTTTATCAGCAGGCTATGCGTTCCGTTATTTAACTCCCCAACATTGACAAAGGGCTGTAAATCTTCCTTTTTCAGGGCTTTTATAATTGATTCCACCCCTTTGTATTCGACTTGCAGCGGCTCTTGACTGATAACCAGCAGCTCCTTGTTCTCCGGCAGTTCCCGAATCTCGATTTCATCTGGTGCAAATTCAAATACCTGCGTAATGATCGGCTCAATATTTATCTCTACATCGACTGTCGATCTGTCCTGATTCAGGCTGACTCCGTCTGGCAAAAGCTTCGCCAAATTGACCGTTACCGTCTGCTTCTCCGTCATTCTGGCAATCGACACATTATTAATAATAAGCTCTTGCAAGCTGTCAATGTACGCAGCCTTTCCGCGAATCACCACACCACTGTCGCTTAATGTTGCTCCCATATATTTATAATTTTCACCGACCTCATCCATCGGCTCAAAGAAAAGCGGCACAGTCTTGGTTTTCTCTACCGGCACCTTTACCTGAACTTGCTGAACAGACATGCTCACATTTGTCACCTCCGCCCCCGAATAGTCATAAATCAGAGGCGTCACGCTGATAGTAAAGTCGCCCGAAATATTCTCGATATCCACCGGAACTACCACCTTTTCAATTTTATAAATAACAGATTCCGCCGCCTCCAGCGAAATCACATTCGGCGTAATGGTCGGACTCAAATCAACAAAACCGTCTTTGACCTTCCCTGTTTTTTGATATTCCACTCCTATTTGCTTGACAATAATATTTTCAAGCTGCACGGAAACGGAGGAAGGGCTTTTGGACACCAATTCAACCTCATTGGGCAGCTCCAATTCAATATCCACCGCTCCGGTAATCGACAGGTTTTTCATGTTGGCGTATGCCTGAATGCTGCTTTGCGTCAAACGATAAATAACCGAGCGCTTCCCCTTGACCTTGACGTCTACGGTGTCGCCGGTAACATACTGAATCGCCTGCTTCCGAGAGGTAATCGCGTCCTCGTTCCGCTTTTCTACCGTGATTCCTCGAATCGTCGTCGTAACTTGCGGATCCTCTATATTGATAACTGCCATCCACAGAAGAAAGGCCAGCAAAACCGACAATATTTTCCAGCCCAAATTATTCAGCAGCCTTGCTTTTTTCTTCTCCAATGCATCGACTGGTATTTTGCTCTTTTCTTCCAAATCATTGGACAGTTTTTTTGCCATTCCTTCCAAATCCTTTCCACAAAAAGTGCTTTTTCCCATTTTCTTTATTTACAAATAACTGAATCATTTTATTCTTCAGATACTGCGGCTCAATTGCCCGAACTAAATTGCCCCCTAGAGCAACGGAAATGTTACCGGTTTCCTCGGACACAATAATCACCATTGCATCCGTTGCTTCACTCAATCCAAGCGCCGCCCGATGCCTAGTTCCCAGTTCCTTACTGATGGAAACATTCGCCGACAGCGGCAAATAACAGGTAGCCGCCGCCACTCGCTTCCGGCGGAGAATTACCGCCCCATCATGCAAAGGAGTATTGTGTTCAAAAATATTAATCAAAAGCTCCTTTGTGACCTCGGCATCGATAAAAATTCCTGTATCAATATATTCCTTTAAGGCCGCCTTCTGCTCGATCACAATCAGTGCTCCGGTTTTTACTTTGCTCATTTCCTCCACTGCCTGCACGATCCCGTTGATCTGATTTTCGGTGAGGATTTCATCACCGCTTTTTATTTCGTCAAAGCCCAGAAAAGAGCCGAAAAAATTACTTCCTCCCAACTGCTCCAGCGCGCGGCGAAGCTCCGGCTGAAAAACTATGAACACTGCAATAATACCGACATTAATCGTATTGGCAAATATCCATAAAATCGTATTGAATTCCATGATTGCCGCAAAAACCGCAATAAAAAGCAGGATCAAGATCCCCTTAAATAAAGTCCATGCCTTTGTTCCCCGCACCCATTGCAGAATTCGATAAATTACATAAGCAATGATTAAGATCTCGATCCCATCCTTGAGGCGAATGCTCGGGAACTGCGATAGAATCGTTTTTAGGCTTGTCCAGATCTCTACCCAACTTCTCAATTTCTTTCTCCTATTTCTTGCAAATATCGATAAAATTATTGTATCGCAAAACCAATATAATCCGCCCTCTCGGGCTCCTTTCTCATGCTTTGCGCCTTCCAAGGTCATTCCTTTTCAGGCAAGCCTGAAAGGAATGACTTTGGAAGGCTTGGTATCACTTTATCCTCTTGATTTCTTTGGTGGCTTTGGGGATTTTTACTTTGGGGATTGCTTTTACGTAGTAATAGTAGTGATCATCTTCAAATTGCAAACGCTGCGCCTGTTGGTAGTCCAAACGGAAGCGCATGAATTGAAATAGGAAGGCAAACAATACAGAAAACAGCAATCCGACAATAATCCCTCCAATATTTAAGTATCCCTTCCACAAAATATTGCCGACAATCAGCGTGAGCATCTGAAAGACCGCTCCTACTCCAATTGCAATATAGTGAGAATAGTCCATTTCCACCTTAACAATGTAATATACTACAATAAGCGCCGCAGAAAACACCAGCATCAGCAAAACGGTAACGCGGTCGGCTGTCATGGTCGATACGAGCTGATTATACATATTGAGTAAATTTTCCGGTGCATCAAATACTGAAATTTTACCCAGTTCACCGCCTGCCTGTAGCATTCCGCCCAAATAGCCAGAAAAACGATAAATACCAATTCCCACGGACATGGGAATCAGAGTCATCGGAGTAAATACCAGTCCTAAAATCAAGGGCATCAAATAACCGAGATTCCAGTGCAGCAACAGCGGCATCAAAATCACAATCCAGCTATATTCAGTAATCATCGGCATAAACAGCAGATAAACCGCCGCCATTATGACAAAAAGCACCAGCGCCGCCTCCAGAGAAACTGAAAACACCTGAAACAGCACCATCAGCCCCAGCAGCAGCAAAAACCAGCTCCCCGGCAAAAAGGCAGCCAGCAAAGCCGATCCAAAGCGAATCGAAGTCTTTTCCAAAAGCTCCGCATAGCCGAAAAAGCCGTTCAGCTGTACAACCACAATAAAGGCTAAAACAAAGCGTACAACTGGCAGAATAAATTTTTCATAGCGCTTAAAAATATTCGTAAGCAATTCTTTTATTTCATAGAGTTTAATCATTCTTTCCCCCAATACTACTTCATATTTTCTTCATCCAAACGGTTGAGCAGGCTCTCGTAGCGATCCGCCCGCTGCTTGGCCTCGTTGTACCGACGGCGATATATCTTGCCGCTAATCACAGCATAAAAAAGCATCGCCAATACCCACAATGTCAAATATACCGTTCCTTGACCAATAAAATCAAATTCCGAGATATTTTCAATATTGCTTAAAAATTTGTCCAATATATCCAAGCCGAAAATGATCAGTAGCCCCATCGTCGCCAAAAGCATGACCCGAAAGCTGTTAAGTGACACATAGTCAAGCTTGAAACGCTTCATGATCCTTAAATCGCTTCTCCCTTTGCCTTCCATATAAGAAGCCAATTCGGTCATGATCTTAACCTTATTTTCATTTACCATTTTTTTCTCCTGTTGATCAATGTTTCTGCCGCAAGCCTTTCCCTCCGGCGTTTTCTCGCTTCCTTTCAAAGGCCGACTGCCTTGGCCTCCCGAATTTCGCCTTCGTGAAAATCAAGGTATGATCATCACTTCGTTATACCATTCAATATTATAGCACAAAATCTCAAAATACAACAGAGGAATTTTAAAAAGCAAACAAAAAGCAGCCGTCAGTCTTTTTCTGACGGCTGCTTTTGTTTTTTGGTTTACAGCGGCAAATCATTTTTTTCTGTGGCAGCGCCTCTTTTTTAAGGTCTTGCCTATTCCCCAGTTTGCCGTTCTTCTCTTTTATTTTTGCCGGTTTCGCCTGCGAACAGCCCTCTATCCGTTCAGCGCCCGATCCACATTGCGAATAAAATCCTGCGCATTGGTAACCATGGAAACAGCAGTCAAGGTTCCTCTGTCGGATAGCTTATTTACCGCAAATTCCTGAATATCAATGGTATACATATACACCGGTCTGACCTCGCCGTCAAAAACATTGTAAGATGGTGTCATATTACCGGTAGCAATCGTAAAGAGAATCGCACTCATCATGATGATAGTCGAGGTCTTACGGGCATGGCTGCGCATTACATTTTGCGCCTCATAGACATTGTTGATGGTTTCTGGCAGGCCAAATCTATCCCGGATCGTGCCGGACAGAACAAAGGGTACATTTTTCTCAATACAAGCCTTGATAAAGCCGTCCTTAACCATGCCGGACTCTACCAGTGCTTTGGTCGAGCCATATTTTCTAGCCAAATTAATCGTAGCATATAGGTTTCTGGTCGTATTTTGCTCCTTGGTAAAGGTTCTCTGTCCCCAAGTCGTATCAAAAATTCCGCGCTCAAGGTCAAATGCCGCCGTTTCCGTTCCGCAGAAAATCGCCTGAACATAGCCTTCTCGAATCAGCCTTTCCAGCGCGCTTCTGGAATCTCTATCCAGCGCCAGCGCCGAGCCGACAATCAGGGTCACATAGCCCTTATGCTCTTTTTCATAGCGCAGCACCTCATATAAGGTATCATAATCCACTGAAAATGCCGTTTCTCTGGAACGACCCGAACGAAAAGCAAAGGTATCGGCTTCCGCATCGGAGGATAAAAAGCCCTGCGTCCATACATAAATTCCCTCGGAAGCATCCTCTGTCCTGCCGATAACAACCTTGTCGCCCTTTTTCAGGTTGCGGAATTCAACGATATCCACTCTTTCCTGTCCTGGCGTATCGTAGGCAACACAAACCGTATCCATTCTGGACTGCTCTGCCAATACCCATTTGCCGTTGATCTTAAAATATTCCGGAAATACAGATAACGCATGATAGTTCCTCGGACTGATTCCATCTCTTTCCACCACTTCTAAGGTGGCATTCGGTGCGTTCTTTAAAAATTCCTGTTCAAAATCGGGGTGGTGATATTTGGGCATTTCAAACTTCATCGTCCCATTCCTCCTCTCATTGCTTCTTCTTTTTTCTCTGCATCAACATATTCCATTTCCGGCAGCTCCAGCGCATCAGTCAAATTCTTATCCGCCGGCTTAACCAAAGCTTTTTCACAATTGACCACAAAGTCCTGAACATTGGTGATCATCGGCACAAAAGCCATATTCTCACGAGCCGCACCTACTTTATTGGCTACGTTCTCGGTAACATCAATTACATACATATATACCGGCGTCACCTTGCCGTCCTTACGGATTCGGTAGCCGGAGGCCATATTCGCTACAGATAGGTTGTGCAGCATCGTCGCCAGTCCGATAATCAGGGTCGCTTCGTCAAGCTGCGCCTTGGTCGCTGTCAAAGCCTGATCGGTTTCCTTGTATACCTCCGGCAGCGGACCGTCATCCCGAATCGAACCAGACAGAACAAACGGAATATCCATATCCGACAAGGTCTTGATAATACCGTCCTTGACATTGCCTGAAGCAATAAAATCCTTGATCGAACCAATTGTCCGTACTTCATTCAAAAGATCTAGGTGATTATAATGACCCATCGGTACATTTTCTTGGGTATAGATGTTCTGTCCAAGCGCCGTGCGCAAGAAGCCGCCTTCCAAGTCATGCGTGCACATTGCGTTTCCAGCCAGCAGGCAATGAATATAGCCATTTTCTGCCAAGCGATTGAGCGCTACTCTGGTATCATAGTCAAAGACCACCGAAGGGCCAAGCACCCAAACGATTTTTCCGTTATGCTCTTTTTCGTATTCCATCAATTGAAACAGGAAATCATAGTCCTCCGAAAAAGAGGTTTCTACCGCCTTGCCGGGAGCAGAATACACCCAAGCCGGAAAGCCCTCCCGATAAACTAAGACTCCTTCGCTGCCATCGGTTTCTGCCGCGCAGACCACTTCCTGCCCTTTTTTCAAATCTCTTAGCTCTACAATCTTAATCTTTTCTCCGTCCTTTACCGCCACGCAATTAAGCGAATTGTGCTCCGGAAGCACCCATTTTCCGCCCAGCTTATAAAATGTCGGCATATGAGACGTCAAATAAAATTCCTCCGGCGCTACGCCGTCCATTTCCACCGTCGCAAAACGAACCTCCGCCGCGTTTGCATATTCTGCTTTGGAAAAATCAGGATATATAAACTCCGGTAACTTAAATTCCATTTCCAACCTCCTCATAATCAAATGTTAATGGTATTTTTCAAGGTAGTAACACCTTGTATCTTACTTTCTTTTTCAAAACGCTCCACCCCTGCCATATTGCCAAAAATCGGCAATAGTCTAATGAAGGCTTTCCACAGCGCTTTTTACTGCGCCTGTCCTATTTTCTTTCTCTATCTCTTAAGTCCTTTTTATGGTTTGCCGAAATATCTGCTTTGCCCCTTTGCTGCGATAATCAAAATTTAATTTTAGGCATCGGCAGAACCTATTTCCAGCTTCCCGTCGGCATTGACAAACAGCCTTACCGCTGAAAAATCAGCCAGCTGCCCGTCAAAGCTTTTCATAGACAACAGAGTCACTATTTCCTTTTCCATAATCCGGTTAAGCAAGCTTGCTCCCATGCCGGAGCCGCATGCCTTCTTAGCCAAAAGCGCCGCTGCTTCATCCGTCCATTCCAGCCGAACATGCCCCTCCGCCAGCTCCTCTGCCAGCTGATGCAGCCGTAAATCTACCAGAAGCTCCATTTTCGGCAAATCAAAGCCCTCCAGCAAATAACAGCCATCCACTGCCTGCACAAGCTCTGCCGGCAGCCTCTCCATAAGCGCCCTCTCATTTCCGACTTCCTCTGATAAGCTCACCGTCAAAAAAGCCATTGTATTCTTAAAATCAATCTGCCTGCCCCGACTGTCGGTCAACAGTCCTTCCGTGAGAAGCTGGCGAAGAATCCCCAAAACCTCTCGCTGCGCCCGATCAACATTTTCAAACAAAAGAACGCTATATGGCTTGGTTCTGACCGCTTCCGTTAAATTGCCCCCCTGCTCATGGCCGATATAACCGGGCGGCGCTCCAATCAGCTTGGTAACGGAGGACTTATCGGTATACTCACTCATGTCCAAGGTGATAAGGCTTTTTTCTCCGTCAAACAAATAGTCCGCCGTCAGCCTTGCCAGATAAGACTTGCCCGTACCCGAGGTTCCCTGCAAAAGAAAGCCGCCCATCGGCTTTTGCCGGCGCAACAGACCCGAGCGCGCCCGAATATAGGCATGAAGAATTCCTTCGATCGCTTCCTCGCCTCCGACAAATTTTCTTTGAAGCCTTTCCTTTATTTCCGCAATATGGGAAAGCTGGTTGGCTTCCAATCGGTGCTTGGGGCTGCCCGAAAGCTTCGATACGATCTCCTTTACCTCCTCCAGCCCGACCTCAGTCGGCAGCGGAAAATATTCCTTGACCGCTTCCAGCTTCAATAGACTCGCCTGCGTTTCCTCCAAAACCGGCAAAAGCTCCGCCAAAGCAGCAAAACGATGATTTTGCTTTGCCTCCTCGATTTGCAGCTGCAAAAGCTCCTTATCCCGCCGCAACCTTGCCATTTCCGTCTGTCGTTCCTTCTCCGCCTGATAGGCCTTTTCCATTCCGGTAAATTCCTCGGCTAAAGCGGCAATTTTTCCTTCCAGCTCCTCCAGCCGATATTGCGACGCCATATCTGACTCTTTTTTCAGTGAAATCCGCTCCATTTCTAATTGAACCAAATTTCTGTGCAACTCCTCCAATGCCCTCGGCCTTTCATCTCGATACATTCTGACCAACGCCGAAGCCTCGTCGATCACATCAATGGCGATATCCGGAAGCCTGCGCTCCGTCAAATAGCGCTTGGCCAGCCGCACTGCCTCAATAATCGCCGGATCGGCAATCCGCACCGTGTGGTGATGCTCGTATCTTGTTTTTAAGCCGCGCAAAATGGAAATCGCTTCTTCCTCTGATGGCTCCTCCACCAATATCTTTTGAAATCTTCGGTCAAGCGCCCCATCCTTTTCAATGTGCAGGCGATATTCCTCAATGGTCGTCGCTCCAATCATCAAAAGCTCCCCCCTGGCCAGCATCGGCTTTAAAATATTGGAGGTGTCCATGGTGCCGGAAGTGTTTCCCGAACCGATAATATTGTGAAGCTCGTCAATAAAAAGAATAATCTTGCCATTAGAGTTCTTAATGATCTCTAAAATCTGCTTCAGTCTTTCCTCAAAATCCCCCCGAAACTTTGCTCCGGCGATCAGCGCCGTCATGTCAAGGGCAAATACGATTTTATCCTTGAGCGGATCCGGCACATCTCCCTTGACAATCCGCTGGACAATCCCCTCGACAATCGCCGTCTTCCCCACGCCCGGCTCGCCGATCAGCACCGGATTATTTTTAATCCGGCGGGATAAAATCCGAATAGCCGAGCCAGTTTCCTCTTCTCGACCAATTACCTCATCCAGCTTGCCCTCCTGCGCTTCCTTGCTCAAATTTCGCCCGTACTTCGATAAGGTTTTCAGCGCTTCCTCCGAAATCCCAGTGGCGAAGGAACTGCTCCAGCGCCGAACCAGCTCCTTGCGCAGCCGATCATAGCTCAGTTCATACAGTTCTGCCAGCTTTGCCGTCGCCATATCCTCTTCCCTAAGCAGCGCCAAGAACAGGTGAGTAATCGTCACAAAGGCTTCATATAAATTGCGGGAAATTTCCTCTGCAATCAGCAGCGCTCTTTGATAAGAGCGGCTGACATACAAGCTGGATACCCCTTTCGCCGAACGAAGCTTTTCAATCGCCCCCTCCAACTCCAGCGAAAGCGCCTTGGTGATAATCCCCATCTCGGTAAGCACTCTCGCAATCTCGGTATCGGGCTGACGCAAAATTGCCTGCATCAAATGCAGATCGGTGACCTCCACATTTTGATTTTTTATCGCCGCCTGATGAGCTTCTTTAATTATGTCTAGCACTGCCTGCGAATATTTTGATTTATCCATTGCCTTTTCCATTGCGGGGCGAGCTGACGCTTCCCCAAATTTTTGCTTTTGTTTTATTCTACACTTTCTTGCAACTCGAGCTAACGCAATTCTTTGCCAACTCGAACCGTCTCAATCTTTCTTTATTTCAATGCTTTTCCAGCGCTTTTCCTTCCCCGCTTCAGGCGTTCACTCTGTCTTCGGCGCTCCGCTCAAAGCTTTCCTTACGGCTGCCGGTTTTCCGTCCCTTGCTCCGATTGAATATTTCCGCCAATTCTGCACAGAAAAGCGTTGTAGTATAAGCTTTTTATCCCAGCAGCATCCACAGCAGATGCGCTGCTACTACATCTCCCAAACCACCAACAGTATGCGAAAGAATAGCGTTTCCGGTCATTTCCTTGGTATCCAGCGCGTCCATCATAGCGATATGCGTAGACAAATATCCGCTCCAGCACATGCAGATGGCCGTAAATACAGCAATGTCATTTGCCGATACCTTGCCGGCAGCCGCCATATCCGCCACAATACCAATCGCCGCTCCGGAACTTCCCAGCGCCGTAATCGGTACCGCAATCGCCTCCGGTGAGCTAAAGCCAAACAATGGCTTTAAAATAAAATTCAAATATTCCCCGATCTTAGGCAAAAGCTCAATTCCCTGATTGGCGGAGCCATTGTATACTCCTGCTTCTCCGACGCCGTTGGTCAGCATAATAACCAAGGTGCAAATCAGCAGTACGCCGGGGATAATCGACATACCCATATCCACGCCAACCTTTGCCCCCTCCAGCAGGGACTGAATGAAACGCGAGCCCGCCGAGCCAGATCTAACCTTGCGCATTCCCGCCGGAATAGCTTCAACACTTTTAGTTTCCACCTTTTCCGTTGCTCCGTAATATTTTTTGGTTTTAAAGATCATCAGACGAACCGAAATAATACTTCCGACAACCGCTCCCAAAATGCCGATCATGGAAGCCTTCAAGGCTCCCTCTACCGGAAAGCCCATCATGGCAGTCGTAATAATCAGACCCATACCAAATGCCGTACCCAAATTGGTCAGCGCTGGCAACTGGTATTTTTTAAAATATTGACGAAAATTATCATCATGCGCCAGTGTCAAAATAGCCGGATTATCCGACATAAAGCAGTTCAGCATTCCCAAGGAGCTGGCTCCAGGCAAATCATAAATCGGCTTCATGACCACCGAAAGCCCTCTATTTATCAGCGCAATTACGCCGAATTCAGAAAACACGCCAGAGATTCCGCCTGCCAAAACCGCAACTCCCATCAAATAAAAGCAAACATTCATCAGCAAATCATAGGAGGTCGCCATCATGGTCTTAAGCATATTGGTTCCGCCCATGATCCTCCCGATCAATGCAAAAAAACCGACAAATGCTACGAGGAAGATAATCGCCTCCACGCTAATCTCCTTTTTCAGTGTTACACTACTCTCTTTCTTATCCATTTCTCTTTAAAGTCCTTTCCTCCAAAAGCTTTCTTGTTTTCCGCCTTCACTGCAAGCCGCGTCGCATTTTCTGAACCAATGCCGCTTCCTTCGGCGTACTAAAACAGTATACCAAAAAATCCGGAATAGCTATATCTTTAAAAAATACCTTCAAAGCAGGCAGTTGCTTTTTGCTTCTGCTTAGAAGGTATTTTTATCAGTCCAAACGCGGTAAAGGCCGCGCCGCTTTGCGCCAGCTTTTAAAGCGCCCGCAAGTTACTTAGCGCGTGAGAAAGCCGTTTTTGCTTTTCCTATTTTTTCTTTTTGTCTTCAATATCTTTCAGGTAGGATTTACCGGGACTTGCTTTTGGATAGATCCTCGACATGATCTGATCTTCATCTTCCTCTCC
>JBGZBY010000085.1:0-14059 GCA_041844915.1 Eubacteriales bacterium
AAAAAATAAAAATAAAAAGGAAGGAATTGAGTAAAAAACACGAAAAATACTTGACAAGGAAAAAACGATAGTTTATACTCGAAGATAACAAATATTTGAAACGAAAACAAAAATATCAAAATAGGAGAGGAATAATGATACAGGAGAAAGGACAGAATTTAAGGAGTCTGCTTTCGGTTCGCAATGTGTTTAAATCATTTGGTTTAAATTCCGTTCTAAAAGGCATTGATTTAGAGATTGGCAGCGGCGAGGTTTTGTCTTTGATCGGAGGCAATGGAGCGGGGAAAAGCACCCTGATGAAAATTATTATGGGAATTTATCAGCCTGATCAAGGCGAAGTGTGGATAGAGGGAGAGAAGATGAATTCCTTTAAGCCGGCGGCTGCATTAGCCAAAGGGATTTATATGGTGCCGCAGGAGCCAATGCTGTTTCCGAACCAGACTGTAGAGGAAAATATTTTGATAGGCTTTTCGGGAAATCACAAGCTGCTTAGAAAGAAAATCGTGCAAATGATGAATGAAATTGGCTGGGAGATGGATTTGACCAGAAAGGCAATGAGCCTTTCCATAGCGGAGCAGCAATTGGTAGAGCTTTTTAGGGGGCTTTTGCGGGAGGCAAGAGTCTTGATTTTAGATGAACCGACCAGCGCCCTGACCTTTGATGAAGTGGAAACTCTGTTTAAAATTGTCAATGACTTGAAGCAGAAAGGAATTGGCATTATTTATATTACACATCGTTTGACGGAGGTCTTTCAGATTGCTACGCATGTGGCAATTATGAGAGATGGCTGTATTACCTTGAAAGGGAAGACGGAAGATTTTACCAGAGATATGCTGGTAAAAGGGCTGCTTCCGCCAAATGCAGAAGAAAATCAGCGAAAAAAATGGGGTGGGGCTGGCAGAGAAATTGACTATGAAAAGGATAAGCCGATTTTTGTGCTGAAGGATTATTCGGGCTATGGCTTTGAAGATGTCAATCTGGAAATTTATCCGGGGGAGATTTTGGGTGTGGCCGGTGTAGTAGGGGCTGGCAGAACGGAATTAGCTTCCGCTATTTTTGGCAGAGATAAGGTATTAAAGGGAAAGGCCTTCTTAGAGGGAAAGGATGTTACGGGGCTGCCGACTGCCGAGATTTTAAAAGCGGGAATCAATTATGTGCCGGAAGACAGACGCTTAAACGGATTGTTTGCTATTCGGGACGTTGCGGAAAATGTAACATCCTCTCTTTTGGAAAAGAAGGAGATGGGGGCTTTCTTTTTGAAGTGCACTACGGAAAAAGAAATTGCTAATCTCTATATACAAGATTTCCGAATTAAGGTAACGGGGCAGGATCAAGAGGCGGGAAGTCTTTCCGGCGGCAATCAGCAGAAGGTAGTGATTGGCAGAGCCCTGTCGACTAAGCCGAAGCTGGTAATTTTAGATGAGCCAACCAGAGGAATTGATGCAGCTGCTCGCAGTGATGTGTATTTTATTATGGAAAGATTAAAAGAGGAAGGGACTGCGATTATGTTGATTTCTTCGGATATGGAGGAAATTGTGGAGCTTTCTGATCGAGCGGTGGTTATTTATTCGGGCAGGATTTGGGAAACATTGAAAAAAGAGGAAATATGTCAGGAGCGCCTGACGGCGGCGTCTTTTGGAGTGGCGGCAAAGCAGTGCTAGGCGGATGGTGGCTAGGCGAAGGAAAAAATAAGGGATAGTGATGTCGGCGAGTGAAGTACCAGTCAGCTAAACCATGGATGGCGGCAGGCAGGGAATAAAAATGTCAGGAATTTTTAAGAAGGCAGGCTGCGAAAGAAGCGGTAAAGAGGAGAAGCCTTGCAAGATTGGTAACGCCGGAAAGGGTTGGATAAAAATATGATTTGGATCAAAAAGACAATTCGTTCTTATGAAATGAACAGCTTTTTGTTTTTGGCGGTTTTAATATTTTTAGTGGGTTTGGTAAATCCAGATTTTTGGCAGCCGATTTCTATTTTTAATTGCTTTAACGATAGTGTGGTTTTTACGCTGTTAGCGGTAGGCAGTGCATTTGTAATATTAACTGGCGAGATTGATGTGTCGGTTGGATCGATCTTGGGAATTACTGCGGCGGTTTTTGCGACTATGCTGCGGGACGGCAGCAGCTGGGGAATGGCTGTGCTTATGGCAATACTGATAGGAGCGGGGCTTGGCGCTATTAATGGCTGGGGAGTTGCTGTTTTAAGGATACCGTCTTTGATTTTTACCTTAGGAATCAATGGAGTTGTTCGGGGATTGATCTATGTTTTTACCAAAGGAGCATGGGTAGAAAATTTGCCGGCGGAGTATACGAAATTATCGCATACCTTTTTGGTCGGAGAAATTACAGTGTTTTATGCTTTAACGCTTATCGTTGTATTGGCGGGACATTTTATCCTCACGCGGACGAAAAAGGGAAAATATTTTATTGCGGTGGGCGATAATGAAGCGGGCGCGGTGCTGGTCGGCATTCCGGCAACAGAAACGAAGATAGCGGCGTATGTGCTAAGTGGAATTTTTGCGGCGGTAGCCGGTATGATTTATACTTCGAGGATCGGCTTTATTACTCCGCTGGCGGGCAGCAGCTATGAAATGAAAGCGATTGCCGCCTGCGTTTTGGGCGGAATTAGTTTGGCGGGCGGAAAGGGCAGTGTGGTTGGTGCGGCGATCGGCGCAGTAATTATGTCGTCGATCAGCAGAATTTTGGTGTTTCTGGGATTTTCTTCCGATTATGACAATACGATCACCGGCATTTTGCTGATTGCGATTGTGGTAATGAATACTTTAGTGCAAAATCGGACGATTCTGCAAAACCGGCGACAGGTTTTACTGGCAAGGACAAGGCTTACTGGCGGAGGGGAGGAAAAGCGGAATGAAAAAATTCTTTAAAAGCTGGGAATTTATCTTACTTTTGCTGTTGGCTGCGGAAGTTCTGGTTTTTGCTTGCGCCAATTCTAAGTTTCTTATGCCAAGGATTTTTTTTGGCAGTATTAACGACATGATTTCGATTTGTATTATTTCGCTGTTTGTTACTTTTGTAATGATGACTGGCGGTATTGACATTCAAGCAGGGGCGATTGTTGGCCTTACGTCGATTATATTGGGCGTGGCGTGGCAGGATCTGGGCTTGAATATCTGGCTGGCGGCTGGCTTGGGGATTTTGGCGGCGGCGGCCTGCGGTGCGGTTGCCGGATATTTTGTAGCATACTGCAAGGTTCAGCCGATGGTAGTTACTTTGGGAGGAAGCTTTCTGTTTTCGGGGGTTGCTCTTTTGGTATCTAATCTATCGGCGACAGAAAGCTATAAGGGAATCAGCGGATTTCCGGAGGATTTTTTGAGATTGACGAAAATTAGGCTTTTTGGAGTAGTGCCGGCGCAGGTGCTGATTTTTCTGGGGTTGGCGGTGGCGGCATATTTGCTGCTCCATAAAACAAAGTATGGCAGAAAGGTTTTTTTGGTGGGGGTCAATGCAAGTGCGGCGGAATATTCCGGCATAAATACCCGATGGATTACTATGAGCACATATATGCTATCGGCAATGAGCGCGGCGATTGCCGGAATTATTTTAACTTCTTACTTGGGAACTGCCAAAAGCGATATTGGCATAACCCTGACGATGCCGATTATTACAGCGGTCGTATTGGGCGGAACATTAAGCACAGGTGGGAAAGGCAGTGTTTTGGGAACGGCGCTGGCGGCGGTGGTAATTGGAGTTTTGCGTTTTGGCTTGCCGCTTTGCTTTAAAATAAGCCAGCAATATCTGGATATTCCGGTAGGCTTGATTTTATTGATTGTGGTAATCGGCAGAGCCTTGGCGGGGAATGTTAAATTGCCGGTGTGGCTTTTGAGGAAGAATAAGTAAAAAGGCAAGGTATTAGAGAGGCGAGCCTCTTTTTATACAGATTAAAACTTTGATGCTCAATTTTTATTCAATAAGGAGGAAAGGGATATGAAAAAATGGTTGTCTGTATTGCTGACAGTAATGTTGTTGGTCGGTTTGGCGAGCTGTACATCGCAGGAAACGAAGCAGAGTGAAAGCACGCAGACGGAGGCTGCGAAAACGGAGACAAGCACAACGGAAAACAAGCAGCAGGAAACGGCGTCCGATAAGAAGATAGAAGGCTTGACAGTGGTATTTATTCCGAAGCTTACCGGAAATGCCTTTTTTGAATCGGCCAATAACGGAGCGCAGAAATATGCGAAAGAATGGGGCTTTACGGTGGATTATCAGGGCAGTCCCAATGCGGCGGTAGCCGATCAGGTAAATGTGATTAATAATGCTGTTGCCAGCGGAGCGGATGCGATTTGCGTATCCTCGGTAGATGCAACGGGACTGGATTCGGCATTAAATGAGGCGAAGGCGGCAGGCGTTACTGTGGTAACATGGGATTCGGATGTGTCGGATACGGCGAGAACTTTAATGGTTAGCCAGGGAACACCGGATATTTTGGGAAAAATGCTGGTGGATATGGGAGCGGATTCCTTGACCAAAAGAGGAAAAGACCCGAAGGCTGATAAGATAAAATATTGCTGGCATTATTCGCAGGCAACTGTTGCCGATCAAAATTCTTGGCAGGTAGCGGGCGAAGATTATATTAAAAAGAATTTCCCGAATTGGGAAAATGTTGCGCCGGACAACTATTATTCGGAGCAAGACGCAGAAAAAGCGGTGTCGATTGGTTCTTCCATCTTGGAAGCGCATAAGGATATTGACTTAATCATTTGTAATGATTCGACAGCGCTTCCGGGACAGTGCAAGGCGGCGCAAAATAAGGGGTTGACAAAGAAGGATGTTACAATTACCGGTTTTGCTTCTCCGATGTCAATTAAAGATTATTGTGCTGCTGGCGTGATTGAGCAGTGGGGACTGTGGGACTGCGGTATTCAAGGAGCGATTGGCTGCTATTTGTCGGCGTATTTGGCGGCGGGCAATGAAGTAAAGGTAGGAGATAAGGTGATGATACCAAGCATTGGCGAAGTGGAGATTATGCCGAATGATTCTTTGGTTTCCGGTGCGAAAACTGCCGAAAAGAATAATGGAGTTGTGCTGCTTCCGGAAAGAACGGTATTTAATGAAAGCAATATGAATGATTATAACTTCTAAAGGAAGGGTCATGGCTGCGGCAGAGGGAAGGCTTTTGTAAAAGCGGCGAAAGCGGCTTAGGAAAAGAAGGGGCTTTGCTTTGAAATTGCCGCAGCCTTGATTTTGGGCATTTGAAATTCAGACAGATAATGAGTGGATCATCAGGAAGGAGATAAGATCATGGCAGATCTGGATCATATGAAAATTGCAAAGGATTACCACGTGGAAATTCCTTTTGCCAATCAAGAGGGCTTTTACGTGAAAGGAGCCAATCATTTAGACTGGGGAATGAAAAAGCATCTGGCGAATATTTTTAATCCCCGAAGCGGTAATACTGTGATGTTTGCTTTTGACCACGGCTATTTTATGGGTTCGACAGCAGGATTGGAACGCTTGGATTTGGTTATTCCCAAGCTACTGCCTTATATTGATGTGCTGATGGGAACTAGAGGAGCGCTGCGGACTTGTGTTTCGCCGGACTGCGGCAAAGGCGTCGCCCTGCGGACGACCTCGGGTTCGTCCATGCTGCAAGAGGATTTATCGCATGAAATTTTGTCGGTTGATATAGAAGAGGCCATTCGGCTAAATGCGGACTGTATGGCAATCCAGACCTTTATTGGAGCGGATGGACAGCTGTCCAGCATTGAAAATTTATCGAAAGCCGTCAATTTGGGAATGCGTTATAGTATTCCGACCATGGGCGTGGTCGCGGTTGGGAAGGAAATGGAGAGAACCGACAAATTCTTTAAGCTGGCGACGCGAATTGTGGCGGAGGTAGGAGCGAATATTATTAAGACCTATTATTGCGATAATTTTGAAGAAATCGTGGCGGCTTGTCCGGTGCCAATTGTTGTGGCGGGCGGTAAAAAGCTGCCGGAAAAAGAAGCGATGACCTTGGCGTATCGCTCTATTCAAGGCGGCGCTAAGGGCGTCGACATGGGCAGAAATATTTTCCAAAGCAATCATGCGGCAGAAATGGCGGAAACCATTGGAAAAATTGTACATGAGGGCTTTACGGATAAAGAAGCGTATGAATTCTTTGAGGATAAAATCAATTCAGACAGATAATCAAAGGCTGGATTTTACAGAAGCGACGCTGTCAATTGCTTGAAAATTGCTTTTCTAAGCTGTAGGCAGAGGACAGAGATTAATTGCTTGGCAGGTCTGCTTTGATTTTGCTGCTTTTAAGTGAAGATAGGATTTTAGGCTTTTATAATGGATTGGATTTTAGCGGCTTGCGTGGGCAAGCCGCTTTTTTAAGGGGGGAGAGCTTTGTGATTTTTACGAGGAATATCAGAGCTGCCATGTACAAATCAGAACATGGATCTGGTTATATTTTCTGTTATGAACTTTTAGCTGTTTTTTAAAATTTTCAAAAAAGTAGAACGTATGTGTAGTATAAAAATACTCGTCTATGCAACTATCCTTAATTGGTATGAACAGGATAAAGAAAAACTATCACAGAAAAGGATCGGCAAGATTCCGACTTTTGAAGATTATGACAAGGGAGAACATTTATAGCTATCCATCTTAGCCACTTCTGTTACAACTTTAGTATAGCGCTAGCAATGCCTGCGAGGCATTTCCCTATAACTCCCTGCCCTCCCTAACGTTTTTTGAATTCTTCACTTTTCCTCTTCCCTTATTTCCCTTTTCCGACTATAATAGAAATATATCCCTTTTACTTTTAAAGCTATGTTATGCACGGGGATCGTTCCGCCAAGGGAATGGCGGCAGCTTTCGACTGCCTGCCGGAGGGGAACCTTCCGGCAAAGTATCAAAGAGCAGAAGTTGTCATGCCTGCCAGCAAGCATACTGCAAATCATAAGCAAACAGGAGGAAATTATGCGCTACCAAACACTTTACTCGGAATGGCTGAACAATGATTATTTTGACGAAGCAACTAAAAAGGAGCT
The DNA here is from genome assembly GCA_041844915.1 of Eubacteriales bacterium. GTDB lineage: Bacteria > Bacillota > Clostridia > Lachnospirales > Vallitaleaceae > W11650. The sequence continues at coordinate 6,996 of JBGZBY010000085.1, forward strand.
GCTTTCTATTAAGGCGGATGAAAAGGAAATTGAAGAACGCTTTTACATGGATCTGGAATTCGGAACTGGCGGCTTACGCGGCATTCTGGGGGCCGGAACCAATCGAATGAATTTGTATACGGTGCGGAAAGCAACGCAGGGTCTGGCCAATTATATCCTGAAAACTGCTGGAGAGGAGGGCAAGAAAAAAGGAGTTGCCATTGCTCATGATTCTCGCCGGATGAGTCCAGAATTTTGTCGGGAGGCTGCGCTGGTCTTAAACGCCAATGGCATTGCCTCTTATGTATTCAATGGTGTTCGCACCACGCCGGAGCTTTCCTTTGCCATTCGCCATCAGGGCTGTGTTGCCGGTATTGTTATCACCGCTTCGCACAATCCTTCTAATTACAATGGCTATAAGGTCTACGGGGAGGACGGAGCGCAGGTTACCTATCCCCGCGATAAAGAAATCATTGATGAAGTCAATAAAATCACGGATTTTTCCATGGTTCGATATCTTGCCGAGCCGGGAGAGCTTTACCATGTTTTTAGCGAGGAGCAGGATACAGACTATATCAATGCCATCAAAAAGCAAACCTTGGATGCGTCGGTTATTGAAAAGGAAAAGGCGGAGCTAAGTATTGTCTATACGCCGCTTCATGGTACGGGCGGTCGTCCGGTGCTGAGGGTTTTAAAGGAGCTGGGCTATCAAAGAGTTTATCCGGTTGCCGAGCAGATCGAGCCGAATGGTGAATTTCCGACGATTTCCTATCCCAATCCGGAGGAAGAAAAAGCGTTTGAATATGCCATGAGGTTGGGCAGGGAAAAAAATGCTGATCTGCTGCTTGCCACGGATCCGGATTCCGATCGTTTGGGGGTGATGGCTAAAACGGCGGACGGCAGTTATTTCCGGTTTACCGGCAATATGATCGCGCCTTTGATTTTTGATTATATTTTATTGAAAAAGAAGGAGCAGGGCAAGCTGCCGACAAATGGCGCGCTGATTTACAGCTTTGTTTCCACCAAAATCGCCAAAAAAATGGCGGAGGAGGAAGGACTTAAGGTCTTTGAGGTGCTGACTGGCTTTAAGTATATCGGTGAAAAAATTAAGGAATTTGAAACGGACCGCAGCTATGAATATCTTTTCGGTTTTGAAGAAAGCTATGGCTATCTGATTGGTACGCATGCCAGAGATAAGGACGCCGTGGTTACGGCTATGCTGGTCTGCGAAATGGCGGCCTATTATAGGGCGAAGGGGATGGACCTGAAGCAGGGACTGGATGCGCTCTATCAGAAATACGGTTATTATAGCGAAGCTACTCTGCCTCTTAGCTTTCCGGGGATTGAAGGCAAGGATACCATGGCGAAGCTTCTTGCGCGTTTCCGCCTGAATCCGCCTGTTGAAATCGACGGGCGCAGAGTTTTGGAGGTTCGGGATTATGAAAGCGGCTTGATTACCGATTGCCGGACAGGGCAGACCTCGCCGACCGGTTTGGTAAAGGCCGATGTACTGTACTATGTTTTAACCGGCGACGCATGGGTTTGTGTTCGCCCCTCCGGCACCGAGCCGAAAATGAAGCTCTATTACGGCGTCTGCGCAGATCGCTGGGAAGCTGCCGAAGCTGCCGGTAAGAGCTTGGAGAAATTTTTGCTGAAAATGGTGGAATAAGATTCGTGTTTTAGCAGCTGGATGCTCATGCCCTTCGGGCTTTGCTTAAAAAGCGGAGAGAAAGCGGACTATCCTCTTTCCTTACATTCGCTTCAAAAGCAAGGTCCGGATCGGATATGGGAAGCTGAAAAAATAATTTTTGCTTTGCCGAGTTATGCTTTTTTATTGAAGGCTTGGCAGGCTTGCTTTGCAGCACTGGTGGCAACCGGCAAAGCTAAGGGAAAAGAAGGCGAGAGCAAAACTGACAAAAGAAAGCGGGAATCCCTATGATTTTTAAACTTTATCCGGCCCATAAGGACTATTTATGGGGCGGAACACGCTTAAGAGAGGAATATGACAAAAATTTTACCGGTATTGTTGCCGAAACCTGGGAGCTGTCCGTGCATCCGGACGGGCATTCTGTCATTGTGGCACCGGAAAGCTCCTATCATGGCAAAACGCTTGCCGAATACCTGAAAGATCATCCCCTTGTCCTAGGCAGGGAGGGCGAGTTGCCGATTTTGATTAAATTTATCGACGCTAAAAAAGACCTGTCCATTCAGGTGCATCCAGATAATGAATACGCCCTGAAGCATGAAGGACAATTTGGAAAAACGGAATGCTGGTATATTTTGGATGCCGAGCCGGAGGCTTTTCTTTACTATGGAGTCAATCGCTCCTTGAGCCGAGAGGAACTGCGGACAGCAATCGAAAATAAGACACTACTTGATGTCCTGCGCCGAGTTCCGGTCAAAAAAGGAGATTTTTTCTTTATTCCGGCCGGTACGATTCATGCTATTGGCGCCGGCATTGTGATTGCTGAAATTCAGCAAAATTCCAATGTAACCTATCGGGTCTATGATTTTGACCGAAAGGATGCCTCCGGCCAGCTGCGTGAGCTTCATATCGAGCAGTCCATTGCGGTTTCTGATTTAGAGCCATCTAGGGAAAACTATGACTTTGGCGGTCATCTTTGCCAATGCCCGTATTTTACAGTGGATAAGCTTACTATCAGCGCGCCTTGCCGTTTGGATCCGAGCGGAGCAAGCTTTCATTCGCTGCTTATTTTGGAGGGCAGCGGCAGTCTTAGCGACGGCAAGGACGTATATCCCCTGCGCAAGGGCGACAGTGTCTTTGTCAGTGCCGATCATGCTCCATATACCTTAGAAGGAAGTCTTACCCTGCTGCAAACAACATTAGGAAGCGGCAAGAGCCTAGCAGAATAGCTATATTTTCCGCACGCTTTTTCCAAAGCATTTAGGGGAGAAGCTTTTGGGTTAAGAAAAGGATGGGAAATCTGAATACTAACCGAGAGTACAGGCAAAAGCCGAAAGGAGAAACATGGACAATTGTATCGTGGTGATTATAGGAGAAAGCAGATATGGGGTTCTGGTTCGGGCAGCACAGGAAATTGCAGAAGGGTTTCGGCAATTCTCTGGCATTCCAGTTGTAGAAGTTGATTTGGCGGAAGAAAAGAATTGGGAGGTTTTCGTAGATGCTCTTGTTTCTCGAAAAATTCAGCCAAAATTTATTTTCTGTATGCAAGCAGTGGGTTTTGATGTGCATACAACAAAAGGGAATTTATTTTTCGATCGATTTCCTTATCCATTGTTTGGCTGGATTTTTGACCATCCCTATTATCATGGAAGCAGAGTGGAATGTCTTAACGGAGGAAACAGGATTTTAGCATGTATTAATCAATCCGATACAGACTATATCGAAAGGTACTTCCCCGGAAAAGCAACGAAATTATTTTTGCCTCATGGTGGTTTTTCATCAAAATATGCTTTTAATCTTAACTTTCGGGATAGAATTCCAGCCGTATTTTTTTCTGGAGGATATCTTGCGGTGGAAGAAAGCCTTCAAAAAATAGAAGAATTACACGAAACACATCAATATTTAGTGAAACAATGGACAGCAAAATTTCTAAAAAAATTAGGGGGGGGGAGTACATCATATCTGCTTACAAGAATGCTTTCAAGAGCTATCTCTGGAGTTAGCGCCAGAAGAAGAAAAAGCATTGATAGAAGCGTTTATAAGAATTGTTGATACCTATTCGCGCGCTATAGTCCGAACTTCCTCAATTCAAGCGCTATTAGAAGCAGGAATCCCCGTAGCAGTTGTCGGACAAAATTGGCAAAACTTTTCTTGCAGAAACAAAGAATTATTGACGATTTTATCGGATAAAGACGGCGTTTCGATTGATGAGGTGCTTCGCTTCATGAGTAACTTTCAAATTGTACTAAATATTTCGGATAATTATTCGCAGGGCGGACATGAACGCGTACCAACCGCGATGTTAAGTGGCTGCGTTTGTATTAGCACTCCGTCTAGTTATTTCCAGACAAAGTATGAGGATAAAAAAGAAATTCTCTATTATGATCCGCAAAATATTGCCTCTTTGCCTTCGGCGGTTCACTGGCTTTGGGAGCACCCAGAAAAAGCAGAAGAAATCGCTCGGCATGGCTATGAGAAAGCCAAAAAAGAAGATACTTGGCAAATTCGGGCACAAGAAATTTTAGAAATTATCCAGCAAAGAAAATAAAAAAAGGGCTGTTGCGAAACGATAAAAAAATCGTTTTCGCAACAGCCCTTTTTCTGCCTTTAAAATAAATAGGTTTGTTCCTTTTGAAAATCATTTCCAAGTGGTTGCTTCTTTTAATTTTGGGTACAACAAAAAGCCATCCCTTTTCCATTAAAAATTTTTAAGCGATATGGTTTTTCTTGTATTTTGTCGGGCTAAAATCCGCTTTTCGGATTTTAGAAAGCAAGGTATTAATGTTTAACCCCAAAGCAAGGAAAGTAATCTCTGCCTTGATACCCGCAAGTCCTTTGCATGGAAAACGGTGATAGTTTAGCCCGCTTTTTATCTTTGAAAACACCCTTTTTATCAATTTTCATAGTTAAATACAATTAAGATAGTTAGCCATCATTTGCCTATATTGAAAATTTATTTTCGTATAGGCAAACTCGGCAGACTATCAAGTCAATTTGCCTTTGAGGCAGATTTTTTGCCTTAGGTGTGGTGCTTTACTTTACGACCTTGGCGTCCTTAAAGGAAAGCTTACTGGTCGGCGATAAGCTCCAGCCCTTGACATATTCCTTCATCATCAGACTGCTGGAACGATGGTACAGCGGAAGGAAGGGATATTCGGCCATCATGATATCTTCGGCCTCTCGCATCAGAGCTACCATTTTTTCCGGATCCATTTCTTTCTTAGCAGCAGCGATCTTAGCGTCATATTCTGCGTTGGCAAAGCCGGTGTGATTGGTATAATCGGTCGAAAGGAACATCGGCAGGAAGCTCATTGGATGCAGGAAATCTGCGCCTGTGCCCATAGCGGCCACTTCATATTTCATCACTTGAATATCGGCATAGTAAACCGCCCACTCGGCATTGCTGATTTCTACATTGATATTCAGATTTTCCTTAAACATTTGTGCCATTGCTTCTACGACCAGCTTGACCTGCGGGCTGGTATAGTAAGACAGCTGCATGGTTGGGAAGCCTTGACCGTCGGGATAGCCGGCTTCGGCCAAAGCCTTTTTCGCTTCTTCGACATTGGCGGTTTCTGACAGGCCGTAGGTAGAGCGACCTTCGATATAGTCCTTGCCATTGAGAACATAGCCCGGACCGACCAAAGCAAAGGCCGGCATATCGGTGCTTTGCAATACGTTTTCGATCAGCGATTTGCGGTCGATTGCTAGGTTGAGCGCCTTTCTGACCAGAACATTGTCATAAGGAGCCTTGTCGGTATTGATTAAATAGAAGGTAGTGGCGTAGGTCGGCATGATATGCAGATCATTGCTTTCTGCCTTCAAACGGGCGAAGTCAGCCATCGGTACGGAGCGCATTCCGTCGATCTCACCGCTGTCAAAGGCAATCAGCGCAGTTGCCTGATCTTTAATCATTCGGAAGGTGATTTCCTCCAAGGTTACATTGGCGGCATCCCAGTAATGTTCGTTCTTTGTCAATACAGTAGCTTCGTTCAGATTCAGCTTTGTAATTTTAAACGGCCCGCTGACGATGTAGGTGTCTGCCGATAAGGTCCATTTATCACCATTGGCTTCGACTGTCGCTTTGTTTAGCGGCGAATAAACAGGCAGAGCCAGCAGATCAATAAAGAAAGCGGTCGGGTCGTTCAGCTCAATAACGAAGGTTTTTTCATCCGGAGCCTTAAAGCCGACCTGATCAAAGGGAACTGTGCCCTCATAGCAGGCCTGTGCATTGACAACATAATCCGTCAGCATATTGACGTTTTGCGCAGCGGTTTCCGGTTTTAAGGTGCGTTCCACGCTGTAGAGGAAATCGGCAGAGGTAAGCGGAGAGCCGTTGCTCCATTTCAAGCCGTCCCGCAAGGTGAAGGTATAGGTTTTGCCGTCCTCTGAGATCGTCCAGCTCTCTGCCAAGGACGGAACCAGCTCGTTATTGGAGTTGACGGTGACTAAGCCTTCAAAGCAGTTCTCCACAAAGGGCATAGCAAAGGAATTATTGGTAATTGTCGGGTCAAGGCCATCCGGTGCGTCATGTACGGCAAAGGTGATTTTTTGTTCTACGGCAGTGCTCTCGGTCGTTGTTGAGCTGTCTGTTTTTTCTTCGCTGGTCGTGGTCGAGGTGTTGCTTGTAGTCGTGGTTGTAGTTTCTTCTTCGGTCTTACTGGTCGATCCGCTGTTACCGCAGCCGGCAAGCAGAGATAGAACGAGCAGCAGACTCATCCCTGCGGTCAATAATCGTTTCATAAAAATTACCTCTCTTTCATTTGCGTATATTGAAGTTACTGTATGGCGCTCGATTTTTCGCCGTAAGAGCCTTGCTTTGGCAAAGAAGGATGCCCTCCTTTGCTGTCGTTTTCGCAATAAAAAGCGAAGAACAGACGGAAGCGGCGGCCGGTACATCTCTAGGCTTTGCGGAACGCTGTAGGGCGTTCAAAGCTACGGAAGCCCGATATGGGAAAAATTGAGCAGAAAGCCTTTCCTCAAAAGTCGAAAAGCATGGAGAATATACATATTCAGAGCATTTTCGGCAAGAGAAGGGCTGACTTATCAGTAAGCTTTGGGCGCCTGTGCCACTCAAAAAAAGCTTTAGTAAAGATAGCAGGCAACCTGATGGCCGGGGGCGACCTCCTTCATCGGCGGGGTCGCCTCTTGGCAAATTTTCTTGGCATAGGGACAGCGACTGTAAAAACGGCAGCCCGGCGGCAAAGAAATTGGGCTGGGGATATCGCCTGTCATTTCCGGTTTGTCAGCCAGCTTTGCGGCGTTGACATCAAGAGCCGGAATACTTGCCAAAAGCCCTTTGGTATAAGGATGCAAAGGATTTTTATACAGCTCCTTGGACTCGCTTAGCTCCACCAATTTCCCCAGATACATTACACCGACATGATCGGAGATGTATTCGACGACGGAAAGATCGTGAGCAATAAATAAATAGGTCAGC
>JBGZBY010000086.1:0-4119 GCA_041844915.1 Eubacteriales bacterium
GGTCCGATATTGTTAAAGGTTGCCGCTACCGCCGAAAAAGCCGCTGTAAAATTGGGGCTGTCCAAAGAAATAAGCAGCAAAAGACTGGTAAAAACCATAATATAGAGCAAAAAATAATTCCCCAGGCTTTTTATCAACTCGGTATCTACCACCTTGCCCTCAAATTGAAAGCCCTGAATTCGTTTGGGATTGCGAGAACGACGCAGCTCGACAATCGTTGATTTCAGCGCCGTCACGATTCTCGCCACCTTTATGCCGCCTGCCGTAGAGCCGGCACAGCCGCCGATAAACATCAACAGCAGCAGCAAAACATGCGAAAACAGCGGCCATTTAGCAAAATCCAATGTTGAAAAGCCAGTTGTCGTAATGATTGAGGATACCGTAAAAAACACATGTCGAAGCGTATCTCCAAAGGACAAATCGCTTACCGGAAGCAAATTGATCGTAATCAAAATAACCGCCGCCGCAACAATACCCAAATACCATTTCAGCTCCTCGCTTTTAAAAAATTCTTTGATTCTGCCGATCAGCAGCAGATAATAAAGACTAAAATTGATGCCATATGCCAGCATGGCAATTCCTATGATCAGCTCAATCGCTGGAGATCTGTAATACCCGATCGAGGCCGCTTTGATGCCGAATCCCCCCGTGCCGGCAGTCGCCATCGCGTGCAAAAGGCTGTCAAAAAGCGGCATCCCCGCCAGCCATAAAGCAAAAACCAGCACCAGAGTCATTGCCAAATAGATCTTGTATAAGATTCTTGCCGTATCGCCAAGTCGCGAAACAATCTTACCAAACACCGGCCCCGGCACCTCTGCCTTCATCAGATAAATGCTGTCCTCCTTCATCTGCGGCATAATCGCCAAAACAAAGACCAGTACGCCCATACCGCCTATCAGCTGCGTCAGCGATCGCCAAAATAGAATTGACGGCGACAGCACCTCGACATTGACGGCAACACTAGCGCCGGTTGTCGTAAAGCCGGAGCTGATTTCAAAAAAAGCGTCTGCCAAGGAAGGAAACTGCCCCGAAAAATATAACGGAAGACCGCCAAAAAAGCTCATTAAAAGCCAAGAGAGAGAAACTATCACCAAGCCCTCCCGTGTAAAAAAGCTGCGAATCCTTACCTTTTGCAGGTTTAGCAACAAGCCGATCGCCATCGTGATTGCCGCTCCCAAAAGAAAAGCGCCGATCGACTGCCAGCCCTCACGATAATAAATGCCCACCGCCGCCGGCAAAAGCATCAGCGCTCCCACCAGCAATAAAAGCCTGCCAATCACCTTAAAAATCATTTTACTATTCATAGCACTATCTCATCCAAATCATTTAAATATCCGTTATGCGATATCACAATCACCCGATCGTGCGGCATCAGCCGATCGTTTCCGGTCGGGAAAATGACCTTGTTCTTCCGGTAAATATACGCGATCAAAATATCTTTTTTGAGCTTTAGCTCCCACAATGGCTTTAGAGTGGCTCTCGAACCCTCCTTGACCCGAAACTGCAATGCTTCGACCTGATCATGGGCAATCGTATAAAGCGCTTCCACATTTGAGCCCTGTGAATTGGAAAAAGCCCGGACATATTGCAGAATCGTGTCGGCAATAATTCTCTTGGGTGTGATGATCGACTGCAAGCCGATCGGATCGACGATGTCGATCAGCTCGGTTCGATTGATTTTAGTCAAGGTCTTTTTTACTCCCAAGGATTTTGCCACCATGGAAATAATAATATTTTCCTCATCAATTCCGGTCAGCGCCAGAATTGCGTCATAATTGGCGACTCTTTGCTCATGCAGATTATTCATATCAGTTCCGTCGGCTTCTACTACTTCAATTTTGGGGAATTGCCGGCTCAGCTGCTTGGCTTTGTCATGATTGACCTCCAGCACCTTAATGGTTACATTTGATCTTTCAAACAGCTTAATTACATACTGCGCCAATAGTCCGCCGCCAATGATAAAAAGCGAACGAATCTTGCTTTGCTGCTGCCCGTTATCCTTGTAAAGCTTAATTAGCTCTGATAGAGGACCGGTAACAAACAAGTGAGCATGGGCTTCGATGATAAAATTGCCCTTGGGAATAACGATTTCACCATTTTTCATAACGCAGCAAACAATCAGGTTTTTATAGGAATTCCGAAAGTCGATCAGCGATTTTCCAACCAAATCAAAGCCATCATTGACCTTCAACTCCACGATCGGCGGCTTATTGTTGGCAAAGGATTCAAACGAATCCGCCAAAGGAAACTCAATCAGCTGCATACACTTTCGTGCTGCTTCCAGCTCAGGATTGATAAACAGGTTGATGTCCAGCGAGGTACGCATCAAATCCGATAAGCCCGAATAGTCCTGATTGCGTACTCTGGCGCCGGTTTTGACCGCTCCCAGTTTTTTAGCTAAAACGGCGGCGATCATGTTCAGCTCGTCATTTTCGGTCAGCGAGATAAACATATCTGCTTCATGAACTCCCGCCTCCATTTGAGTATCGTAGGACGCGCCGTTTCCCAGAACACCGGTGATATCATACTGATTCAGAACCGTCTGAAAGGTTTTCGCATCTTTTTCGATCAGAACGATCTCATGGTTTTCCTCCGCCAAATCTCGGCAAAGTACCTTGCCTACCTTGCCCGCTCCCATTATAACGATCCTCATATTTCCTCCATTTCTCCGGCCGCTCTATTTCTATTCCAAAACCTTTTATCGGATTTTTCCATCTTCATTTGCTCTTTATCATATACTATTTTGCCAAATTTTTCCACTACTTTATTTTTCAAGCTCCCTTACCCTCGGCGATTCTTTCTCAAGCTGCCTTTCGGCTTTCAAGACTTACCCTGCGGATTTCCTTTTTTCTTTCCGACCTCCCAGCTTATGCTTCATGCTTTATAAGCTTTTTATGCCTTTAAAAAAAGCCCTCGCTTTACCACAACGAGAACCTCTGATTTTGCATGCTTTGAAAAAGCCTTTATCATTAATATTGTAAATGCCGGCCGCGTGGCTCTGCCCCTCTTCATACACGCCGGACTTTGATTTTCCATTTTATTTCTATCAAGCGTCCGCCAAGTGTCCGCGCTTTCTCCTCTAAGAAATATCCACAAAGGTGTAGCAATTTTTTCCCTTTCTCTTGGAGTTATACAGGGCATCGTCAGCCAGTTTAAACAGCTTTTGATGATCCATTTTATTCTTGTCAGAGCAATATACCGCGCCCACGCTGGTAGAGGTTTCAATGGTAATACCTTCATGAGTATATTCTGTCTTCATCGCCTTTAACAGTCTGTTCAGATGGTCATGAACCACTTTTCCCGGTATATTTACTACTAAAATACAAAATTCATCCCCACCAAAGCGCGAAACCAGATCTTCCTTTCGGAACAGACTTTGCAGCGCCTTTGCCGCTGTTTTCAGCACCTCATCGCCATAGGCATGACCAAAGGTATCATTGATATTTTTAAAATTATCCAAATCCAAAAAAATACAGACAACGCTTTTCGTCGTGCTTTCCTTCATGACCTCTTCACTTTTTAGGAAAAAGAATTTTTTATTTAAAAGCCCCGTCAAATCATCTATACTGTTTTCATATTCCAGAGTTTCCCGAAGCGAAATTTCTTCATCCATGTTCTTTCGGTATAACTTAGACTGAAAATACATATAATAAAAAATAACTGTCAAATTTATGGCAGTCCGAACAATACCAAAGCTTTCCGCCATAGACTCTATAATTACACTGGAGATTAAAACAAGGATTACTGCAAAGATCAGCAAAGGTTCAAATCGTTGCCTTTTATCATAATGTATCATAGTATATACCAAAATCAAGATCGCAAACAAAAGAGAAATCGCATGGGTCGTATATCCCAGCGGCCCTCGGATAAATTCATTGTTTTCCGTATAGCTAAACATAATATCTGTCCAAAAGGCAGAAAAAGCGATACAGGCGTTGAGAATCATCAAGGCAATAAAGCTTCTTTTATACCATAATATTTCTTTGTTTTTTCTCAACACGATAATCAGCATAAAATATAAAATCAGGGGACGTATGCTATAGCCCAGCGCCGACATCAAAATTCGCAGACCTCCAGAATTACTTGCTGTTGCGTAAATAAGCTCCATATTGGATACAA
>JBGZBY010000087.1:0-103252 GCA_041844915.1 Eubacteriales bacterium
GAAAATGATTTTTGAAATCCGAGCAAGCTGGATTAAAAGGGCAAAAGCGCAAAAATCAAAGCAGCTTTTTGATGGTAAATTTCCTTTGCAAAAGCGCATAAAACCATTGAAAAAAAAATGACAATATAGTACAATTACCTTTATAGAGTTTTGAAAATAAAAAGCAGAGGATCCGGCGTGCAGAGCTTGCGCGCCGCCGTCGAAGCGGAACGGGGTTTTCTACTTATGATCAGGCAAAAAGGGCTTCGGGCAGTGCGGAGCTGATTATGGGAAATTTGTAAGAAAGAGGGAAAAGAAATGGAAAACAAGAAGATAAGGACGAGATTTGCGCCCAGTCCGACGGGCAGAATGCATGTTGGCAATTTAAGAACAGCTCTGTACGCCTATTTGATTGCCAAACATGGCGGCGGCGATTTTTTGCTGCGGATTGAGGATACCGATCAGGTCAGGCAGATGGAGGGAGCGCTGGAAATTATTTATCGAACGATGGATTTTGCCGGTTTAAAGCATGATGAGGGACCGGATAAGGACGGTGGCTTCGGGCCGTATGTTCAAAGCGAGCGCCAAAAGGCCGGCTTGTATTTAAAATATGCCAAGGAATTGGTGGAAAAGGGCGAGGCGTACTATTGCTTTTGTGAGGAAGAGAGGCTGGAGAAGCTGAAAGCCGAGCAGGAGGCGGAAAAAGGGGTTTATCGCTATGATAAGCATTGTCTTCATTTATCTCCGGAGGAGGTGGAAGAAAAGCTGAAGGCGGGAGCGCCCTATGTCATTCGTCAGAACAATCCCAGCGAAGGCACAACTACCTTTTCGGATGTGATTTTCGGTGAGATTACCGTGCCCAACAGCGAGCTGGAGGATATGATTCTGATTAAATCAGACGGCTACCCGACGTATAATTTTGCTAACGTGGTGGATGATCATTTGATGGAAATCAGTCATGTGGTCAGAGGAAACGAATATCTATCCAGTTCCCCGAAATACAATCGCCTGTATGAAGCCTTTGGCTGGGAGGTGCCGACCTATGTCCATGTTCCCCTGATTACGGATGAGGAGCATAAAAAATTGAGCAAGCGCTTGGGTCATTCCTCCTATGAAGACCTTTTGGAGCAGGGCTTTTTAAATGAGGCAATCATTAATTTTGTTGCGCTTTTGGGCTGGAGTCCAAAGGATGAAAACGAGATGCTTTCCTTGCAGGAGCTGATTGAGCAATTTGATTATCACCAGATTAAAAAATCACCGGCAGTTTTTGATATGAACAAATTTCGCTGGCTGAACAGCGAATATATTAAAAAGCTGTCCGATGAGGATTTTTATCAAAGAGTCGAGCCTATGTTGAAGGCGTATTTTGATGGTAATCCGGAGCTGGATTTGCCGTTTATGGCGGCTTTGGCTAAAACCAGAGTGGAAACCTTAAACGATACGACTGGACTACTGGCGTTTTTTAAGGAAATGCCGGATTTTGATGTGGAGCTGTATACGCATAAGAAGATGAAAACCGATCCGCAGGTGGCTTTGAATATGCTGGAGCAGATTCTGCCAATATTGGAGCAGCTTACGGACTGGACACAGGAAGGGATTCATGACGCGGTGATGGAGTATTTAAAGGCTCATGAAATCAAAACGGGGATGCTGCTGTGGCCGCTCCGGATTGCCGTTTCCGGTCAGGAATCTACGCCGGGAGGAGCTTTTGAGATTTTGAAAATATTGGGCAAGAACGAGTCCTTAAGAAGATTAAAAGCGTCGATTGATCGTCTGAAAGCGAAATAAAGAGGACTGAAATATTTTCTAATCCGAATAAGGCGGTAGTGAGAGGGAGTATCGTGTTTACTGCCTGTTCCGACAGCAATGAAAGTGCAGGAAGCGGCGGCAGTGAGAGCGGGCTCTTAAAGGAAACGCAAAGACAAGACAGACAGCTTCGGATTTTGGCAGTAAAGTAGGCGAATGTGGGATTTTTATAGGGAATTACGTCCACAGGAAAATATTCGGATATGGCAAATGTTCCGCTGTTTCGGCGACGATGAAAGTGCAGGAAGCGGCGGCAGGAGAGAGCGGGGATTATAATGAAACAGATTTTTTATAACGATTGGCAGGAGATTTTGCAGTCGGAGCTGGAAAAGCCTTATTATCAGAATTTGCGCGCCTTTTTAATAGAAGAATACCGCAGTCGCAAGGTTTTTCCGCCAATGCAGGAGATTTATTCGGCGTTTCATAAGACGGCGTATCAGGATGTTAAAGTTTTAATTTTGGGTCAGGATCCTTATTTTAATGACCGACAGGCAAATGGTCTAGCTTTCAGTGTGTCTAAAGATGTGGATATTCCGCCGTCTTTGGTCAATATCTATAAGGAATTGGAGGATGATCTGGGGATTCTGCCGGCAGCGCATGGAGATCTTAGCGCATGGGCGGAGCAGGGGGTAATGCTGCTGAATGCCGTGCTTACCGTCAGAGCCTATCATGCCGCGTCGCATCGAGGCATGGGCTGGGAAACATTCACGGCGGAGGTGATTCGCAAGATCAGCCAGAGAGAGAAGCCGGTAGTGTTTATTTTGTGGGGCAATGACGCGCGCAGGCAAAAGCATTTGATTGAAGGGAGCCAGCATTTGATTTTAGAATCGGCGCATCCGTCGCCGCTATCGGCGTATCGCGGTTTTTTTGGTTCAAAGCCCTTTAGTAAGACCAATGATTTTTTAAGGAAAAACGGGGAAAAGGCGATTGACTGGTCGCTTTAGGCACTGGACAAGCATTTGTATCGGAAAAAGGCGGCATAAGAGAAGGAAACCGCAGGAGAAGAAAGCGGCGGAGAAAATGAGGCTCTGTCAGATAGGAGGATGGCATTGAAGATTAGGATTGGGTTATTGGGTCTGGGAACCGTCGGCGGCGGCGTGTATAAGCTCTTGACAAACCGCGCTGCGGCGATTGCACAGCAAATTGGCAGTGAACTGACGATTGAAAGGATTTTGGTCAGAGATATTGCGAAAGCAAGAAAGTTGGACATTCCGCAGGAATTGTTGACGACGGATTACAATGAAATTGTCGGCAATCCGGAAATTGATATCGTCGTTGAGCTTTTGGGCGGAATAGAGCCGGCATATCAGTATATTACGGCAGCTTTGCAAAACGGGAAATCCGTAGTAACCGCTAATAAAGATGTGATTGCCGACTACGGTGTCCGGCTGCACAGGCTGGCAGCGGAATATGAAGCCGATCTTTGCTATGAAGCAAGTGTCGCCGGCGGGATTCCGGTACTGCGCGGTTTGGTGCAGGGCTTGGCATCGGATGAAATATACAAGGTTATGGGGATTGTCAACGGCACAACCAACTACATTATGACGCAGATGGCGGAGGAAGGTCTTGATTATGAAACTGCCCTGAAGCAGGCGCAGGAGCTTGGCTTTGCCGAGCCGGATCCGACCAATGATGTGGAAGGCCTAGATGCTGCTAGGAAAATGACGATTTTAGCCTCCCTAGCATTTTCCATGGGATTAAAAATGGAGGACGTCAAGGTCAGGGGAATTTCCGGTGTTACTCTGGAGGATATCCGAGCAGTTAAGGAATTTGGATATGTCATTAAGCTGATCGGCGTGGCAAAGCAGGATAAAGGCAAAGCCGAGATTTCTGTAGAGCCGACTCTGCTGAAGGAAACGCATCCTTTGGCGGCGGTCAAAAATGAATTCAATGCGATTTATCTTTATGGTCATGCCGTTGGGCAAACCATGTTTTATGGGCCGGGAGCAGGCGAGATGCCGACGGCGATGGCGGTGGTGTCGGACATCATGGAAAGCGCCAGAAATTTTATCCTTGGAGTGGAGGGAAAAGGACTGTGGCGTCCCAATATGCCGGCTGTGATGAAAAGCTCGGAGGAAAAGGAGGCGAAATATTTTCTTCGTCTGGTCGTTAAGGATGAGATCGGCGTGTTGAACAGGATTACCGAGGTCTTTGCCGGACATCGGATCAGTATTGAAAATATCCTGCAGGAGCTGCATGAGCAGACGGGGCAGGCCAATATCATCATCGTAACCCATCGCCTGATAGAAAGTAATTTTGAAAAGGCAATGCAGGCGCTCCAGCAACTAAAGGAATTGATTGATATTAAAAGCTGCTATCGGGTGGAGGATTAACAAGTTTTTTGGCATACGGCGATTGGGGCGGGCTCGGCAAAGTTTGGCCGGTAATCAGATTTATTTTGTTTTTGGACAAAATAAGTCTTGTAAATGGAAGGAGAAAGTAGTATAATCAGGCTGGAAGCAAAAGGATGTGCTTAGGACTTAGGTCTTATTGCTGTCTTGGGAAACAGGAAGCGCGCAATGAGATTTGAGCAGGAAACAGAAAAAGAAGGGAGTTGAAATCATGACAGCAGCAGTAAATGGTACGCAGTTATATCCGTTTCGATTGTATGGCAGAACCAGCCAATCCATGACGGCGGCGCAAATTCAGGAGTTGAATAAAGCCAATCAACCGGAGCCGGCAAAGAAAAAAGAAACGCCGGAGGAGCAAAAGAGAACAGCATTTGTTGAAAAATTATCCAAAAAATATGAAGGCATTGATTTTGGTGTCGGCAACAATTCCAAAGTTGCTCAAAATACTTGGTCAAAGCCAGCAATCAACCTAAGCGAGGAGCTGGTTGATAAAATGCAGGCGGATTCCGGATTTGCCAGAAAAATGGAGGTTCAGTTTCAAAACGCCGCAGAGATGTTGCGGGGAACTGCGGCTAATGCAGCCGCTGCCGGAGCCTCGTTTGAGTCTTTGGCGGTTAATTTTGACAAAAACGGCAAGGGCGAGCTGACGGCCGTTTTATCTGAAAATAAGCCGAAATTTGACTATTCGGCAATGGGAAGCTACCAGAGATTTTTGCTGAATACGGAAAGTGCTGGCAAAACGTCTTATTATGTAGGAGCAAAATCGCAGAGTGCAGCTAGAATCTATAAGACAACGGCGGCGACCGATGCCTATGAGCGGGTGAAGAATTCTTTAAACAGCGAGTGGGCGGAAAAACCGAAGATTTCCCAGCAGGAGAGATTTGCCGGAGTTGACGACGCATATGGCAGAATTGTCAGAAATCAGGGCTATCAGCGCTATTCGCAGACAGGGGAATCAGCCGGGACGGGCGGCGCGGCAGGCATCAGGGATGCATTGCTGCAAAAATCATATAATAACAGTTTTACAGCCGATCCCTTCTCCTATCGCGGCGGAATGAATTATTTTCTATAATTATCATAGAATGAGGAAAGGAAACGCTGAATAGCAAAGCTTGCAGGAATGGCTCAATGGTAAAGCCTATAAGAAATCAGCGCAGCGCAGAGATTAGTACGCTCTCCAAGAAATTTGAAAGTCTTGGAGAGCGTTTTTGTGGGCTTTTTTAAGGTCATGCCGCGCTCCTAAAGGGGGAAAGCTTGGCCGCGGCGCTCCGCTGCATCATCTGCGCCGAGAAAAATACGGAGCCATATGCCTTATTGGAGCGAACAATTTTTAAGCAATATCGCGAAAAATACAATTAAAATAAGGGCAGGACGGCAAAGGACTCCTGCCCTTTGCTGATTTTCTGTCAAAGAAAAAACAAAAATACAAGACTTTCAAAATAGCGGAAAATGTGGTATACTTAGAAGAACTGAAATTTCATAAAAAGCAAATGCAGTGCTTCCGTTTTCGGCTGTGAGCTTTAACGTAGGGTTGCCGAAGCCAGCGGGATTAGCCTTGGCCTTTTGGCTGGGGAATTAAGAAGGAAAGGGCGGAAGCTGCAAAATAATAGAAAAGGAAGAGAAGCTATGAGCGCATTATTAGAAGTAAAAAATTTGCATTCCCGAATTGCGGAAAGAGAAATTTTAAAAGGCATTGACCTGACAGTCAAGTCGGGAGAGATCCATATTATCATGGGGCCGAACGGCGCTGGTAAATCGACCTTGGCATATACCCTGATGGGACATGAAAAATACGAGGTAACGGAGGGCGAGGCAACCATAGACGGACAGTCGCTGCTGGATATGAAGGTGAACGAAAGAGCTAAAGCCGGGCTTTTTATGAGCTTTCAAACGCCGGAGGTGATCCCTGGGATTACTGTTGAGAATTTTTTGAGAACTGCCAAGGCGGCGGTCACTGGAGAGGCGCAAAAGGTTATCCCGTTTAAGAGAGAGCTGATGAAAAATATGGAGCTCTTGAATATGGATGTTCGCTATGCCGGCAGATATCTGAATGAGGGTTTTTCTGGCGGCGAGAAGAAAAAGAATGAAATATTGCAAATGCTGACGCTTAAGCCGAAGGTTGCAATCTTAGATGAAACCGATTCCGGGCTTGACGTGGACGCGATCAGGGTGGTAGCGGACGGCGTTAAAGCCTTTGCTGCTCAGGACAATGCAATTATCGTAATTACGCACTACGACAAGCTGTTGTCCTATTTAAAGCCGGACTATGTTCATATTTTGGTAGATGGAAGATTAGTGCAGACCGGTGGAGCCGAGCTTGCCGAGCAGATCAATGAAAGGGGCTTTGAAGCGTTTGTCAGAGAATAACTTTAAGGGCTGCGCTGCGAGGCGAACCATCAAGGACTCCGCTGCCCGACAGAGCCGGTAGTTGAGCTGCGCCGAAAGGACGGCTTTTGCCGCTGGAAAGCAAGGCCGGAAAATGGGCAAAAACATGAAAGAGATAGAGGAGAAAGCCGTGGAAGAAAAGAGAAAGACATATGTCCCCGACGTAGAAAGGGGAATTTATGATATTATTGACAAAGAGAATTTTGATTTTAGGACGGAATCCGGCTTGACCGAGGAGATTGTAAGAGAAATCTCGGAGGAAAAAAATGAGCCGGCGTGGATGCTGGAAGCTAGGCTGAAGGCTTTAAAAATATATAACAGCAAACCGTTTCCGACTTGGGGGCCGGATATTTCTGGTCTGGATATGGATAATATCATCACCTATGTCCGTCCCAAGACGGCAATGCAGCATACCTGGGAGGAAGTGCCGGAGGACATAAAAAATACCTTTGAGCGGCTGGGAATTCCTCAGGCAGAAAGAGAGTCGCTGGCAGGCGTGGGTGCGCAATATGATTCGGAGGTAGTGTATCACAATTTGCAGAAGGAATTGGCGGATCAGGGCGTGGTGTATTTAGATATTGAAACGGCGGTCAGAGAGTATGAGGATATTGTCAGAGAGCATTTTATGAAACTGGTTCCGCCGTCGGATCACAAATTCGCCGCTTTGCACGGCGCGGTTTGGTCAGGGGGCTCCTTTGTATATGTGCCGGAGGGTGTGCAGGTTGAAATCCCGCTACAATCTTATTTTCGGCTTAACGCCAAAGGAGCGGGACAGTTTGAGCACACCCTGATTATCGTAGAAAAAGGAGCAAGACTGCATTTTATTGAGGGCTGCTCAGCACCGAAATATGATGTAGCCAATTTACATGCCGGCTGCGTAGAGCTTTATGTCAGGGAAAACGCAACTCTGCGCTACTCTACCATAGAAAATTGGTCGAAAAATATGTATAATCTGAACACCAAGAGAGCCGTCGTGGCGAAAAACGCCACTATGGAATGGGTTTCTGGCTCCTTTGGCTCCAGAGTGTCCATGCTTTATCCGATGACCATTTTAAAGGGAGAGCATTCTCGTATGGAGTTTACCGGCATTACTTTTGCCGGAGAAGGACAGCATCTGGATACCGGCAGCAAGGTTATTCATGCCGCCAGTCATACGACCAGCAATATCAATACCAAGTCGATTTCCAAGGACGGAGGTTTTGCCTTTTACCGCGGTCTGGTCAAGACAACGCCGAATGCCGAGCATTGTAAATCGACGGTGTCCTGTGAATCCTTGATGCTGGACAATCGGTCCAAGTCAGATACTCTGCCGATTATCAGCTTGGCAAACGATAAAATCGACATGGGGCATGAGGCGAAGATTGGAAGGATTAGCGATGACGCTATTTTTTACTTGATGTCAAGAGGAATTGACGAGCTGGAGGCAAAGACCATGATCGTCAGCGGTTTTGTTGAGCCGATTACCAAGGAATTGCCTTTGGAATACGCGGTTGAGCTGAACAACCTGATTAGCTTGGAATTTGTCGGTTCGATAGGATAGGAGGCGGTTATGGGAGGTTATCTGAAATATAGGACGGAAGCAAGCGAAGTTTTTAGCGCTTTACCGTATCCGGCATGGAAGCGGATCGGCTATGTGGATTATACGGTTCCTGTTCCAAGTGGTAGAGAGGCTGAAGCGGAAATTGCTTCGGAAGTCGCACTATCCGTTCCGGAGGCTTTGACCGAGGAGCTGGCGCAGGCGTTTTATCAAAGAATAAATGAGAGAAAATATGGCGTGGACACCAAATTTGTTAGGCTGGCGGAGGGCTGGAGCAATTTTAGCCGAGTCTATCACCTAAAGCGCAATCAAGCTGTGAAAAATCCGATTCATATCTGCTTTGATTTGACGCAGGAGCCTATTTTGGCGGACGAGCATTTGATCTATGCCGAATCCGGCGCAGAAGCGGCGCTGGTGCTGGAATATAAGGCGGAGCCTTCGGATAAGCCGAAGGCCAGTGAATTTCATGTTGGCTTGGTAAAGGTGATTGCTGAAGCAAACGCACAGATCAAGGTCTATGTGGCGCAGACTTTGCCGGAGAGCAAGGTTCATATCATGAACGCCGTGGCGGAGTGTGCCAAAGATGCCAAGGTTTCCTTTTACAGTATCGACCTTGGCTCTGACGTAGTAGCTTCCGATTATCGTAGCTTTTTGACAGGAGACAGCTCGGCCTCGGCAATGGCGGGGGTGTATCTGGGAGAAGCGGACAATCGTCTGGATATCAGCTACAATATTCAGCATTACGGGGCAAATACCGATTCCTTCATTGAGGTGAACGGTGCTTTGTCGGGCAGCGCCAAAAAGGTATTTCGGGGAGATTTGTATTTCCACCGGGGATCAAAGGCTTCGACCGGAAAAGAAGCGGAATACGTGATTTTATTGAGCGAGAATGTGAAAGCTGACGCGATTCCGGCGCTGTTTTGCGATGAGGATGACGTATCCGGCGAGCATGCTGCCAACGCAGGCTCGATTGATGAGAATAAGCTGTTTTATTTAACAAGTCGCGGTTTGTCGGAGCTGGAGGCCAAGAAACTGATTATCAGAGCTTCGTTTGCCGGAGTATTCGATCAGCTGCCGCTGGAGGGGCTGACGGAGAGGATGGAAGAAAAGCTGGAGGAGAAATTGGTGAATGTGGGACAATAATGAGATACGGAAGCAATTTCCGGCAATTATGAAAAATCCTGATATAATCTATTTTGATAACGCGGCTTCCACGCAAAAGCCGGAAGCAGTGCTGGAGCGTTTTATCCGCTACAATCAAATCGGTCACGCCAACATTCACCGCGGCGCTTACCGCTGGTCGGTAGAGGCGACCGAGGCCTATGAGCGGACAAGAAAAAAGACCGCAGATTTTATCGGCGCCAGGGATTCTCGTGAAATCATTTTTACTAGAGGAACGACCGAGAGCATCAATTTGATTGCTTCGACCTATGGCTGGGAGAATATTCAGGCAGGTGACAGAATCGTGGTCAGTCTGCTGGAGCATCACAGCAATTTTGTGCCGTGGCAGCAGCTGGCAAAGCGAAAAGGAGCGGAGCTTGGCTTTTTGAGCATTGACGCACAGGGGCATTTGATAGAGGAAGAATGGGATAGGGTGATTGTGCCCGGAGTAAAGCTTGTCGCTATTACCATGATGTCCAATGTTTTGGGGGTGACGACGCCGGTTAGAGAAATTATCCGGCGGGCGCATGAGGTCGGAGCGGTGGCAGTGGTCGATGCGGCGCAGGCAATTCAGCATCAGAAGATCAATGTCCGAGAGCTGGATGCGGATTTTCTGGCATTCAGCGCGCATAAGTGCTTTGGCATGACCGGAACAGGTGTGCTTTATGGCAAAAGGGAGCTGCTGGAGGAGCTGCCGCCTTATCAGTTCGGCGGAGATATGATCGAGTATGTATCGAAGGAGGGTACGACGTTTGCGCCGCTTCCGCAGAAGCTTGAGGCGGGAACGGCAAATATTGACGGAGTGCTGGCATTTGCGGCGGCGATTGATTTTATCGAAACAACAGGCTGGGAAACCATTCAAAAAATTGAAGGAGAGCTGACGAAATACGCGCTGGAAAAGCTGCGACAGACGGAGCATATTCTCTTGTACGGAGAAGCGGGCGGCAGCTTGGCAAAGGGGCCGGTAATTCCTTTTAATGTGGAAGGAGTTCATCCTCACGATGTTGCCAGCATCTTAGATAATTCCGGTATTGCCGTGCGCTCTGGACATCACTGCGCGCAGCCGCTGATGAAAGAGCTAAGGATACCGGCGGCGGTTAGAGCCAGCTTTAGCATATATAATACAAAGGATGAGATCGACAGGTTTGTCGGCAGTCTAAAAGAGGTCAGGAGGTGGTTAGGCTATGGATCTTAGCCAGATTTATACCGAAGTGATTACCGAACACAATCGTTCGACTCACAATCGCAGGTCATTGGCGGAGTTTACTCATAAGGAGCATGGACATAATCCCAGCTGCGGCGATGACATTATCTTAGAGCTTGAGGTAAGAGATGGGAAAATTTTGGATGCCGCCTTTTCCGGAAGCGGCTGCGCTATCAGTCAGGCCTCGACGTCGATGATGATCGACTTAATCAAGGGTCTGTCGCTGAAGCAGGCAAAGCAAAAGACGGAAAGCTTTTTGGGTATGATCAAAGGGGAGAAGGAGGAGGCGGATTTAGAGGATGTTTTAGAGGACGCGGTCATATTGGCGAATATTAAAAATATGCCGGCCAGAGTCAAATGTGCCGTCCTTGCATGGCATACCCTTGATGAGATATTAAACAAAGAGGCAGGAGCCTAGCGGAAAGCTTTGCTCTGCCGTATGCGCCGCCATCAGGGCGGAAGAATGGAGATCAGTATGGATAACGCGCCGCAACTGGACTATATGGATTTTTTGCTGGCCAAGACAATGGAGATGAAGGGAACCGATTTGCATTTATGTGCCGGAAGCAAGCCCTTGGTACGAGTTAATTCTCATTTGGTGGACATCGAGGGCTGCGATCGCTTAAAACCAACCCAAATTTCTGAATTTGTTCATGCCTATCTGACAGAATTTCAGCTTCAGGAGCTGCAAAGAGAAAAATCCTTGGACTTTTCTTATTCTCGACAAAACCTGGGAAGATTTCGCTGTAATGTTTATTATCAGAGAGGAACCTATGCTATTGCAATCCGAGCGCTACCTATCGAAATTCCTCAATTTGACAATTTGGGCTTGCCGGAGATCATCAAAAGCTTTGCTCAGAAATCAAAAGGACTGATATTGATTACAGGAGCGACGGGAAGCGGTAAATCGACGACCTTGGCAAGCTTGGTTGACTATATCAATGAAAACAACAAATATCATATTATTACTGTTGAGGATCCGCTGGAATATTTGCATAGTCATAAAAACAGCATGATTACGCAGCGGGAGGTCGGCGGAGATGCAACGGACTTTGCTTCCGCGTTAAAATCCGCGCTGCGGGAGGATCCGGATGTTATCATGGTTGGAGAAATGCGGGATATGGAAACGATGCAGACGGCGCTGACGGCTGCCGAAACGGGGCATCTGGTGCTGACAACGCTCCATACCAGCAGCGCAGTTAAAGCGATTGACCGTATTTTAGATGTTTTCAGCAAGGAGCAGCACACGCAGGTACAAAGTCAGCTGGCAACGGTTTTAGAAGGAGTTATTTCGCAGCAGCTTTTGCCGAGAGCCGATCGGAGAGGCCTGATCGCCGTTGCCGAAGTGTTGTGTGTTACGCCGGCGGTTAGAAATATGATTCGCGAGGGCAAGCATTTTCAGGTGGCGAATCTGATTCAGACTGGCGCCAAACAGGGAATGGTGTCCATGGAACGGACACTGGCAAAATTGGCAAGAGATGGGGTGATCACTCGGGAAATAGGATATTTAAAATCATCTGATCCCCAGCTTTTTGAAAATTATTTTAATCAGCCCAATTTATAAATTGCTAGGCAGAAAAAGCGAAGGGATGTGAGCCGGGAAGGAATGCGTTCTAGGGTATCTCTTAAGCTAGAGATGAAGAAATATGGCTGTTTTAAAGAAATAAAGGTACATTTAATTTTTGGCACCGCTTCAATTTGGGAAGAAGGACAGAGCTTTATCGGTGCATTAAGGCGGCTTTTTTGCTTGTACCGTGAGCCTAAGAGCGCTTGGACAAGCTGGAAGGCTGTGTATTGAGCGAAGCTGAAATGTAGGAGGAAATAATGAAAGCGAGTAAAGGAAAGTTAAGCAAATCGGAAAGGATCCTGTTTTCACGGCAATTGGCTCTTGCCCTTAATTCCGATATTACAATCACGGAAGCCTTGGATATCATTCGCTCCAAGACCGAGGAGCCTGTTTTGGAGAAGGCCTTGGAGGAGATGGTGGCAAAGATATATATGGGTTACAGTTTTGGCGATGTGATTAAGGAGCAGGAGGAGGTGTTTTCTGAATTTTATGTCAATATGGTCAACATCGGTGAGGAAAGTGGTAATTTAGCCGAAATTTTGGAGCAGGTTGCTCAAACCTATGAAAGAGATCTGTTGACCCTGAAAAAGGTCAAGCAGGCGGTTGCTTATCCTTTGATACTGACAACTCTGATGTTTGGCGTTATTATTTTATTGATCACGGAAGTAATGCCGATGTTTGATAGGGTTTTGAAGTCTTTGGGCGGAGAAATGCCGCAGATCACCAAGCTGATTTTACAGGCTGGTCTGTTTTTAAAAAGCTACGGCTGGATTTTGCTGCTGCTTTTGGCGTTGCTTGTCTTGGGCGTTTATTACTATGGCAAGACGGAAAAAGGGAAAGTTTTCTTTGACCGCATGAAATTTTATATCCCCTATCAGAAGGATTTGACGGCGTCTATGCTGGCGGCGCGTTTTGCCAGAAATCTTGGACTTCTTATGACCAGCGGGATTCCGGTTAGCCGTGCGTTGGAAATGATTTATCCGGTCATTGACAATGAATATTTGGCGGAGGGAATCAAAAAAAGCCTTGAACAGGTCAATAACGGAACATCATTGGACGAGGTGATTGAAAAATTGAATCTTTTTCCCCGCCTTTTGATTAAGCTCTTTTCTGTGGGTGTTGCGACGGGGCAGATGGATAATGCGCTGCTTCGGGCGGCGGAGGAGATGGACAGAGAGGTGGATGACCGACTGGCAAAGCTTACCAGCGTGCTGGAGCCTTTGTTGATTGTTATTTTATCAGTGATTGTCGGTATTATTTTGATCTCGGTGGTGCTGCCGGTGGTTAGTATTATGAATAATATCGGATAGGAGGGACTATGAAGCGTTTCTCTATAAATACTAATTTTGTTGCTCTTTTCTTTTTAGTGGTTGCTTTGGCGGTGATTTTATATCATTTGAAAGATTATGACATTTCTGATAGAGAAATGGGAACGGAAAAACTTGAAGAAATTATTCGTCATTATGCGACAGCCTGCTATGCTCTGGAGGGAAGCTATCCGTCCAGCCTTGAATATTTACGGAAAAATTATGGACTGATTATAGATGAAAATCAATATACCTATCATTATGACGCATTTGCCTCCAATATTTTGCCCGATATTAAGGTCATCAAAAAGGTAGAAAGCGAGGCGGCAAATGAATAAAAAGGCGATATCTATTGAATCCTTATTTGTAATGCTGCTGTTTACGATTTTTGCCGTTTCCATTGTAATGATGATTATCAGCGGAAAAACCAGCTATGGCAAGATATTGGATGAGAAAAAACAAGCGGAGGAAATGAGAATTACTACTTCATACCTGCGTATGAAGCTAAAGCAGAATGATCAGGCCAAATCCGTCTTTGTTCAGCATGTTCCCGATTTGGGGATTGAGCTTTTGGAGCTTCGGCATGGCGGGGAGGACAGCGAGTACCGGACAGTTATATATTTTTATGAAAATCGAATATGGGAGGCCTATCTTTCGGTGGAGGATGAATTTGAAACGGCGCTTGGCGAGCCGGTGATAGAATTCATGGCAGATGCCGTTCGCTTTGAGCGGACGGATAAGGGGCTAAACATTAACTATGTATGGGGAGAAAAAGAAATTCAGCAATTTGTAGCGCTGACGGTGGAGGAATAAAAATGCTGAAACGAAATAATAAGGGATTTACCCTAATAGAAATAATAATCTCTATTGCCGTTTTATCTATTATTTCAGCGATTTTCCTAGAGCTGTTTATCAAGGCCGATACAGTTCAGAAGCAGGGGAAAAGCTTAGACAACAAGGCATTTTTGATCAGCAATTTGTTTGAGATTTTGACAGCGGAGGAAAATATAGAGGGCTTTATTGAGCAGAGCGCTCCGGCGACAAAGCAAGCAGAAGGAGAACGGACGGAGCTTATCTTTTATTATGACAGGATGCTTCAAGCTGTAGCTGAGGAAAAGAGTCAATATACTCTACACTTGGAATTTAAGAAAACGGAGGCTTTAAAATCCGGTAATCTGTATGTGGTGACGGCAAAGGCTTTTGAGGGGATGGAAGGAACGCCGATGCAGATGATGACAAACTTTTATGAGCAAAAGGGGGAGGGCTATGAAGCAAAAGAACCATCTTCAAAATAATAGAGGTGCAACCTCCGTTTTGATTATGATTATGATGATAATACTGATGGTTTTTGGAGTGGCGGCACTGACAACTTCGGTGGCTTCCCGAAAGCTGGCGCAGAAAAATGCCGGATGGTTGAAGGACTATTATGCGCTGCAAGGCGAAGCGGAGGTGCTGCATGCCCGCTTGGTGGAGGCTTTGAACCTAGAGGAGGCGGGAGATGATCTCGATGAGGTGGAAAGCG
Source organism: Eubacteriales bacterium (assembly GCA_041844915.1). Classification (GTDB taxonomy): domain Bacteria; phylum Bacillota; class Clostridia; order Lachnospirales; family Vallitaleaceae; genus W11650. The sequence goes on from JBGZBY010000087.1 coordinate 14,820, forward strand.
CCTTACATCAATTTCTAAAGGAGCATGCCAATTGCAGCTTTGAAAAAACAGATCGGGAGGATCAGCCTTTTATTATTGATATGAATGTCCAAGAGGAGGGCAAGGAGATTCCCAAGAACATCCAGATGAAGTTTTTGCTGCTGAAGGAGGAAGGTCAATATCGCTTAAGAATCGTAAAGCGGACGCAGTATCAGGCGGAAATTTTTGATCCAGAGGACGAGCTTCATTTTTCGGATGTTCAATTTTCAGATATCAAGCCGGAGTAAAGCAGAGTGGTAAAACGCTCCTTCCTCTTTTTTGATGCGGCAGATGAACCGCTGGGAAGGAAAAGAGCCGCCGCAATTTTTCGGCGGTGAGCTTTGGCAAGGCGAAAGGAGGGCGAAGATGAAGACGGCGGCTTTTTTTGATATTGATGGAACACTTTATCGGGAAGGCTTGATTACCAGTATTTTTAAGAAATTTATCAAATCTGACATTATTGATGAGAGCGTCTGGTATCAGCAGGTTCAAGATAAGTACAATAAATGGGATAAAAGAGAGGGCAATTATGACGACTATCTGCTGAAAATGGCGGAGCTTTATATTGAGGCTGTCAGAGGGCTTCACAAAAGTCAGGTCGATTACATTGCCCGTAAGGTGGTCGAGCAAAAGGGTGACAAGGTCTATATCTATACCAGAGATAGGATTCTGTGGCACAAGCAGCAGGGGCATATCGTTATTACGGTTTCCGGCTCTCCCTACGAGCTGGTGCGGGCAATGAGCATCAAGCACGGGGTAGACGCTTTTCGTGGAACTATTTATGAGCTGGATGAGAACGATTGCTATACCGGCAGACTGACGCCCTTATGGGACAGCGCCAGCAAGGAAAAAGAAATTCAAAGGCTGAAGGAGGAATATGATATTGATCTGTCAGCTTCTTATGCCTATGGTGATACAGCCGGAGATTTTCTGATGCTTCGAGCAGTCGGCTATCCGGTTGCCATGAATCCGACCAAGGAGCTGCTGCAAAAAATCATGCAGGATCCGGAAATGCAGGCTAAGGCAAAGATTGTAGTTGAGAGAAAAGACAATATCTATCAGCTGACGCCGGAAGTGATAAGCTCCGGTGGAGTTATTTAAGCGGCTTGAGATAGGAAAACTGGTGGCAGAGGATTTCTGAAAAAATAAAAATCAAGTGCATTTTTTTGGGGGGAAAAACGGACTGTTTTCGAGTTTTATTTAGCAAAGCGGAATAAAAAGAGTAAAAAAATGAAAAGAGCCGAAAAAAGTTAAGATAGGTAGAAAAACCGAAGAATTTCGGATTTTATTTGAGAGAGCAGAGCAAAAAGAATAAAAAAAGCTAAGCAGAATAAGAAAAACCAAGATATTTGGTTTCATCCGGTGGAGCGGAGCGAAAAAGGAAAAGCTAAGAAATAAAGAAAAAGGCAAATAAGGAAGGGAATTCTGCTTGTGGTTAGAGCAGAAGAAAGGAGCTAATGTGCAGTATCGTTCGTTAAAAAGCAGTCCGACCAAGCAATCTCTGCTGGGCTTTGGCTGCATGAGATTTCCTTTATTGGAAGGAACGCAGGAGATTGACGAAAAGGCGGCAGAGGCAATGATTGACTATGCCTATCAAAATGGCGTAAATTATTTTGATACCGCCTATATATATCATGAGGGCAAATCCGAAGGCTTTATCGGCAAGGCGTTAAAAAAATATCCTAGAGAAAGCTTTTATTTGGCGGATAAAATGCCGGGCTGGGTCGGTATAAAGTCGGTCGAGGATGCGCGGAGAATTTTTGAGGAGCAGCTTTCGCGCTGTCAGGTTGATTATTTTGATTTTTATCTTCTTCATGCCTTGACCAAGGAAAAGGATTATACAAAGGTTTATTTAGAGGGCGGCGCCAAGGAATATTTGTTTGAAGAAAAGAAAAAGGGCAGAATCAGGCATTTAGGCTTTTCCTTTCATGGCGACGAGGCTTTGCTGAAAAAGGTGCTAGACGATGATGAACGCTGGGATTTTGTGCAAATTCAACTGAATTATTTGGATTGGAACATGCAAAATGCCAAGGCCTTTTATAAACTGCTGGAGGAATACGGCATTTCCTGCATTATCATGGAGCCGATTCGAGGCGGCAGTCTGGTCAAGCTGCCGGAGGCGTCGGTGGAAAAAATGAAAAAGGCGGCACCAGAAAAAACGATGGCAGCTTGGGCGCTGGAATTTACGGCGGATTTGCCCAATGTAGTCACCATACTGAGCGGAATGAGCAGTATGGAACAGGTCAAGGACAATGTCAAGACCCTGAGTGAGTTTAAGGGCTTGAGTAAAGCGGAATATGAGATTCTTCAAGAAGTGGTTGAGGATTATATGCAGAAAGATATCATTCCCTGCACGGCTTGCCGCTATTGTATGGACTGTTCCTTTGGAGTGGACATTCCGGGAGTGTTTGCCGTGTATAATAAAGCGGTGCAAAACAATGATTTGCCGTTGGTTATCGAAGGAAGCCGCGGCAATCGGGGCGATATTTTTTTAATGGAGTATGATGCCCTGACAGATGTCCATCAGGCTCTGCAATGTACGGGCTGCCGCAAATGTGAAAAGCTTTGCCCGCAAAATATCAAGATTTCCGGGCGGATGTTTGAGATCAAGCAATTGGTTCAGGCTGCTAGATGAGCTAGGGAAATATGCGGGAAAGTATAAAAAAGTTCCGAGAAAGATGTGGAGAAGCTTAAAAGCATCGGAGCGTGAAAAAGCTCAAGAGTCTTAGAGAAGGCCTAAGAAAAGCCGAGGAATAGGTTTTAAAAAAGAGCTGGAAAACATAGAGGATACCCGAGAATTTAGGGTTATGGCAAAAAAACCGCAGTCGTCTTTCCGATGGGGCTGCGGTTTTCTTTTGCTGTTATTTTAATTTAATCTTGCATACCGGCTCGTTTGCGCTGATTTCGCCATAGGTGACTTCAAAATTACTGATTTTATCAGGATTCATCAAGACTACAATTACATCCGTGCCCTTTCCCTGTTCTCTGATATGGTCAAAATCTGCTGTAATCAAGGGATCTCCGGCCTTAACCTTTTGGCCGTCCGTCACATGGATTGTCAGCCCGTCACCCTTCAGTTCCACAGTATCCAGACCAACATGAAGCAAAAGCTCAATTCCGTTTGCCGTGCGAAAAACCAGAGCATGCTTTGTCTTGAAGGCTTGTGTAATCTCGCCGTCGGTGGGAGCGTAGATGTTTCCGTCCTTTGGCTGAATAGCATAGCCGTCGCCCATCATTTTTTGCGAAAATACTTCATCTTGAACCTCCGTGATAGGAATAACATTCCCGCTGACGGAAGCGTTTAAGGTTTCTGTTTTTTTAAAAAAGTCAAACATAAAATATCCTTTCCTTGATAAGTTGTTTTTTGCTTCCATGCTTTTCGCATTTCAATATCATGGAGCATAAGAGCCGTCAAAGTTATCATCGTTAAAATACCACTTTTAATAGGGAAAGTCAAGGGAATATCGGATTCTTTTTTTGCTTCTTCAGAAAACATGTCATAGATTTCACAAGCATTTCATTGACAAAAGGAGGAAAAGTGTTAAAATAATGCAGAGCAGGAAGAAAACACTAGGATGACAGTGATAAGAGAAAAAAGGAAAACAGGGATGATCGAATTTTTAATAGAGCAGGGAATTCATGAGAGCTTAATAGAGGATATCAGAGCTTTTCGGCGATTTTATAGGGTGGCGGAGGAGGTCAAGGAAAGGATTCCGCAGCCGTATTATCGCTATTATGGCAGAGAGATATGGGAAATGGCGCTGGCAGCGCTGCTGGGTGGAGAGAACCTGCTTTTGACCGGCATGAAGGCCACCGGCAAGAATGTATTAGCAGAAAATTTAGCGGCAGTCTTTGGGCGGCCGCAGTGGACGACTTCATTTCATATCAATACCGATCACGGCGATTTGATTGGAACGGACACCTATACGGGTGGAGAGGTTCGCTTCCGGCCAGGAAGCATTTATCAATGTGCGGTTTATGGCGGTTTCGGCGTGTTGGACGAGGTCAATATGGCAAAAAATGAAGCAATTGCAGCGCTTTATTCGGCACTTGACCACCGAAGACAAATTGACGTGCCGGGCTATCATTCAATAAAGCTGCACGAAGCTGCCCGCTTTATCGGTACCATGAATTACGGCTATATCGGTACAAAGGAGCTGAATGAAGCCTTTGCTTCCCGATTTATGGTAATCAGCATTCCGCCGATGACCGAGGAAAATATCAAAATCATTTTGCGAACAGAATTTCCTAGCTTAACAGAAGCGGCGGCAGAAATATTTGCCGGAATTTTTTTGGATTTACAGAAAAAATCCCTTCACTCTGAAATTTCAACGAAAGCCATAGATTTTAGAGGGCTGCTGGGGGGGCTTCAGGCAATAAAGCGAGGATTGGCTCCGCAGGCGGCAATGAAAATGGGGATTGTCGATAGAGCTTTTGACGAGTTTGAAAAGGAGCTGGTTCAGGATGTGATAGATTTGCGACTGCCGAAGAACAGCAGCGCAGCGGAGATGTTTCATAAATAATTGTTTTATTAAAAGATCAGGAAATGAGCTGCGGCAGTCAGCGAGAAAGCATACCGCAGACAGGGCAAAGGCAGCAGGGGCGGAAATTTGCCGGAGAAAGGGATGGGAAAGCGGTCGGGAAATGGGCTATCGCAGTCAGCAGAAAGGCATACCGCAGGCAGAGGAAGGCGCAGCAGAGGCGGAGCTAAGGACAGAGCAAGGATAAGGGAAGCAAAATGGAGAGAGCAGGAGCTAGGGAACAGGCGGAATGTATAAAGGAAAGAAGTCAAAATATCTTTTGGACGGTGCAGGGAGATTATGAGAAAAAATTGCCGGAGCCGGTTTCCTTAAGGGAAATGGTCAAGGCCAAGCATGATGCGACCTTGTGGGGCGCTGTGCTTTTGTATGCCGATGCTTCGCTGATCGAAAGATTTATTGGTCATTTGGCGGAAAATCCCAAATTTTATGACGCCTTTTGTCAGATTTTATGGATTGCCTTAGAGCAGTATTGTATGCCCAAGCTATATCTGGAAAGACCGGCAGTGGTGGCTTTGTTTTCGGCATATTATCAGGAGCTGGCGGCAGGCGAGGAGCTGCCCCAAAATGCCGCTCAAATCATAGAGCAGGCATATTACAAGGAAAAATTGGGAGAGCTTAGTTCAAAAGAGCTTTGGCTGAAGGCGCTCTTTCATGATATTTTTCAGGCGGCGCGCAGCGCGCGAGATACGGCGGAGCTGCTTGAGGCGATTGAAGCAATTTTTCCCTTATATTTTAAGAAAAAAAGCTGGATAGAGGAAGCGGCGGACAAGGAAGAAAATCAAGAAGCCTATCAGAAAATGCCAATCGGCTATCAGCCAGAGGACAGCTTTTTTCGGAAGAAGCGGTCGGTCGTTGGCGCAGAGGTGGAGCAGCTAAAAATCGTTGATGCCGAGTTTAACCCGAACAGCTATAGGGGAAGGGCATCAGAAAAGTATGTTGAAGCGGAACGGGAAAAGTTTGCCGGTTTGGCAGATTCGGCGCACAAGGGGAAGCAAACGGAGCTGGAGAAGGTGTGGCAGTTTTTTGGAGATCCGATTCTGCCCTTGTCAGAACTGGCGCAGATAGAGCAAAAAATCAGTACAGGACTGCATCGGCATAAAAAGTTGTATATCAGTGACGGAAGCTTTGCAGCAACGCAGAACGAATATCAGCTTCGTTTTTTAAGGGAACAGAGAATGCTAAATTTGGAATATTTAGAGGTGCATTATCACAGTTGCCGTCGCCACATTGAGAATTTACGGCTTCTGTTGATGAACGCGCTGCGGCCCGAGGCGCAGGAGGAAAGCTATCGCTCAAAGGATGGACGGCTTTTGGCGGGGCAGGTATGGCGGTCAGAAAGATTACAGGATCATAAAATATTTGAAAGACAAACAAAGCAGGAGATCGGAAATTTTGCTGTAGAGCTTTTGTTGGACGGAAGCGGCTCACAATGCGAAAGACAGGCACAAGTAGCTTTTCAAGGATATATTCTTGCGGAGGCGCTGAGCCTGTGCCGTATCCCTTGTCGGATTAGCAGCTATGCCACTTTTTTGGATTATACGATTTTGCGGCAATATAAGGATTATGATTCGCCGAGATCACAAAATGAAAGAATTTTTGATTTTTTTGGAACCGGCATGAATCGCGACGGCTTCGCCCTTCGAGCAGTAGCGGAGCGATTGGAAAAGCGGCAGGAGGAAAATAAGATTTTGATTGTTTTGAGCGACGGTAAGCCCAATGACGTTAGGGTGTTTAAAAAAGCTGCCCAAAATCCGGAAGCAAAGGAGTATGCCGGCGACATTGCTGTCAATGACACAGCAAAGGAAGTGAGAAGGCTGCGATTAAAAGGGATTTCTGTGCTGGGTGTTTTTACTGGGAAGGAGGAAGACCTGTCGGCACAGCAAAGAATCTATGGCAAGGAATTTGCCTATATTAAAAAGCTGGATCAATTTTCCAAGATTGTTGGAGCTTATTTGAAAAAGGAGCTGCGTCGATTTTGGTGATGGTTCGGCATGGCAACTTGCTTGCTTTACAAAGTGAACCTTCGATATAGGCAAATGCAGTAAACCATCAGCAATAGTCTGCGTTTTCCCATACACAAACAATTGTGATATAGGAAAAAACGGCAGACTACCAAAATAGAATTTTATAGACAAGAGAAATTTGATGAAAAATGCAAAATTTTTAAATAAACAAAAAATATTGTTATTGAAAAAGACGAAAAATATAAGGTAAAATAAAAGAAAATAGTATTTTTTCATAAAGGAGGATGTGCTATGAAAACAAAAAATTTATTATACCTGATTTCAAGCTGTATAGTACTGTGGGCAGGACTCTGGGGAACAATGTTGCAAGCAGAAGGGGAAGAATATCGGCCTTATATCGAAGGACAGGATACCTCGCAGTGGATATTGGATTTTCAGGAAGAATTTGACGGAGAGGAATTAGATGACAGGAAATTTTCGGATGTTTACCTTCCGCATTGGTCAAGGGAAGAGCTGGTTAAGGCGAATTACAGCATGGGCGACGGTAAGATTCGATTGTTGATTGATCAATTTCAGCCGGGGTGGATGCCGAATACAAAGCAGCAAATTTCCAGTATCTAAACAGGAATGAGAGATGGGCTTCATATTTGGGACAGTTCAATTGATATTAGCGGACATTATCCGGCCATAAGCAATTATGGTACGAAATACGGTTATTTTGAGCTTCGAGCAAAAGCGCAAAAGGGCAGCGGCATTCATAGCGCATGGTGGATGGTGGGAGATCAGCACCAGTATGATAAGTCGGCGGAGGTAGATATTTTTGAAATTTTAGGGAAGGATATTTATGATAATTCCAGTAAGGTTTGGGTAACGATTCATCCATGGTATGATACGGTGATTCGGAAGCAACGCCTGAATTACTGGGTAGATACGGATATTAGTGCAGATTATCATACCTATGGCTTTGAGTGGCTGCCCACGGGTATGAAATGGTATTTTGACGGAAAATTAGTCAGAGAAACGAAACAATCTCCAGATTATAAGATGTATACGCTTTTAGGGATTTATCAGTCATGGGGAGGAATTTTTTCGTGGCAGGGGCCGGTAGACGAAAGCCAGCTTTATCCTAAGAGCTTTGATATTGATTATTTTCGAGTGTATAAAACCAGAGAGCTTTTGGAACAGCAGGCAGAGGAAGAACGGATTGCAATGAATTTTGCGACAGAACAGCCGGGAGCGGCGGCGATCTTTGGCGGGGATTTTACATGGGATTGGTATCATCAGCCAGGACATTTAAATGATAGACGCATGGATTTGACCTTACAGAGTAAAGATGACATTGTTCTTCCTGTTCATATTTATGCGGATTTTCCAGAACCTGCGCAGCTAAGCAGTATGACAATATACACGCATTATGGGCAAGGGCAGGGGATTACGGACTTTACTGTGGAATATCAGGAAGAAAATGGCGAATGGAAGGAAATTGCTCGGGTGGAGAATCATCAATGGCAGTCGAATTCATCTCAGATAGAGGAGTTAAAGGTTTCGTTTGACGATAGGATTGAAACGAGCGCATTGCGTATTAAGGTGTTAAAAGCAAATATGCAGTGGAGACATTTTGCTATTAATGAAATTGAGCTTTGGAAATAAACCGATAGAGAGCAGGTCTAGGGGGCGGTCATGATAAGGTGCTTGATTATTGATGATGATAAATTTGAAAGAGATGGACTGCGTTATATGATCAGTCAAATGGGACTTGCACTTGAGGTTTGTGATGTTCGAAATGGAAGATTAGGCTTAGAGAGTATGGAGAAGGGGCATTTTGATATCGTGATTACTGATATCAAAATGCCGGTTATGGATGGGATTGTTTTTTTGGAGCGAGCCAAAGAACGTCATCCAGATGTTGTTTACATTATTTACAGCGGGCACAGTGATTTTGAGTACGCTAAAAAAGCAATTTCTCTTCAGGTGCTGGAATTTTTGGTAAAGCCGGTAACGGAGGAAGAGTTTGAAAGAGTGATGAACCGGGCTATGGATTTTGTCCGGCAAAGAAAGCAGCAGGCAGCGAGCGATATGCTGGAGTATTTACGAGAAAGGAGAACCTTCAAGGCGTTTCCCGGAATCGACGGCCAGCTGCTGCTGCTTTGGGGAGGAAAGAGCTTGAGAGAGAACTTTTCAAAGCTGGAAGAAGAAATGACTCTGCTGATATTAAACGAGCAGCATTATCTGGGCTACCGGAGCGTAGAAAAAAGCCGAAAAGAGCTGTTTTGGCGGGATTATGGGGTGCACGGCGGAATAATGGCAGAAATAAGCGGGGACTGGGAGAATGTCGTGAGAATTTACGAAAGAATGGAGACCGCGCGGAAAGATGGCATTTTTCGGCGAGGCGTCGTGATAGAAGAAAGCATTTGCCGAAATCGCAGCTTGTGGAAGCCGGCGGAGGAAAATCTGTGGGAGGAGCAGCTGCTTTCGCATTTGAAAGATTGTAGCTTTTTGTGGAAGGATGGGATACATTTGACAGCTATGGCCATGGAGGAACAGGAATTTTTGACAGAGCAGATTCGGAAAGTGACCTTTATGGAGGAGTTGGAGGAGCTGATAGGCAGTTATAGAAAAAGAGAGCAGGATATGGTTGTCTATGAGATTAAGCATTATATCGGGGAGCATTATCAGGAGGAAATAACGGTAGATATGCTGGCAAAGGCAGTATATTTAACGCCCAGCTATCTTTGCACTATCTTCAAGAAGAATACCGGAACAACGCTGGTGCATTATTTGACGCAGTATCGGATAGAGCAGGCAATGGAGCTGCTTAAAAATGGAAAGCTGAAAACTGCGGAGATAGCGAAGCGAGTGGGTTATCATAATATTTCCTATTTCAACCTAGTATTTAAGGCAAGGACAGGGAAAACTCCCGGACAGTATAGGAAGGAGCAGGAACATTAAAACACAGAGGAAGAAAATGCTGCTTCTGGCGGTAGTGGCGATTTTGTTGTGCATTGGAGGCTTGTCTTATCTTAATATACGAAGCCAAGCGGTTCGTCAGCTGGTGAAGGGATATCAGGATAAGGCTACAGAAGATATTGGCAATATAGAAGCCTTGATTATGAAAATAGAAAGGGAGCTGCATTATCTTTCCCGAAATCCGGTAGTGCAAAAAACCCTGCAAAATCGGTACAAAACCTATTTGGAGGCCAACAATGAAATTGCCAATCATGTGGAAACGCATTTTTGGTATTTGACTACCAGCATCAGCAGCGGAGTTAAAGAGATGGAGATAATTTCCTTTCGGGAAATGCCTCAGGTGGGGAATTTTATTTATGGGAAAAATCGATTAGAGAAATTCGCTTGGTATGATACACTAAAAGAAGAAAAGCACCGACTTATTTATGCGGAAGGGAAAAAAGTGTATTTGGTTTATCCGATTTACCGTATACAAGCTTATGGTATACAGGAGATAGAAATGATCGGAGCCATTTGGGTAAGGCTGGATATAGAGTATTTATGGCAGAAAAAAAAGGATGGAGAAGCCATTTTGGGCTGGCAGTTAAAACAAGCAGAGGAGATTTTGCAAGAAAAAGGGAGCCTGACATCAGGACTTTTGGTGCAGGCGGAAAGTGAGGGAACGGGATTTCGTATTGCCTACGCGGTGGCTAGGCCGGCCTTGTTGGAGGGCGGTCTTGTTATGCTGATTTTGGTAGTATTTGGCGGTGTTGCTATTATTGTATTGTTTTTGCATTATACGGCGAAGATGAACGAAGACTATGAAAAGATACTGGAGGAAAAGCGAAAACAGGAATATTTACAAGCAATGGTGCTGAAAGCGCAGATCAGTCCTCATTTTTTATACAATATCATGTCCATGATCAATTGGAAAGCAAAGTACAGCGGACAGGAGGATATCAGCAGAATCTGCGTGGATCTGTCCAATTTTTATCGTACGGCGTTAAATCGAGGAAAAGAGGAAATTACCATAAAAGACGAACTTTTGAATATTGAGAGTTATTTGAAGCTGAAACAGCATTTAGTAGAGATTCCGTTTACTTATCAAATAGATATAGAGCCAGACTGCGAATCGCTTAAAATCATCAATTTCATTTTGCAGCCCATTGTGGAAAACGCCATTCTTCACGGAATTGGGAAAAGGGAAGAAGGAGGGCGGATTCGGATTTCTGTTAAAAGAGAGGAAGAAGCTGTGCTGCTGGCAGTTTGGGATAATGGGCCGGAGTTGGTATCGAAGGAGGATTTTTTTGGGAATAAAAGCGGTTATGGCATTCATAATGTTAACAAGAGAATACAGCTGAAATATGGAGAGGATTATGGAATTTTCTTGAAAAATGATGAGAATGGAACAGAAGTAACCTTGAGAGTTGGCGTATTAACCAAAAATATTGTTATTATCTAAAAAAAATAGTATTTTTTCATAAAAAAATTTGTGGCATACTATGATTACAAATGAAGGGAGGATACTGTTATGAAAAAAACAAGAATCATTGCAATTGTATTAGCGCTGCTGATGCTGGTCGGCTGTGGGAATACCGCAGGAGAAAAAAAGGGCACAGAGGCAAATGAGAAGGTAAAGGTAAGGATGATGTACTGGAACAAGGAAGAAACGATGAAGGCATTCCTTGATCTGGCAAAGGAAAAATTGCCGAATATTGACATTGAGTTTAATTTTGTGGCAGTTGGTCAGTTTGACGGAACCCTGGAAACTCAATTGCAGGCGGGAGAAGGGCCTGATATTATTCCGGCGGGAGAGAAGGAAACCTATATTAAAGCTGGATATTTAGTAGACCTGACAGATCAGGACTTTATCAAGAACTATTCCAAGGCCTCGCTGGCTGCGATTGCACATGAAGGAAAGGTGTACGGTGTGCCGGGAATTTCTTGGTATGAAGGAATCTTCTATAACAAAGAAATTTTTGAGGCAAATGGGATTGAGATTCCCAAGACCTTTGATGAAATGATGGCAATTCATAAAAAATTAAAGGATGCCGGCATCAATCCACAGGCTTGGGGCGCGAAATCGTGGGAGCCGTTAGCAAAGAGTCCGCTGGGATTGGCGATAGTGGATTATTTGCAGACAGAAGAAGGCAGGAGCTTTGACGGTCTTATTCGCGATGGAGAAGGGAAGTTTAGCGGTTCTAAGCTGCAAGGGATTTTTGAAACTTGGACGCAGTATATGAAAGACGGATATATTACACCCGATATGCTTCAAATTGACTATGATACGGCATTGAAGGAATTTGCGACAGGTAAGGCTGCAATGTGGGAAAGCGGTCCTTGGTCGGTAAATGCAATTTTGGAAACCAATCCGGACTTGAAGTTTGATATGATGCCCTTTGTAGGAACCAAGGAGGGCAATGAATACCTGATTGGCGGTCCGGGAGTTACTTATGGAGTGAACGCCAATTCTGATAAAAAAGACGCGGCGATGGAAGTCATTAAGCTGATGGCGACGCCGGAAGGACAAAAAGCGTTGTGCGCAGGTTCGCCCGGAAGCGGTTCTTTTTATGAGGGCGCAGGAATCGAGCTGCCGGAGCAGTTTGCAGGCGTAAAAAATGTTTTGGATAAAGGAAGCGTATACTGCCCATGGTTTGTATGGAAAAATACATGCAATGAAACGCTTGGCAAAGGCATGCAAGAGGTTCTTCAGGGGAATATGACGGTTGAGCAAGTGCTCCAGAGCATGGACCAAAAGGTAGAAGAACAGAAAATGCAGAAGCAATAGGCAGGAAAAAGGAAAATGTAGACTTTGCCCCGGGACAGGCTTCCGGGGTATTTCTTTACTTATCGCAAGGAAGCGAGTCGTGTCTGCAATAAAGCTGTACGAAGCATTTAGAAAGAGATACGATGGATTTTCTTATGAACGGAAGACGAGGAGCTGTAGACATGAAATTGAAAAAAAAATATAGACAAATAAAACAGACCTTTCAGTATCAATCCTTGTTGGTGCCGGCATTGGTTTTGTATATTCTTTTTGTCGCCATACCATTTTTTACTACCTTTTTCTTTAGCATTACCAATTATAATCGTTATCATCCGGTAGATTATGTTGTGGTAGGATTTAGAAATTATGCGCAGGTATTTCAGATGGATATGCTGAAGGTAGCAATGCTCAATTCTATAAAGTATGCTATTTTTATGACTTTTTTTCAGTCGTTGATTGCTATTCCGCTGGCGGTGATTTTAAATAGAAAGCTTATTGGAAAAAATTTTTTTCGGGCGGCCTTCTTTTTACCGGCAATGTTTTCGCCTCTGGTTATGGGATTTTTATGGCAGGTTATGATGGGACCGAAGGAAACGGGACTGATTAATCAGTTCCTTATGAAGCTGGGCCTAGAATCCTTTGGATTTTTAAGCAGTCAGCACGGATTAAATTCTATTATTGTTACGCAGGTATGGCAGTGGGTAGGCTGGGCGGTTGTTATCTATCTGGCAAATCTTCAAACAATTCCGGAGGATATGATTCAGGCTGCAAAAATTGATGGAGCAAATAAGCTTCAGATTTTTGCAAAAATTACACTGCCGCTTTTGTACCCGGGAGTTACAGTGGTTCTGGTCAGCTCTTTGGTAGGCGGCTTGAAGGTTTATGATATTGTGCAGTCTATGACCGGAGGCGGTCCGGGATATGCGACGGAAACCATTATCAGCGCGATGATTAAGGTGGGCTTTACAGAGGGAAATTATAGTTTGGCGGCGGCGTTTGGCGTTGTCTTTTTCCTGCTGGTTATGGCATTTACCGTCGGCTTGCTGAGTATTCTGAAAAAGTGGGAAAAGGGAGTGGCGTAAAATGAAAAAAGAAATTTTAGAAAATCGTGTGCTGACGGGACTGGTTTTTTTGCTGGTAGTATTTTGGATGATTCCGGTTTATTATTTAGTAGTTTCCACCTTTAAGACAGGAGCGATGGTGGCGGCGGATCCCCTAGGCCTGCCGAAAAGCCTTGATTTTTCCGGCTATGGAAAAGCCTTTTACGACATGGAGTTTCCGAGAGCGCTGGCAAATACTTTGTTTATTGCGGGAATGAGCGTAGCTGTCAACTTGATAGTCAGCACCTTGGCGGCCTACACGCTGGCAAGGCGGCAAAGTAAAATCAACTCCGCTATATATATGTTTTTTCTGATAGGCATGATGGTTCCTGTGCAGATGGGACTTTCGGGGCTTTATCGTATTATGAGCACTTTAAAACTGGTCAATAATCCGTTTTCTGTGGTGTTGATCAATGCAGCGGGAAGCACGATTAGTTCTATTTTTTTAATCAAATCCTTTATTTCCTCGGCGATTCCAGTGGAGATTGAAGAAGCAGCAAGAATTGACGGCTGCGGCGTTTACGCTATGCTGCTTCGGATTGTCATGCCTTTGTTAAAGCCGGTTCTTGCGACAGTAAGCATTATGGTTATGCTGGGAACATGGAATGATTATCTAAATCCCTCTCTTTTTCTTCACAGCAGAGAAAAAAATGTGATTTTGCAGGAGGTTTATCGCAATGTGGGGCAGTTTTCCACGGATTGGGCAAGCTTGTTTCCTATGCTGATATTGGGGATTTTGCCATTAACCCTTATTTATATTGGTTTGCAAAAATTTATTATTAGCGGTGTTACACAGGGAGCGGTAAAAGGCTGAAATACAAGGCGGACAGCAAAAATAAAAATGCTCTGCATTAATCTGATGTAAATTCCTTATCAGAAGGAGAGGATCGAAGGATTGTAAAATCCGTCAGATGCCGCGAAGGTGCTTGCAGGGGAAGGTAGAAAGAAGGCTCTAAAACAAAATGTCGGGATTTTTTAAATTAAATTAATTCGTCCAATTCCTCATAATATTCTAAGAGCGTTTCTTCTAGGCTCTCTTTTTGACTAGAAATTTCATGAGCCTTTTCATAATCGGTGAAAACATCTTCGCTGGCAAGGAGCAGATCCAGCTCGGAAATTCGCTGCTCGGTTCTGTCAATCATTTCCTCCAGCTTTTTCTGGCGGCTTAGCCGTTTTTGGCTGCGGGCTTTTTCTTCCTTTTCAAGGAGCCAATCTTTTTTGGAGCTGCTGATTGCCTCTGAAGCTTTTTCAGCGGCAGGGGCAATTCGATTGGAGGGAGCCAAATCCAAAAAACTGGCTGGTCTTGCCGGAGAGGCAGCGAGCGGCTCGATTGGCTCGATTGGCGTCAGCCCTTGCAATTGGCGCTTTTTTTCCACAAAGTCGTCGTAATTGCCCAGATATTCGGTCAGACCATAATTTTCCAGTTCAACTACTTTGGTGGCAATGCGGTTGATGAAATAGCGGTCGTGCGAGATAAAAAAGAGCGTTCCGCTATAATGACTAAGCGCGTTTTCCAAAACTTCGCGGCTGACTAGATCAAGGTGGTTGGTCGGCTCGTCCAGCAGCAGGAAATTTCCCTCGGTTAGCATCATTTTAGCAAGCGATAAGCGTCCCTTTTCTCCGCCGGAAAGGGAGCTGATCTTTTGAAATACGTCGTCGCCGGTAAATAAGAAAGCAGCAAGCAAGCTACGAATTTCCGTATTGGTCATTTTGGGAAATTGATCGGAAATTTCTTCAAACAGGCTATTGTGCATGTTTAGATTGCTATGCTCCTGATCATAGCAACTGACTTCCACATTTTTCCCCAAACGCACGGTGCCGCTGTCAGGGGCGACCTCATTTTGCAGGATTCGGAACAGCGTGGTTTTTCCGCTGCCGTTTTCTCCAACCAGTGCAACTCGTTCTCCTTTAAAGATTTGATAATTCAGATTCCGAAACAAGGTCAACTCACCGAAGGCTTTGCTGATATTTTCCAGATCCAGGACGTCATTGCCGGATTCTTTTTTGGGGGAAAGGGAAAAATGCATAGCGTCATTGGCGCTTAAAGGCTTTTCTATTCGCTCTATTTTGCTGAGAAGCTTTTCGCGGCTTTCGGCGCGGCGCACAAATTTTTCACGGTTGCGGGCGCGCAGGGTGTCGATAATATTTTGTTGACGCGTTAGTTCCTTTTGCTGGTTGAGATAGGCTTTTTCTGCCAGCTCTCGGCGAATTTCTCGTTGCTCAAGGTAATAGGAATAATTCCCTTCATAAAAATCCAGCTTGCCAAAGGACAGCTCAAAGACCCGATTGACGACCTTATCCAGAAAGTAGCGGTCATGGCTGATGATAAAAAGTGCGCCTTGATATTCGGCTAAAAAGCTTTCCAGCCAAGTAATTGCCTTTAAGTCCAAATGGTTGGTCGGCTCGTCCAAGAGCAGCAGATCAGGCTTTTGCAAAAGCAGCTTTGCCAGTGCCAGTCTTGTTTTTTGGCCGCCGGATAAGGTCGATACGGGCTGCTCAAAGCGCGACTCCTCGAAGCCCAGACCATGCAGGATACCATGGACAAAGCTTTTATAGCCGTATCCGTTCAATTGCTCAAAGCGGTGATGAAGGCCATCGTATTCCTGAATTAGCTGTAATTGCTGCACTTCGGTGTTCTCCGGAGCAGCCATTTGCGCATTTACCTGGGATAGCCTTTTTTCCAGAGTGACAATCTCAGTATTGGCTGAATAAATTTCATCGTAGAGGCTCTTGGCGGATTCAAATTCCGCGCTTTGCGCCAAATAGCCCAGACGGAGATCGGCTTTTTTGTAGATTTGGCCGCTTCCGGCAGAAAGCTCGTCGGTTAAAATTTTAAACAAGGTTGTTTTGCCGGCCCCGTTATTGCCGATTAGGGCAATTTTTTCATTTTCATTGATATGAAAGGCCAGATCTTTAATAATAAATTCTTCAATATAAGCAAAGGACAAATCCTTAACAGACAGTAGCATAATAAGCCCCTCCTGCGGACAAATTTTTATGATTTTTCATGGTCTTTTCCTGCTGGTTGAGATTTTCTGGTGCAGGGCTTCGCATGGATATAGTCCATGCCTTGTCATAAACAGAAGCGGCGCTTCTCGAAAAAATTTTTCGCTTTTTTCAGTGGCTTCTGTTTTGAACGATAGCGGGGAATCTGCATATAAGCGGCTGCAGCCGGTATTTTAATTTTTTCCGGACAAATAGTCCCTTTGTCTTTGCCATTATAAACTAAAAGTCTAGGCTTAGCAACGAGAAAGTTTAAAAAATTAAATTCCGATAGGGCAGGGAAGTAAAAGAACAAGGCCTTAAGGAAGGTAAGAGCAGAGATAAATACAGCCGGAGGCGATTGAAAATGCTCAGGAAAGTGGCATTGGCCAAAGAGATGACGGAAAGCGGAGGAATGCAAGGGAGAAGCATAATTATAAGAAAATACCAGGAGGCTATCGACAAGCAGTAAAAATGTGAGTATAATAGATTCGGTGCTAAAATGAGAGAAAGCATGGAAATGAAGATGGCAAGCAGAAGTAAGGGAGAGCAATCAGGCGGAAAGGATAAAGAAGCGGCGTATATGATGGCAATGGGGTAGCAGGGCCGCATAAATCACAGCAAGCACATTCAAGTCATGAAAAGGAGGATTTATGATTTATCAAATTAAAAATGAGGAACTGCAAATTGACGTTCATTCCCTAGGAGCAGAGCTTTGGTCGATTAAGGACAGAGCCGGGAAGGAATATCTGTGGCAGGGTGATGAAAACACATGGAAGAATCGGGCGACCAATCTTTTCCCAACTTGTGGGAGGATGACGAACGGAATATATACTTATCAGGGTAGGGAATACGAAATGGAAATACATGGCTTTGCCAAAGAAAAGGAATTTGAAGTGGTGGAGCAGTGTGAGAATAAGCTGGTACTGGCAATTACCGAGGATGAATCGACCTATTCCCGTTATCCCTTCCGCTTTCGTTTTTTGGTTGGCTTTGAATTGGTTGGCAGAACAATCAAACAAAGCTACATGGTAGAAAACAAGGATGATAAAATTATGTACTTTGCTGTCGGCGGGCATCCAGGTTTTCAGATTCCGATTGAGGACGGACTTTGTTTTGAGGACTATGAAATCCTTTTTGAAAGACCGGAGATTCCGCAGATATTGCTATCGCCAGAATATTTTATGACAGAAGAGAAAGTACCTTGTCCAGCGATTAAAAATGGGAAAATGTCGCTGCGCCATGAATTGTTTGATAGAGATGCTTTGATCTTAAATGAGATGGGCAAAGAAGTTGTTATTCAAAGCGAGAAGGCGAAAAAGAAAATACGAGTATCCTTTCCCGATATGAGATATCTGGCAATCTGGCATCGCCCGCATACTAAAGCGGCGTTTGTGTGTGTTGAGCCATGGACAAGCCTGCCTGCTCGCCAAGGAGTGATTGAGGATTTAGAGAAAAAAGAAGATATGGTAGCATTACCTGCCGGCGGGTTTTATAAAAATCGATGGGAGATTGAACTTTTGTAGAAAATGACTGAAGGCGTAAACCTTAAAAAGCCAAAATCGGACAGCCTCGGAAACGACTGTCCGATTTTGGCTGTTAGCAGAGAAGAAGCTTTGGCGATACAATTTGACTTATGAGCTTTTTTGTATTATAATAAAGCTGTCACAGGTGATTCCGATATATGCCCCCAGCAGGAGGTTTGTTTTTATGATAAAAACGGACAGCTCAGCAGAAATGACGAAGAGATAGAGAGTCGTTTTATAGGGATATAGCGGGATTTTTTTTGAGCACTATTTTAGGAGGTGTTTCCATGAGGAGGAAATATGTAGCATTGTTTATGGCTCTGGTTTTGCTACTATCAGCGCCGAGCTTGGTTTTGGCGGCGGAAAAGGATGCCGTAAACAGCTTACAGGAATTGAAACTGCTGGATAAGGAAGGGAATACGGAAGAAAAGCTGTCAGCGCAGCTTTCACGGGCAGAAGGCCTGACGATGGTTTTAAAGGCCATTGGCTACTCGCAGACAGAAGCCGAAAAAGAAGAATATGTTAAGCTCAGTACCTTTAAGGATGTACCGGAATGGTTTAAGGGCTATGCCGGACTGGGAAAAGCTTTGAATATTACGACAGGCAAGAATGAGGAGGTATTTGATCCGGAGGCGAAGCTGACTTGTCATGATTTTATCACCTTCCTGCTGCGGGCGCTAAAGCATAATGCTGCGAAGGCTTGGGAATCGGCGGATAGCTTAGCCAAAGAATTTGGCTTAATAGCGGCAGATACTGATATTGAAGCGCCGATCACCAAAAAAGAAGCAGCGGCGATCGTACTGAATGCGCTGAATGCCCCAATGCAGGCAGGAGTCGCCAATCAGACCCTGGGACAATTTCTGATCTATCGCGGCGTGATTGCCAAGGAAAAGGCCAAAGAATTAGGCTTGAAGGAATTGGCTCAAGCGGCGGATAAAGTGGATATTCTTTATTTTAATGACTTTCATGGTAATATTAAAGAGGAAATTACTGGTCGCAAGCGGAATATTGGCATGAGCAAAATGGTTGGTTTTGTGAATGAGTATATAGCGCAAAATCCCAATTCTTTTGTATTATCTGGTGGCGATAACTATCAGGGAACCGCAGAGTCGAATTTGACTTATGGCAAGCCAGTCAGCGCTATGATGAAGGGGATGAACGTATTAGCGTCGGCAGTAGGAAATCATGAATTTGACTGGGGCTCTGAGAGGATCCCGAAATGGGCGGAGGAAGGTAATTTTAAGTATGTTGCCAGTAACATTATTGATGATAAAACAGGTAAACCGGCAGCTTGGACAATGCCATATATGATCGTGGAAAAGGCGGGAATTAAAATTGCCTTGATTGGCTTGGCGCATCCCGATACTCCATCGTTAGTAAGCAAAGGAGCAACAGCCGGCTATACTTTCTCTGATCCAGTGAAAGCGGCGCAGGAATGGGTTGATTATTTGAAAGCGGGCAAAGCCAAAGAAGGAAAGCCGGATGTAATCATTGCCCTTACTCATATTGATTCGGATCAGGACAGCAAGACCAAAGAAATTACGGGAAATGCAGCGGATTTAGCAAACAAAGTCAAGGGTCTTGACGGCATTTTATCGGCGCATAGTCATCGTCCGGTTTCTGGCAAGGTAAACGGAGTTGAAATCATGCAGGCATACTGCTACGGCAGAACAGTTGGTATCATGACCGTAGAAAAGAAGGACGGAAAATTTGTGATTAGCTCTAAATTAAATCAGGGAGCTGACATCAAAGATGTTATCTTAAAGGATAGCGACACTGAAAAATTTTATGCAGAGCTGCAAAAAGAAATCGAGCCGATTACCAAGGAAGTTATTGGCCAGGCTGGCGAAGCCTTTACCCATAATCGTGGGGATAAAGGAACCAATACATTATTAGGCAGATGGGCATGTGAAGTCATGGCAGAGAGGACAGGAGCGCAGATTGCCATTCAAAATGGCGGAGGATTGCGCAGAACCTTGGAAAAGGGTGATATTACGATGGGTGATTTATATGAGGTTATGCCATTTGACAATTATCTGGTAGTGATGGATCTACCGGGGGAAGATATCAAAAAGGCAATTGATCATGGTATTATTAATCCCAATATTACGGATGGCTCGTTTAGTGGATTGATAGTAGAATTTGACTCATCCAAAGAATTTGAAAACAGAATCACTAAAATTACTTTGTCCGACGGTACTCCGTTGGATATGAAGAAAACCTATCGTGTGGTTACCAATGACTTTATTTTTACCGGTGGTGATAATTATAACTTCAAAAATGCAACCAATGTGGACGAAACCTATGTTCCGGTCAGAGATGTTTTTGTAGAAGTAATTAAAAAGGCGAAAACAATTACTCCTAAGAAGATTGATTATATTAAAGATATAAAAAATTCGACCATGGAGATGAAGCCGGCAGCATAAAAATGAAAATGCGAGGAAGGTCAAGCGATCTTCCTCGCATTTATGAAGGAGATTATTTTGAAAAATTGTAAAAAGCAGATTTGTTGGGGGATAGTGGGAGCACTTCTTTTTTTAGCGCTTTTTGGAGAGTCTGTTGGAGCAAAAACACTAAATAATGATACGGAAATCCGACAATTTTATGAAAGTCAAATGCAGGAAAAGGACTATAAAGTCGCTAAGGCAATTATCCGAAAAATCGAATACGACGATACTGCGGAAATACGCAAAGATGTGCCAATAGAAGCAGACATTCGGTATCAGCATTTGGTATTGGAGATTTTAACGGGGGAGCATCGGTCGGAAGTGCTGACGGTTCGTCATACCATTGAAATGATTATGCCGGGAAATTATATATTTAAAGAAAACGATAAGGTATTGCTTCGCTTAACGGAAAATGCAGAGCATGAAATAGAAACTGTTAAAATTGAAGAGAGAGTTCGAGATTTTTCGATTTATGTTATTATTTTATTATTTGCGATATTTATGATTTTGGTTGGAAGAAAGCAGGGAATAAAAGCGCTGCTGTCATTGATGGCGACGATTTTATTGATCTTTTTTGTATATATTCCGATGATTTTAAAGGGCATCCCGCCCTTGCTTTTATCCATAATCATTTCAGCAGCGGCGATTGCCATAACGCTGGCAATTATCAGCGGCAGGCATAAAAAAACAGGGGTGGCCATTTTAGGTACGATCAGCGGAGTGTTGGTGGCCGGTTTTTTGGCGGTTGTTTTTGGAGAATTAGGAAAGCTGACGGGATTGGCTGCGGATACGGCGATTAGCTTGGCATATATACCGCATTTTCGCTGGCTTGATTATAAAGGGCTTTTGTTTGGAACTATCATCATTGGTTCGATTGGGGCGGTGATGGATGTAGCGCTGTCTATTGCCTCTTCTATGTGGGAAATTTGGGAATTAAATCCCGAAATCTCAGCAAAAAAACTGATTCAATCTGGTATGAATATCGGGCGGGATATTATGGGCTCTATGTCAAATACGCTGATATTGGCTTATGTAGGAACATCGCTTCATTTGATTATTTTGTTTATGGTTTATAATATCAGTTTTACAGAAATTATGAATTATGATTCGGTCAATTCTGAGATATTAAGAGCTATGGCAGGCAGTATTGGGCTAATGTTTACCATTCCGGCAACGGTTTGGATTTCGGCTGCTATTTATTTGAAGCAGAAAGGAAATCTCAGAAGGAATAAAAGCAAATTATGATAAAGAAGCAGTAAGGCGAGTGATATAAAAAGCGGATAAGCCCATAAAATATTTGGCGATGTCAAAGCAGAGCTTTGCTTTGGATTTTAAAAATATGAGAAAAAGCCTTCTGTATATTGTATTATAAAGATAGGGCAGGCTTTTGAAAGAGTAAGAAGTTGAAAAAAGCAAATTATAAAAGAAATTGCAGGAAATAATGCAAAAGCGGTTTTATTTGGAATTGGTGCGATGAAAACTGGCTTGGAATAAAAAGGAGAAATTATGAGAGATTTACAGAATTTTTTTGAATATATGCAAAAAGCGACTGTAGCGGTGTGTACGGTCGAGGAAACGAAAAAAACACTTGGACAGGCGGGATTTGAACCTTTGGATATAACAGCAGAATGGAACTTGCAGGCAGGACGAGGCTATTATGTGCAGAGCTCGCCTTCCATGTTGCTGGCATTTAAAACGGCGGCAAGCGGCGAATACGAAGCGCTTAGAATCGTCGGCGCACATACCGATAATCCGGCACTTAAGATTAAGCCGGCGCCGGAGATAGATACAGACGGGTATCGCCGCTTGAATATTGAGGTGTATGGAGCGCCGATTTTTCATAGCTGGTTTGATCGCCCGCTTAGTATCGCCGGTATGGTGGCGCTGCGCAGCAGTCGTCCGCTGTCACCGGAAATAAGAATTGTTGATTTTCAAAGACCGCTTTTGACCTTGCCGGCTTTGGCCATTCATATGAACCGAGAAGTCAATAAGGGAGGGGAAATCAAGCCACAAAAGGAGATGCTGCCTTTGATTGCTACGGTAAAGGACGGTATGCAGAAGGAGGGTTATTTGCTGCGCCTGTTGGCGGAGGAATTGCAGGTGGAAGCGGCGGAGATTTTGGACTTTGATCTGTTTGTCTATTGTGCGGAAAAAGGGCAGCTGGTAGGAGCGGAGGAAGAATTGATTTCCTGTCCGAGAATTGACGATACGTCGATGGTTTATGCAGCCATGCAGGCGCTGATCGCCGGAGAGCCTAAGACCGGCATAGCTGCGGCGCTTTTTGTTGATCATGAAGAAATCGGCAGTATGAGCAGACAGGGAGCGGATTCGATGAATTTTAGCTGGCTGCTGGAAAAAATGCGGCAGGGCCTGAATATTGAGCAGCCGGCGTGGAGCAGCTGTCTGCTCCGTTCCTTCTTTATTTCGGCGGACGGCGCACATGCCTGCCATCCGGCTTATGCGGAAAAATGTGATCCGACCAACCGACCGAAAATCAATCAAGGCATTGTGATAAAATTAAGCGGCAATAAGGCGTATGCCTCGGAAGCTTTTAGCGCGGGGGCATTGCAGCAGGTCTGCGATTTGGCGGGAGTTTCCTATCAAAAATTTGTGAATCACGCAGATGTTCCGGGCGGCAGGACAATTGGCTCTTTGATCAGTAAGTATCTGCCGGTTCCGATTGTCGATACGGGATTGCCGATGTTGGCGATGCATTCGGCCAGAGAGCTTGCCGGAAAGCAGGATATGGAGGATATGATTAAGATGATGACCACTTTTTACAGCGTATAGGGATTAATTTTCTTAATTTCAGGAAAAAGACTTGAAAGCCACCGGAAAATAACATATAATATCGAAGTAATAGAAAATGATTTGGTTCTCCCATATTTTTTATATAGCGGATAAGTATGTTTTTCATCGGTTTGAGGAAAAGCTGCTTTAAAAGGAACGGGAAGAGCCTTAGGGAGCGGAGGATCGTTTAAGGGAAACGGTCTTACGAACCTTAGAATAAATTCAGTCCTCGTTATAAGGAGTAAGATATGGCATATAAAATCGTAGCAGACAGCAGTTGTGATATTACTGACAAGATGAAAAGAGAAATGGGCGTCACCTTGGTTCCGCTGACACTGGAGGTTGACGGAGAGTTTTTTGTCGATGATGAAGCGATGGATGTCGATGCATTCCTGAAGCGGCAAATGGCATCCAAGACGGTTTCCAAATCGGCATGTCCTTCGCCTGAGGCATATATGGAATCGTACAAGGGCGAGGCGGAAATCTTTTGCGTTACGCTTTCGTCTAAGCTAAGTGGCAGCTATGCGTCGGCTGTGCTGGCGAAGGAGCTGTATTTGGAGGAAAACCCGCCTAAAAAGATTCATGTCTTTGACAGCAAGGGAGCATCCTCTACGGAGGTAGCGATCGCCTTTAAGCTGGAGGAACTGATAAAAAAAGGCTTATCTTTTGAGCAGATTGTGGAAAAAACGGAAAAATATATTGCCGGGTTAAAAACGGTCTTTGTTCTGCAAAAATTGGATAATTTAGAAAAATCCGGACGGCTTAGTCTGATTCAAAGCAAAATAGCCAGCGTGCTGAACATCAATTTGATTCTGGGCAGCAATGACGGCGAGATTGAGCTTTTGCAAAAGGCGAGAGGAGTAAAAAAGGCGATAGAAAAAATGGTAGGTATGATTGCCGAGCTGGGCGGTGATGTAACGGAAAAACGGCTGATTATTGCCCATTGTCAGGCAGCAGAATATGCCAAGCTGGCGATGGATAAGGCAAAGGAATTGTATAATTTTAAAGACATCATTGTGGTTGCTACCAGAGGCTTAAGCTCCAATTATGCCAATTCCGGCGGCTTGATTTTGGCGTTTTAACCCGAGAAAGCCGCAGATTGGGGAAAACCTCCGGCAGCGGCTGGCGATATGGATTAAGAGCGCAGTGCCGGTGACATGAGATGTATTTGGCGAAGAAAACAAAAAAGGTAACAAACAGCAGGTCAGAAGAAATCGCCTTGCCTATTTAAAACAAAGTTTTAGGTAGTCTGGGCTTTTCTTTTGAAAATTTGAGGTAAAAAATGAGCAGAGATATGGGATTAAACAAAGAGCAGAGAGAAGCCGTTTTACATACGGAGGGACCGTTATTATTGCTAGCTGGGGCAGGATCCGGCAAGACTAAGGTATTGACGCATCGAATTGCTTACTTAATTGAAGAAAAAAAGGTAAAGCCATGGAATATCATGGCGATTACCTTTACCAACAAAGCAGCTAAGGAGATGCGTGAGAGAATTGATCGCTTGGTTGGCGAAGCGGCGGTTGATATTTGGGTCAGCACCTTTCACAGCAGTTGTGTTCGGATATTGCGGAGATATGCCGAGGCTGTCGGCTTTGAGCGGAGCTTTAGTATCTATGATACGGAGGATGCTAAGAAACTGATTAAAGAAGTGCTAAAGGAGATGAATATTGATTCCAAAGCACTGTCAGAGTCCTATGTGGCAAATTTGATCAGCTCTGCCAAAAACCGTAAGCTGACCCCGCCGGAGCTGGCAAGGGAGGTCAGAGGGGATTTCCGGCAGGAGATGGCGGCCAGAGTCTATGAGGGCTATCAAAAAAAGCTCCATGACAGCAACGCTATGGACTTTGACGATTTGCTGATGATTACTGTTGAATTGTTGGAAGCGAATCCCGATATTCTGGAGATTTATCAGGAAAAATTTCGCTATATTATGGTCGATGAGTATCAGGATACCAATGGCGTGCAGTTTGAGCTGGTGAGCCTATTGGCGGCAAAATATAAAAATTTATGCGTGGTCGGCGATGACGATCAGTCAATCTATGCCTTTCGCGGTGCGGATATTACCAATATTTTAAATTTTGAGGAGGTGTATCCGCAGGCCAGAGTGATTCGCTTGGAGCAGAATTATCGTTCCACCAAGAATATTTTAGCGGCGGCCAATGCCGTTATTGCCAATAATCAGAGCCGGAAGGCGAAGGCTCTTTGGACGGAAAATATTGACGGCAGCCGATTGAAGTACAAAAGAGCGGAAAACGAAAGGGAAGAAGCGGACTTTGTCGTTAAGGAGATTCAAAAGAGCTGTAAGGGGAGTCGGGCATATAATGA
The DNA here is from genome assembly GCA_041844915.1 of Eubacteriales bacterium. Lineage (GTDB taxonomy): Bacteria > Bacillota > Clostridia > Lachnospirales > Vallitaleaceae > W11650. The sequence goes on from JBGZBY010000087.1 coordinate 40,226, forward strand.
TTTTGCAGTTCTCTATCGCACCAATGCCCAATCCAGAAGCGTGGAAGAAGCCTTGGTAAAAGCCAATATCCCCTATACTCTAATCGGCGGAGTAGCCTTTTATCAGCGCAAGGAGATAAAAGACATCATCGCCTATTTGAGAGTGATCAATAATCCGAGGGACGGCGTTTCCTTCCTGCGGATTATCAATGAGCCAAGGCGCGGGATTGGCGATAAGAGCATAGAGCTGCTGCAAAAAATTGCACTGGAAAAGGGCTGCTCGCTCCTAGAGGCAGCAGGGCTGTGTCAAGGTGGTAGCTTTCGCGGAGCGTCTGCTGTATATGATTTTTATGAGCTTATGCAATATTTGAAGGCAAAGCTGGAAGAAGGAATTGCCTTGGAGGACTGGATAAGGCTGGTATTGGAAAAAACTAAGTATACTGCGGAGTTGTTAAAGGAAGGAACGCCGGAAAGCCTTGGTAGGATTGATAATATCAACGAATTGATTTCCAAAGCCAAGGAATATGCCGCTCAGAACGCGGAACCGACATTAAACGGCTTTTTGGAGGAGGTTGCTTTGGTTGCGTCAGTAGATACCTTGGAGGAAAATGTGAAAAAGGTGGTTCTGATGACGATACATTCCGCCAAGGGGTTGGAATTTCCGGTTGTTTTCATGATCGGTATGGAAGAAAATCTGTTTCCCAGCTATATGAGCGTTAGCTCTGGTATTGAGAAAGATGTTGAGGAAGAAAGAAGGCTGGCCTATGTTGGGATTACCAGAGCAAAGGAGGAGCTGTTTTTGACCAATGCCAAGGAAAGACTGATGTATGGAAAAACACAGATTAATCCAAAATCTCGATTTTTAAAGGAAATTCCGCTGGAGTATTTGGAGGAAATCGTTGCGGAAAGGGAAAAGACGCCACTCTTTGCAGTGGAAAACAAAGCCGGCAGGGATTTTGGCAGAAGTAAGGTAGTAATGAACCGTAAGCCCTATGCTACGGGCAAATCGGAGTTGCCGTCGCCGCAGCAAAAAACGCTGGATTTTGGCGTAGGCGATTTGGTTAAGCACAGCAAATACGGCGTCGGCAAGGTGCTGTCAATTGAAAGCGGCGGAGCCGATTATCAAGTGAAGGTGCTGTTTCCTGGGCATGGCGAAAAAAAGCTGCTGGCACTTTTGGCAAAGCTGCAAAAAGCATAGAAGATATACATTGAAAATATTGACCTTTCAAAAAAATGGCGAAGGGTCAATATTTTTATTTTATTTAAAAGAAAAATACAAATGAGATTGACTTTCATTTGCAGTTGGAATATAATAACAACTAAAGGCCTTTTAAAAATAGTGAAAAAAATGACTTAATTTTAAAAATGTTTTCTTAGGTGGTATGAAAAATCCCATATCCGGCAATGCATTAATCCGGGTAGAAAGAAAAATCCCATAAAGCAGGGAAAACAGAGGTGTTCTATTTCTTTCTGAAAGGGAGATAAGCCAAAAGGGATTGCCGCAGCAAAAAACAGGAAAAAATTTAAGTTGTTTACGAAAAAAATAACAAGACTTATGTTATTGGGATTTGATACATAAGAAATATTGATTTGTTAAAACTATAGAAAAGGAGAATGCGATGCAATGAAAAAAATAATCTTAAAAAGAATAATGGCTTTTTTACTTTGTTTTGCTCTACTGTTTGGCAGTTTTCCAGAACTGCGGGCAGCGGACAATTTGGTGCAGAATTTACCAGAAAATAATACGGAACCGGAAAAATATCCATTAATAGAAGCCTTTCTTAATCAGCAGTTAAAGATAGCAGAAGAGAATGCGAATGACATTTATGTATTGGAATTTGAAACAGGAAAAAAATCGGAAATTCTTAAACAACTGGAGAAAGTGGAAGGACTAACAATCAGATATGATTACGATACGATTTTTGAAGGAGTATCGGTTTTGGTTCCCAATCGGAAGCTGGAGGAAATAAGGAATATCAGCGGGATTAAGAATATTCAAAAAAATGGCAGTTTTGTTCCTCAAGCAATGAATGCCAGCGAATTGACGAAGGTTGCAGAAGCAGCTCAATATAATAATACGGTTTTATTTCCGCAGGAGGAAGGCAAGAAATTCGATGGCAGAGGTACAATTATAGCAATTATTGATTCTGGAATTAATATCAATCATCCGGCTATGCAGATTGATGAAGAAGCAAAACCTTATGTAAAAATAAAAGAATCTGAAATAAAAGAAGGATTTAGCCTTAAAGTACCAAGAGGATTTAATTATCTTGGGGGCAGCTATGACCTCTTAGAAAGGCTGCCAAGTATTCATGGACTACATGTAGCGGGGATTGCGGCAGGAAATGATCCGGCGGGATTTAAAGGGGTTGCACCGAATGCGCAGATTTTTATGTATCGCGTTTTTTCGGATCGCCGTTATAAAAAGCCGGAATATAATTTAGAAATTGATAATTACGAGTTTGGCGGAGATGATGCGGTTTATCATGCGATGGAGGACGCAGTAGAAAATGGCGCAGATGTTATCAGCATGAGCATAGGTAGACCGGGCGGCGGTTATATTGGCGATATTTATTATAATGCAGTAAAAAATGCTACGGAAAAGGGTGTTGCGGTGGTAGCGGCAATTGGTAATTACAGTTCGTCGGCCTCGTCTAATACTTATGATAATAGCCCGAACAATGCGCTTAATTTAACAGATACTTCGGCTATGACCTATATTGCTGGCGTGAATCAAACACTGTCCGTTGGCTCCACAGTCAATACTAAGATTTCGCTGGGGAAACTAAAAATAAATGATAGGGAATTCGGCTATGCTTTTTTAGGCACATCAGAAAAGAATAAGCCATTGTTTAAAGCGGGAGAGTACGAGCTGGTTTATGTGGGACATGGCAGAAAAAGCGCGTTTAACAATAAGGATTTAAATGGAAAAATTGCGCTGGCATTTCGCGATGGGAATAAAATTGTCGATAAAATTAAAGAAGCAGCAGAAAAAGGGGCAAAAGGATTTATTTTAATAAATGCGCCGACCCATTATAGTCGGGATCGTTACCGCAACCAGCCATCCATTAGCTATGAAGTGGATCGGGAGATGACCGCAGTGGTTGAAGATCAAAATATATGGGCAATCAGTATATCGGGAAATGATGGAAAAATACTAAAAGAAATGATGGGACAAAATGCGAAAATGAATTTTGATTTTCCAAATGAAAAAATATCCCATCATTTGGCGGAAGAAATTAGAATGTCAGGATTTAGCGGTTGGGGTCCCAATGCGGAACTAGAACTCAAGCCAGAAGTTGTTGCACCGGGTGAAGCAGTATATTCTTGCTTTAATCATGGGAAATACGGCTTTATGTCCGGCACATCTATGTCAACTCCGCATGTGGCTGGAATTAGCGCGCTTTTGAGAGAAAAAGTAAAAGATTTAACGGATAAAAAGGAAATAGCGAAAAATTTGGGGAAAAGTGCCATCAATAAAATTTTGCTGATGAATACCGCACAACCGTTAAAAGAGCTGCTGCCAGAGATTTCAGAGCTTGAAGTTTCACCGCGGCGGCAAGGAGCAGGTTTTGTACAAGTAGATGCGGCGCTGAAAAATAATGTTATTGTCACACATAATAACATCGCTTCTGTGGCTTTAAAGGAAATAAAAGGGAATACGACTTCCTTTGAATTGCGCCTGGATAATTTTTCGGATAAGCAGCAGGCATTTCGCCTTCAATTTGGAAAGGTGCTGGGGGAAACGCAGATAGCCGTTGAAAAGGACGATACCTATACCGGCAGAGAAGAAGGAGAATTGGAGGATTATGTTAAAACCGCTCAAGTAAATGAAACACATTCCAGAGAAATTGGAAATGCGAAGATTTTTGGTGATAAGTCAGAAGTAGAAATTCCGGCAGGGCAAAGCGCTACAGTTAAGGTTACATTAAATACAGGAAATAGCCAAAATGAATTTGTGGAAGGTTTTATTTATTTTGTTTCCAAAAACAAGGAGGATAATCCTGATTTGAGTATTCCATATTTTGGATATAAAGGGGATTGGGATAGCGGAAAAATCATAGATTCGCCCAGCTGGGAAAAGGATTCCCTTACCAAACTGACGACTGTTATGGCGACCAAGCCGGTAGGACATGATGAAGAGCCGCAGTATTTTGAATTGGGAAAGGAAAATGGTGTAATTGATCCAAGCAAAATAGCTTTCACCAATGACCCGTTGAACACATTTTTGATGAGAGAAGTAATTGCCCGAGTAATTACGCTAAGAGAAGCAAAAGATTTTGAAGTTAGTATTTTAAATGAACAAAAGCAACATATTCGTACATTGTCAACTTCCCATTATTACCGAAAATTAATTAATAATCTGCAATATGAAAATAGTTGGCATAACAAAGAAAAAATTCAAAAACCGAATTTGCTGTTTTCTTGGAACGGTCAAATCTACGATAAGAAAAGCGGGGAACTAAAAGCGGCGCCAGAAGGGCAGTATTATTACCGAGTGCGGGCAAAAGTCAGAACAGATGCTCCGTATCAGGAAATTTTAATGCCGGTGAGAATTGATAATCAAAAACCACAGGGAATTGTGAAGATTGAAGGACTAAATGTAGTACCGAAGTCTGTGGTGCCAGTAGAAGCACAGGCAAAAAGTCAAACTGCCAGTCCGGTGGCAATCCAGGCAGCAACAAATGCCTCTATTCAGATTTCCCCGCAGAAGGTATCGGCGCGGCTTCATTTAACCGATAATCATGGAATATGGTTTGTAGGCGCTTCTTTAGATAATAAGCCATTAAATGTGAAAAAAATATCGAATACAGAATATGTAGTTGAAGATATTAAGGTGAACGGCTTGACCAAGTCAAAGCTTAGAATTGAAGCGATGGACTATGCCGGCAACCCCATGAAGCCGTATGAAGAAGAATTGAATAAATCAGGTGTATATCATTCGGAAACTGGGCAAACATTTGGACCAAAAAAATACATAGAATTAGAAGATGAAGAAGAAAGAAACTGGCGCAATCGTTTAGGAAAATTGATCGCGCCATGGACAGAATTAACGCCAAGTTCACCGCTATTGGAAGAAGAAAATGGAAGGTACTATTTTAAGGTGGATTGTCTTGATATTCCGGAAGAAAGCGATAACTATAAACTGAAGATAACCTCTGTCAACACTTTCCGAGGCGGCTATGATAGGATGACAGATATGGATTTGACTCCGGCGCAGGCATGTAATGATTTGAAAATAGAAGTCAAAAATGGCTTTAATGTTGTCAATATTACTGTTTATAAAGAAGAGGATAAGCACATTGTCTTTAGTCGGGGCTATGCAGTAGTGCTGGATACCGAGCCGCCGGTGATATCGGAAAATAGCTCCAGCATTGAGTATGAAAAGGAAGAAGACGATGAAAATGAGAAAGGAATTTTTTATACCAATTCAGATATTGTTGAGATTAATGGAAAAATAAAGGATAACAATGACCATTGGCGTTTGTTTGTAAATGAAAACAATGTGGAAAGTCATCAGCAGGACGGGGAATTTGATCAGCCAGAAAGAGAATTTTCCGCAAAGGTGAAAGTAAGTGACGGAGATAAACTGACGCTAAAAGCAGTTGACCGACTGGGAAATGAAAGAATAAAACGCTTTACTGTTGTACTAGATACCGTTGCACCGACCATAGAGGTTACACCGAAAGAAGAAAGTGGCTATATGGCAAGTACGGTGCTTAAAGTGGAGTTTAAAGACGATAAAGTCTTGCGTGGCGACGCTTCTAAGGTATTTGTGAATGGGAATCTATATCAGGAGGGTACTCCTTTATCGCAATATGGGGAAAATAAATTTTTCATCTATATGATTGCTATGGATAAAGCTGGCAATAAAACTCAAAAGGAGATTTTTGTCAACTTGGAAGACCAGGATAAGGAGTTTGCCGTTCGCTTGAAAAAAGACAGTTTCTATAAGGCAGAGTTAAAAAATATAGAAGCCCTTTTTGAATTACCGGAGGGAATGAGCGTTGCTTTAGTAGAAGAAGTGGACACTTCTGCTTTTGTAGCAACAATGAAAGTTGAATTTAAGAATAAATATGGCATGACCAAAACAATGGAGTACTCTGTCAAGCTGTTGGATTCGGACTTTGAAAAATATAAACCAGTCTTAAAAAAGACGCATTTCCTGGCAGAAGAACTAACAGATGAAGGAGCGCTGTTTGATATTCCGGTAGGAGTGGCGGTTACGATTGAACGAATTGATGCTTCGGTTGCCGGAGAAAAAAGTATAAAAGCTAGCTTTTATTATGGCAACAAGCAAGCAAAAGCAGAGTATAAAATTACAGTAGTGCCGGAATTAACGGCAAAATTGCGCAAGACTTCCTTTATGCCAAGCGAATTAAGGGATATTGCTCAAGTGGTTGAGTTGACAGAAGGCTTGAAAGCAATTTATAAGGAAGAACCGAATTTTGCCAAATACGGTGAACAGAAAATTACAATAATTGTAATGGATCATTACGGTCATAAAAAAGAAATTAGCTTTGACATTATACTCAAGGAAGAAATGACTTTAACTGCTTATGAGCCGTCCGTTTCAACACCAGTAACAGAAGGAAGCACGCCAGTTGTAAAAAAAGATAAAACCACGACGGATATCAGCAAAGAAAAAATGTTAAAGAAGGAAACCGCAGAAGATGTAAAATTGATATCATTAAACGATATCAAAGGGCATTGGGCGCAGGAGATAATTCAAGCCGCAGTTAAGGATAATCTAATTAAAGGCTATCCAGATGGCAGCTTTAGACCGGACAATAGCTTAAGCAGAGCAGAGTTTGTCGCTTTGCTAAACCGTGTGTTACAGTTAAAGGCAACAGAAGGGAGCTTAAACTTTAAAGACATTAGTCGTGAAAATTGGTATTATTCCGATTTAGCGGCATTAACAGAGAATGGCTTAATCAATGGTCATTCTAAAGATGAATTCGCTCCGCAAAAAGCAATTACTCGGTCGGAAATCATTGTAATTTTGCTGCGGTATTTGCATCAGGTCAAAGCGGAAATGCTTCATCGCTATCAGGAAAAAGAATTCGCTTTTGAAGATAAAGCAGAAATTAACGAGTGGGCATTGCAGTCTTTAAAAGAAGCATATAATTTAGGCTTAGTAATAGGCGTAGATAATAGAATTATGCCAAATAAAGAAGCAAGTCGGGCGGAAATGATAAAAATGCTGTATCAGTTGAAGCAAATGATGAATTAAAGCGAAATAAGTGGCATTTAGAGGGCTTAGTCTGATTGCGGCTTTAATGTCTTTATTGTTCAAATCTAACATTTCAAAATTGGAAAATGGAGGAGATGAAAGAGAGATATTGACATTTCAATAAAATCCGGTATAATAATTCTGTAGTGAATATCGACGAAGGTCGGATAATTAGATATCGTGGGGTGCTTAAAAGGCTGAGATCATACCCGTATAACCTGTTCGGATAATGCCGGCGTAGGGAAAATACGATAACAGAGGATAGGAAAGACCTGCCCCTTTCGGCAGGTCTTTTTTGCTTTCGGAGAGGATCCGGAGAAGCAGACTCTGTTGCTTTGCTTAAGTGCTCCCAGAAGGGAGTTTTTTTATGGGAAATGCCAGTATGGCAATTCAGGTGTTGCCAAAGGTGGAGGACAAAAGGAAGGTAGTGGAGATTGTAGACCGCGTGATAGAATATATTGCCGGTCATGGGCTGAATTATTTTGTCGGGCCGTTTGAAACTGTGGTGGAGGGCGATTATGAGCAGCTGATGGAGATATTAAAGGGCTGTCAGAGGATAGCGATAGAAGTTGGAGCGCCTTCGGTTATGAGCTATATTAAGGTCAGCTATCATCCAAATGACGAGGGACTTAGCATTGAAGAAAAGACTGCAAAATATCATTAATTTTTTATATCGCTATAGCCTTGTGCTGGCGATATTGCTTCTGTGGCAGGGCTTGTCGGCTCTGCGACTTTTGCCGGAGTTTTTTCTGCCATCACCCTATGCTGTAGTCAAGGCGTTTGTTCAGGATTTTGGATTGATTATGCAGCATACCGGGTATACGCTGACAGAGGCTTTTATTGGTATGGTAATTGCCGTTGTGCTGGCATTTGTCTTATCTCTGCTGATGGATGCCTCCAAGCGCATTTATGATTTGCTGTACTCGCCGATTGTTGTCAGTCAAACGATTCCGACGGTTGCCATTGCGCCGCTTTTGATTATTTGGCTGGGCTATTATATGGCGCCCAAGATCGTGCTGGTGGTAATGACTGGCTTTTTTCCGATTTTGATTGCTTTGCTTGACGGCTATCGCTCGGTGGATCCGGACAGCCTTCGGCTTTTGCAAAGCATGGGAGCAAGCCGCTGGCAGGTTTATCTTCATGGTAAGCTTCCCGCCAGTGTAGGCTATTTTTTTGCTGGGCTTCGGGTATCAGTTTCCTATGCGCTGATTTCAGCGGTGGTATCCGAATGGCTGGGCGGCTACTACGGCTTGGGCGTATATATGACTAGAGCGCGAAAGGCGGTGGCTCTGGATAAAATGTTTGCCATCATTTTTTTCGTATCCTTTTTAAGCCTGTTTTTAATGACAGTGGTTGACCGCCTGCATAAGAAATTGGTGAAATATTGACAAGGAAATAACGATTAAAAGCACTGGTATATAGCTTATCAATCTGCTTAGGCTTGCCGATATCGCCAATTGGTCAGCATATAGGCAAACTCGGCAGACTATCAAGGCAGTTTTTATGTCTGCCTAGGCGTCTGCATGATAGGCAGGCTGCAAAAAGATAATAATAGATATCAAAACCAAGAGGAGATAAATGTTTATGAAAAAAATTCAAATTTTAATATTGATAGTGGGAATGATACTTTCACTGGCTGCCTGCGAGCAGACAAGCGGTACGCAAAAGCAGGCGGCGGAGAAAGCGACGGTGCAGCCGGAAGGCGGCGAAGCAAAGGAAGAAAAGGCGGCGGAGATGGAAAAGCTGACGATTGTGCTGGATTGGGTGCCCAATACCAATCATACCGGACTTTTTGTAGCCAAGGATAAGGGGTACTTTGCCGAGGAGGGTCTGGAGGTTGAGATCGTGCAGCCTGCCGAGGATAGCGCTTCGGTCATTGTTGGTATGGGACGGGCCGAATTTGGGATTCATTTTCAGCCGAACATGGTAAAGCGTCTTTTGAATGACACTCCGATTACGGCGGTCGCTGCGATTCTTCAACACAATACCGGCGGGATCATGAGCTTAAAGGAAAGCGGGATTGATTCGCCGAAGAAAATGACAGGCAAAAAATACTCTACTTGGGAGGATCCGATTGACGATGCGACGGTTCGCTTTATTGTGGAAAAGGACGGCGGAGATTGGGCGCAGGTAGAACTGGTGCCGGGAGAATCAACGGATGCAACCACAGCCTTGCAGCTGAAAATGTTTGATTCGATTTTTGTCTATCAGGGCTGGGATTATATCCATTCACAGACCAAGCAGGTAGAAACCAGCTTCTTCTTGCTGACGGATTATGCGCCGGAATTTGATTATTATACGCCTGTTATCATTGCCAATAACGACTTTTTAAAGATGAAGCCGGAGCTGGCAAAAAAAGCGCTGCGAGCGATAAAAAAAGGCTATGAATTTGCGGCGGCGAATTCGGCTGAGGCGGCGGAGATTTTAATCAACAATGCGCCGGAGGGAGATGCAGATTTGATTCGTGCCAGTCAGGAATTTTTGTCGGAACATTATATCGGTGATGCCAAATCATGGGGAATAATCGACAGGGAGCGCTGGAATCGCTTTTATGATTGGCTGTATGAGCAGAAGCTAATCGAAGAGCCGCTGACGGACAAAGGATTTTCCATGGATTATTTAGAATGGGAGAAACGATAAGAGAAAAGCGGTTACCCGCACTGTGAAAATCTGGCAGAAACGAGAAAAAGTTGGCGAAGCTGCTGATGGATAAAGGATTTTGACAGGGCGTTTGAAATAGGGCTGCTTTGTGGAATAAATGGAGTAGAATATGCCAAAACTGGAATTAAAGAAAATATCACATTCCTTTGTGGACGCACCGGACATTCAGATCTTGAAGGACGCTTCGCTCTATGTAAATGAAGGAGAGATTGTCGGTATTATTGGACCGAGCGGCGGTGGCAAGACAACGCTGTTTAATATTGCCGCCGGCTTGCTGGCGCCGACTGCCGGAGAAGTGTTTCTGTCCGGCAAAGAGATTACCGGGCAAAGCGGCCATGTCAGCTATATGCTGCAAAAGGATCTCCTGCTGCCCTTTAAGACGGTGCTGGATAATGTGGCGTTGCCGCAGATTATTCGAGGGAAGGACAAAAAAAGTGCCAGAGCAGAGGCGGCCGTCTATTTTGAAGCCTTTGGGCTGGCGGGCACGGAGGACAAATATCCCAAAATGCTTTCCGGAGGAATGAAGCAAAGGGCGGCGCTGCTGCGCACCTATCTTTTCGGCAAGGAAGTGGCGCTTTTAGACGAACCTTTTTCAGCGCTGGATGCCATTACCAAGGAAAGTATTCATCAGTGGTATTTGGGTATTATGGAAAAAATCAATCTGACAACTCTTTTTATTACGCATGATGTGGAGGAGGCGATCCTTCTGTCGGATCGAATCTATGTTTTGAAGGGCAGGCCGGCGGAGCTGTCAGAGGCGATACCGATTGCTCTGCCAAGGCCGAGAGATCCGTTGAGTGAGCAAGTGATAGGATTAAAGCGAAGGTTAAAGGAGGAATACTTACAGGAGAAAAAATAAGCTCCTGAAGGGAGCAGGGGCTTGCCGCTGCATTAGGAGAGGGAAAATTTTAAAAGAAACAGACGGCGCAATAAGAGAAATAAGAATAGAAAAGCTTCGACATTTTGGCATGGGTCGAAGCTTTTCTATTAGAGCGGATAGGCTGGATTGGCTTGCTGTTTAAGCCTTAGCAGAAAGCCGCAAAAGCGTTTGACGCGTTTTTGAGCTTTTCTGCGATAACGAAAGCGCGATCAAGGCAACTGTCCTACATTTTATCAGGTACCGGAATGGCTAAGATCTCCAGTCCGGTGGTCAATGTCCGCAGAACGACGTTTAACAGTCGATGCCAAGAGGCTTTGCGCTCGGCAGATTCCTCCGTAATAATATGATGATTGTGGTAAAAAGAATTCATCAGGGTGGAAAGCTCATACAAATATTCGCATAAATAATTTGGAGCCTTGTCTTTGGCGGCCTGCCATAGGACATCGCTAAATCCGTCCAGCTTTAATTGAAGCTCCCTTTCTACGCTGCTGACGGCCGGCAGTAGCTCTCCGGGCTGACTGCTTTCCTCCGCCAACTTGCGCAGGATATTTTTGATGCGGACAATGGAATAGAGCAGATAAGGGCCGGTTTTTCCTTCAAAGGCGGAAAATTTTTCCAAGTCAAAAACATAGTCCTTCATGCGGTAATTTGACAGATCGGCAAATTTCAGCACGGAAATACCAACCATTTCAGCCACCTCGGCGGCATTAATATCCTCCTTGTTCTGGATTTTTCCAGCGGCATTGTCAACCACCATAGCAATCAGATCAGCCAAGCGCAGGATACCGCCCTCTCTTGTCTTAAAAGGGCGGCCGTCTTTGCCGTTCATGGTACCGAAGCCGACAAATTCCAGAGAAATCTTTTCCGGAACGATGCCATATTTTTTGGCAGCTCGGAAAACTTGCGTAAAGTGGAGGGCTTGACGGGCATCGACCACATATAGAACCTCGTCGGGATGAAATTCCTTTTCTCTGTTGTAGAGAGTAGCTAAATCGGTTGTACCGTATAAATAGGAGCCGTCGCTTTTAACCAAAATAATCGGCGGCACCTCCTTTTTATCCGATTCTTCGCTGACATCGGCAATAATTGCACCATCGCTTTCCATTAAAGCATTTTTTTGCTTGAGCATATCCAGTACGATGGGAATGGAGTCATGACTGTCGCTTTCTCCGTACCATAGGTCAAAATCTACCAGAAGTCTTTGATAATTGGCCTTCAGATCGGCTACGGAAAGCTTGACGATATGCTGCCAAAGGGCTCTGTGGCCGGTAACGCCGTTTTGCAGGGCATAGGTGGCTTCTTTGGCGGCTGTTTCCATTGCCTTAGCATTTTCGGTGGGGCTGCCGATTTCATCCGTTTCCTTAATCGCAGCAGAAACGCGCGGATAGATTTCAGACAAGTCGTCTAAGGTAAAAGGCGGCTCTGCCGGATACTCCCCGCAGAAATCAGGGTCAAAATAAGGCAGATCCGGCTGTGTACGCTGCACTTCGGAAATAATCATACCCATTTGCAGCCCCCAGTCGCCGGTATGGATATCGCCGAGAACCTCATAGCCCAGATAGCGAAACAGCCTTTTTAAAGCTTCGCCAATAATGGCGGTACGCAAATGTCCAATGTGTAAAGGTTTGGCGATGTTCGGTCCGCCGTAATCAAGGATTACTTTTTTGGGAATGTTCAATTTTTGAACGAAAAGATTTTCTGACATCGCCAAGGCATTGATATGCTTAGCCAAAAAGCTGTCCTTGAGATTAAGATTGATAAAACCGGGATTTACAGCCTCTGCCGATTCAAAGATTTCAGCGGATTCTGGCAAAGCCAGCAGGCTTTGTACAATTTCGCGGCTGATGGCGATTGGGGCTTTGTGCAAAAGCTTTGCCAACGGCATAGCGCCATTGCACTGAAACTGGCAAAGATCAGGCCGAGCGGAAAGTCCGACGGCGGCATAGTCAGTATTGTAGTTTAAGGCGGCAAACGCCTTTTCCATTTGCTGGGTCAATAATTGTGTTAGCATAAATCATCGTATGCCATTGCGGCATACATCCTCCTTTGATTGTAGTGTTCATTTCCGTAAATTCCGATTTCGGAGAGCCGTTTGGCTATAGGCGACAAAAACAAAGCCTGCTGCCGCCAGAACAGATTTTTCGTCAAGCCTGCGCTTTTGATAGGAAAGGGCGAGCAAAGCTGTCTTTAACGGAAAATGATGAGATTTAAAAATATTATACTACATTTATGGAAGATTTAACAGCAGAAATTTAACGACTGCTCCGTTTTACATAATTTCAGCACGGTAAAAATGAAATTTAGACAAAATACATTGAAAAAATATTAAAAAAGCACAAAAAACAGAAAATATCTTGCGCTTTCTTAATGAAAAACTTATAATAAAAAGAGAGGTGCCAGAAAGTGGTTTGCTAAAAGAAATAATTTTAGGGTGGTATATTAGAAAGTTGCAGAATAATGTTAAAGATTTTTAGTATGATTTTACGGAACGATAAGAGGGGAAACAGAGGGAGCTACCAAATGAATTATACTGCAAAGAGTGTCAATGGAAAATACTTAATGGAAACAGAACACGAAAAATTGGAAATTTATGATTAACAAGAGGAAAGGAGAAGAGATATGGATAGAATATTTCGATCAGGGGTCGGGTTTTTGATGTTTATTTTTTTCATAATGGGAATGAATGCCTGCCAGGCGCCGCAGGCAAAGCAGGAGGAAATGCTAGAGGTAACAAAAGAAAAAGAAGTGAACGTGGAAGAAGCTGCCGACGGGAAAGCAAATAGCGAAAAAATAGAGAATAAGAAATCAAGCAGCGAAGAAGCAGATAATGGAAAAGCGACTAATACAATATTGAGTAGTATGCGAACAATGACGATACAGGGGCTTAATGAATCGTATTTTTCTTTGCCGGATATTCAGAGCGATAAGATCAAGGAAAAAGAGATGACAGCAGAACAAGCGGAGAGAGAGGAAAGGCTTTTTGCAGATACGCCAATATATCGGGAGCTGATGAAAAAACCAGAGCTTATGGCAATCGCTGCCGATGAAAATGGAAACTATATTGCTGCACTGAAAGAGGGAACGGGTGATGGGAGCTTTAGCATTATCCGATATGATCAGACGGGAAAGGAAATAAGTAAGCGAGGCTATGGTGATAAGGGCTATGCTTGGATATATGACATTTGGTACCATAAAGATATGGGGATTGTGTTGTCCGGCGTTCAGTCTGGAGGAGGAGTTTTTACCCAAGGAATAGAAGAGTCTGATTTTCTTGCCTGCATTGATGCGGAAACCTTGGAATTTCGCTGGACAAGAACGACACCGTATTTGGTTGCTCAATGCTTTGTTACCGATGAGGCGGTGCTGATTGTTGAGGAAATGTCTGGGGGGAAAGCAAGAGTAGTCCGGCTGGCGCGTGATGGGCAAGAAATTTGGCAGGCTGGGGCTTTGCAACAATCGGTCAGTGGAATAGCGGAATTGGCAGATGGACGGACGCTTGTTTTCGAGAGGGCAGTTGGAGAAAAAGGAAGCGACAACAAGGGGATACTTTATTGTTTTAATGGCAGCGGAAAAGAGCTGGCGAAGCTGGAACTTGACTATTTCGGGGAAATTACACCAACAGATGATGGAGGGTTTATCCTAACGGCGTTTCGCAGTATAAAAACAGTTCCTCAACCGCTGGCTGTTTCGTCGATTTGGTTTGACAGAGAAACTGTGGCGGCAAAGTACAATAAGGATTTAGAGCTGGAATGGCGAAAAACCTATGACAGCTTTAAGGATACCATTGGGAATGATATTGTTATTCCGCAAAAAGATGGAAGTTTGATTATAACGAGGAGAAGTACTCCGTACTAAATCGCGGGCATTTCTGTGAAATTACGGCAGCGAAAAAACAGAGGGAATAAGGGAGTAAAAACAAGAGAGTAAAAGAAAGGAGAATAAAAAAAGAGAAATAAAGAATAAAAAAAGGGATAACAGCTTTTAGAGCTGTCTGAAGGGCAAATAGAGAGCAATATCTATGTTTGCTTGATGGACAGAACAGTTCTGGGAAATCTGGAATTGGTTTTTAGCAGAAGGAAACGGATGCTTGGTCGAGGAAGCCGGATGCTTGTCCGGTAAAAAATATAAACAGGAGAATTTATTATGAAATTTCAGTTAGTCAGTGCATTGGAAAAAGTATTTTTAGACAGGGAACCGAAGAATATGGAGCGGAAGGAGCTGTCAGGACTTTACGGTGAGGTGCTTTCCTTTCAGATTGCCTGTCATAGTGAGAAAACAGGGGATAATATTCTGGAGTATCCAGTTACCCTGCGATTGAAAGGAGCTTTGCGGCATCGCTTGCAATGCAGGGTAGTCGGCTCGGTGCCATCGGATTTTCCAGCGCATCCCAGAGAAGAGAGGGATGACAATTATCTGGAGGATAAGCCGGGGCTATTTCCCGATATTCTTTTGCCGCTGACGGCAAGCTTTGGTCAGCGAGAGGAGGGAGAGGAAGAAACAGTGCTTCGGCTGCGAGCGCCGTTTCAGAAATGGCGTGCGTTTTGGTTTGACCTTGAGATTACGGCGGCGGAGGCGGCCGGAAAATATCCGCTGACGATTACTGCCGAGGATAAAGAAGGACGGACGCTGTGGCAGGAGGAGCTGATTTTTGAGATAATCGGTGCGGAGCTTCCAAAGCAGGAGCTGATTCATACCGAGTGGTTTCATGCTGATTGTCTGGCGGTCTATTATGATTTACCGATGTTTTCCGGAGCGCATTGGCGAGTGATTAAGCGCTTTATGAAAACGGCGGTAAAGCATGGCATCAATACGATTCTGACGCCGCTTTTCACCTTACCGCTGGATACAATGATTGGCGGCGAGCGGCCGACGCATCAGTTGATTGATATTATGAAGCTTGGTGAGGAATATCGGTTTCGTTTCGGCGATTTAAATGAATGGATTGATGCTGCTTTTGCCTGCGGCTTTGAATATATTGAGTTTTCTCATCTGTTTACACAATGGGGAGCTAAAGCAGCACCCAAGATTATGGTTTGGGAGAAGGGTAAGACAGTGCAGAAATTCGGCTGGCATACCGAGGCGACGGATCCAGAATACACGGAATTTTTACGGGAATTTTTAAAGGCCTTGACCGAATATATTGAGAGAAAAGGTATCAGAGATAAGGTTATTTTTCACATTTCGGATGAGCCGCATAACGAAGCTGACAAGGAAAGCTATTTGCGCGCTAAGGCTACGATCATTGACCTTTTGGACGGCTATTTTGTGACCGACGCCTTAAGCAGCTATGAGATATACAAGGAGGGCGTGGTAGAGCATCCAGTGGTAGCGACCAGCCATATTGATTATTTTATTGAAAATGGAGCGAAGGATCTTTGGGCATATTACTGCTGCTCGCAAAAGGACAAGGTGAGCAATCGTTTTATGTCTATGCCGTCGGCGCGCAACCGTATTTTGGGTGTGCAGCTTTATAAATTTGATATCAAGGGCTTTTTGCATTGGGGCTATAATTTTTATAATTCTCAATACTCCTTAGAAGCGATTAACCCGTATTTGGTGACGGACGCTTGTGAGGCATTCCCTTCGGGCGATGCATTCTTGGTTTATCCCGGCGCTACTTGGGAAGTCGTCGAGTCAATTCGGCTAATGGTTTTGTCGCAGGCGCTTTATGATCTGCGGGCGCTGAAGCTTTTGGAAAGCCTGACAGATAAGGCCTTTGTATTGGAACTGATAGAAGGTGAGTTGGAAAATAAGATTACCTTTGCCGAGTACCCCAAGGAGGAAGAATATTTGTGGAGATTGAGAGAGCGTGTCAATCAGGAGATTAGCCGGAGAATTGCCTCGCGTAAAGAAGATGGACAATAAAAGGAGCATGGTCATGCTTTTTGCTTGTTGGTGAAGTGAGCAAGAGGAAAGTCCATCTTCGCGGGGTAATACCTGTCGAAAGAATACAGCAAATGCCATGGTAACTAAAAAAGGGTGTATATTCATGTAGTTAGAAAGGACTAACTACATGAATATACATAGTTGGCAATAATAATAAGCCGTTGACATATAGTTTTCGATATCATTTTTTTGCCAGTTTCCATTGTACAAGGAACGCGCAGACTATCTTCTTGATGTGTGGTTATCATCAGGGCAGCCTTGATACATGTGGAGATGGTAGTAATGATGTCAAGAGTCGAAGGAAAATAGCCGCCATAGCTCAGTAATACTGCTGGAAGAATGTAAAAATAATTGAGACATAGTGAGGTGATCTCAAACTTACCTGAATTAAAAATAAGTTATAAAATTAGAAGTTGAGTAGTAGCTGAAATGGATTACGATATAAATAAACTATAAAGTGTAGGAAAGGATAAAATATGAAAGCCGAACTATATATAAATAAAGCATCTATGCAAATAAAAAAAGGTGATATAGAGGGTGCTGTTTGTAGTATGAAAAAGGTTATTGAATTGAATGATGATGAAGTTTCAAATGTTCAAGCTCATTGCTTTTTAGGTGAATATTATTTTGTGAACCAAAACTATATTCTCGCTAAAGAACATTTAGATTATATTATGGAGCAACAGGAAAAATTGGAAAATGAATATGATGATTTGTTGAATGATGAAATTATAAATGCGAATGTTTTGATAGAACTACTTGAAAAATATTCTTTGGAATAATAGATTTGCTGACAAATTCCAGTTTATCGGGATTGGTAAATTAGAAGTTATAGGGAAGTGCCTCGCAAGCATTGCTATACATCCCAATTTTGTCATCCCTTTTGGAAGGCGCGTCGAAACTTGCTCCCTACGGTCGCTTCGAACAGTCGACGACCTTCCAAAAGGGATGACAGGACTCGGGGAGCAGACAGTGCTGTGATGGTGATTTTATCTGAATGGCTGTTGGGGTGGGTTTGCCTTGACGACTGATTTGCCAGCGCCGAGAGGTGGAAATGCCGCAGGCATTTGCTTCGAGCCTAGCACATTTCCTGCAACTCCCAGTTTGTAAAACTGTTCTGTAAAGAAAAATTAGAAGTTAGTAAGGAGAATAAAAATGAAAGAATTTGACCAAAATTACAAACTCTTGGACGAAATGTACCAAGACGAATATTACCCTGACTTTTTGGTAGACAAGGTGAAAGGCGAACTACAAAAAGTAATTTGTTTATTGGAGAAAGGTGAGAAAAATACAGAGATTATTCAAGAAAAGCTGGATGAAGCAGTATGTGCCATCAATGATTTACAGGAAGAATTTGATGAGAATGATAGTGAAATTGAAACAGTTGCTCGTGATTGCATCGGAGTAACTGTTGAGTATATTCTAAAATGGTTTGGTATTGATATTGATACTGAAGAAGCGATAAGGGAAAGAGATTGGTAAGACAAATCCCAGTTTATCGGGATTGGTAACTTAGAAACTACAGGGTCGTGCTGCGCACTTGTGATTTTGTTGGTGAAGCGCCGGAAAAGGAATATGCCCGCTGCGCGGTCGCATTCCTTTTCCTTGCGCGCTTCAAAATTTTATTTTTTTTGACTGGATATTTAGGATGCTTTGGGCTATAATAAGTAAGGCTTTGTTTTTTAGGGCGGATTTTTTCGTTTTAGAGAAAAGAGAGGAAGCGGCTTGCAGAAGTCGCCTTTTACCGGCGCGAGGGAAGCGCAGATTAAACACCAGTGAGGAAAATGATATGAATGGATATGGGCATGCCCACGGCAAGGTGATCTTGATGGGAGAGCATTCCGTTGTTTACGGTTACCCGGCGATTGCGCTGCCGTTTATGGAGGCGGCAATTCAAGGAGAGGTCAGAGAGCATTTTGGCGAGATATGGCTGGAATCCGATTTTTATACAGGCTATTTAAGCGAGGCTCCGGAGGAAAGGGCGCATCTAATCACTGCGATATATGCCACTTTGGAGTATTTAAAAAAAGAAAAGAAAAATTTGAAGATTATTATTACCAGCGACCTGCCGGCCAGCCGAGGATTGGGATCTTCGGCGGCAGTGGCGGTCGCTGTTATTCGTGCGTTGTTTCAATACTTTGGCAGGGAGATTACCGATGAGGAGCTGATTTATTTGGCGCATCAGGCGGAAAAAATTGCCCATGGCAATCCCAGCGGGATTGATGTGCTTACGACTGCTTTTGAGCAGCCGATCTGGTTTCGCAAGTCAACGGAAAAAAAAGGAACCAGAGAAATCAAATCTCTGCATGTTTCGCTGCCGGCATATCTGATTGTGGCGGACACGGAAATTTACGGTCAGACGAAGGAAGCGGTCGAGATTATTGCCAAGGGACTGCAAAAAAGACCGGAGGAAACAAGGAAGCTGTTGCAGGAACTGGGAACTTTCGCGATAGCGGCGGAAAAGGAAATTAAAGGAAAAAATTGCCGCAGGCTGGGAGAATTAATGACCGGCGCCCATCAGAGGCTGCAAAAGTTGGGCGTCAGCCATCCGTTGCTGGATCATTTGGTGGATGAGGCTCTGCGTTTGGGGGCTTTGGGCGCCAAGCTGACCGGAGGCGGTCTGGGAGGCTGTATGATCTGTTTGACGCAGGATAGGGAAAGTGCCGGTGTTATAGTGGAAAGGCTTAAGCAGGAGGGAGCAAAAAATACATGGATTTATCCTATGAGCGGCAAATAAAAAGCTATGCCAGAGCAGGCGCAAATATCGCTCTGGTAAAGTATTGGGGGAAAAAGCAGGAAGCCTTAAAGCTCCCCTATAACAGCAGTCTTTCTATGACCTTGGACAATTTATATACCGATACGGGAATGTGTTTTCATTCGGGTGAAAAGGATATATTTTATTTGAATGGGAAAAGGCAGGCAGAAGAGGAAACGGAGAAGGTCGGTGTTTTTTTGGAGATGTTTCGGCAGCTGAGCGGTAAGAGGGACAGAGTCTTTATCAGCAGCTATAACAGTTTTCCAACGGCAGCGGGTCTAGCCTCGTCCGCCTCCGGTTATGCAGCGATGGCGGCGGCGGCAAAGCAGCTGTATCATTTGGATATTGAGGACAAAGACTTGTCCAGACTTGCCAGACGAGGCTCCGGCTCGGCCTGTCGCAGTTTGTTTGGAGGCTTTGTCATGTGGCATGCTGGTACAGATGATGAAAGCAGCTATGCTGAGCCTTTAGCCGAAGCGGAAGAATATGCAATGCTGATACTTTTGCTGAATAGCGAGAAGAAAGCGAAGCCTTCGACGGCGGGGATGAAGGAAGTAGTAGAGCATTCGGCATATTATCCGGCGTGGGTTGAGCAGGCGGCGGCAGATTTTCGGGAAATGAAGGCGGCAATTCTGGCTAAGGATTTTAGCCGGATAGGGCAGATTGCCGAAGCAAATTGCTTGAAAATGCATGCCACTACATGGGGGAGCGACCGTCCCTTTACTTACTTGCAGCCGGCAAGTCTGGAAGCGATGGAGATTGTGCGCCGGTTTCGGCGGCAGGGAACAGAGATTTATTTTACCATTGATGCCGGCCCCAATATCAAGGTCTTTTGTCGGCGAAAGACGCTGCCGGAGGTGATGCGGCAAATGAGTAAATACTATGAAAAGGACAGAATGTTTCCGGCTTATGCGGGCAAGGGATATCAGCTAAAGGAGTGTGAAGGCTTTGATCAGCGTTAGAGTTGGAGGTAAGCTGTATTGGGGCGGCGAATATGCCGTGGTGGAAGCGGGGCATACGGCGGTGCTTATGGCGGTGAGCCGCTGCTTGGAGGCTGAGCTGGAATTTTCTGGTAGTCAGGGAAAGATAGTTTCATCATTATATCCTCATTGTCTATATTGGTCGCATATAGGCGGCAGGCTGCAAATGGAGTATCATGACGACTATCGTTTGCTGATTGGAGCAGTGGAGCTGATGAGTGAATATCTGACGGAGCAGGGGCTTGAACTAAGAGCCTTTGAGCTTAGAATTGACAGTGCCTTGCATACTTCGGGATTTCAAAAATATGGACTTGGCTCCAGCGGCGCGGTGATTGTGGCGGCGGTTCGAGGGATCCTGCGTCTTTATCAGCAAAAGGATGAGGATTTATTGGTTTTTAAGCTGGCATGTTTGATTTTGCTGAAAGCCGGCGCTAACGGCTCAATGGGCGATGTGGCAAGCTGTGCCTACGGCGGACTGATTGCCTATACTTCCTTTGATCGGGAGCAGGTTTCAGGCTGGCTACAGGATAAGCGCCTGCTTGATATCGTTGCGGCTCAATGGAAGGGGCTGAGCATACGAAGGATTGTCAATCGGCTCGCAATGGATGTATTGGTCGGCTGGACAAAGCAGGAGGCAAGTTCCTCCCGACTGGTGCGACAGGTTGGCTTGGTCAGAGAAAGGCCGGAATACGCCGAGTTTTTAGCAGAAAGTCAGGTCGAGGTAATACGGCTTATTGCCGCCATGGAGCATGGCGATAAGGAAGACTTTAAACAGGCGGTTCGGCAGCTGCGGCAGGGTCTGCTGCGATTGGAGCGGCTTTGCGGAGCGGAGATTGAAACGGAAGGGCTGAAGGCCATGGCGGAGCTGGCAGAAAATTATGACGCGGTGGGGAAGCTCTCCGGAGCGGGCGGAGGCGATTGCGGTCTTATTTTCTTATTTGACAAAGCGCAAAAGGATAGAGTTCAGCAGGCGATGAAGGACAAAAATATTTATCCCCTTGAGCTTGAATAAAAGCATTTGCCGCGAAAAAGAATTGAAAAATTGAGGCGGAGCTGGCGGAAAATCAAAATAGCAAGCAAAAAGCAAGCGGCGACCATCCTGTGTTATGGGGGCGCCGCTTGCTTTTTATTTGCGGAGGAAATGTCGCGGTCTTTGCTTGCATCGCGGTTAAGGCTTCTTGGCATGGCTTGGAATGGCAGCCAAGGCCAATCCGGATTTAATTTTCCTCGATCAGCCGCTCCATTTCGTCGATCATTCCCTCAAATACCTTAATTGCCCGCAGCATTGGCTCCTTCTGCGTAATATCGACGCCGGTATTTTTTAGGATATCCAGAGGATACTTGGAGCTTCCGGCAGATAAAAATTCGTTGGTATAGCGATCGACAGCTGTTTGTCCTTCGGTCAGGATCATGTCGGCGATTGCGACAGAGCTGATCAGACCGGTTGCATACTGGAATACATAGTAGTTATAATAAAAATGCGGGATTCTTGCCCATTCATAGCGAATCTCGTCGTCGGAAACCACCGCGTCGCCAAAATATTTCTGATTTAATTCATAATACATTTGACTTAGGCTCTCGGCGGTCAGCGGTTCGCCTTTTTCAGCCAGTTCGTGAGTGGCTCTCTCGTATTCGG
Source organism: Eubacteriales bacterium (assembly GCA_041844915.1). Lineage (GTDB taxonomy): Bacteria > Bacillota > Clostridia > Lachnospirales > Vallitaleaceae > W11650. The sequence goes on from JBGZBY010000087.1 coordinate 62,237, forward strand.
CAAACATGGTCTGACGGAAAACGGTGCCACGGAAGCCCTCTAGGAAATGATTCATATAGGCAAGGCGCAGATTTTTGTCATCCGTATTGTCCAGCAGATAGCGAATTAGCAGATTTTCATTGCAAGTTGAAGCGATTTCGGCTAAAAAGATAGAATAGTCGTGGTTGACATAGGCCTGCTTTTCGCTGGACAGATAGGAGTGCATAGCATGTCCCATCTCATGCGCGAGGGTAAACATATTGTTTAGGGTATTGGTATGATTGAGCAGGACATAGGGATGAACGCCGTGAACTCCCCAAGAATAAGCGCCGCTGCGCTTGCCCTTATTTTCATAAACATCCAGCCAGCGATTGGCAAAAGCGGATTTTACGACAGCGACATATTTTTCTCCCATTGGAGCAATTGACTTTAAAACAGTATCCTTAGCGTCCTCAAAGCTGATTTTGGTGTCGATATCGGGAAAGAGCGGCGTATAAATATCATACATATGCAGATCCGGCAGCTTGAGTAATTTTTTGCGCAGGCGCATATATCGATGGAAAATCGGGAGGGATTCGTTGATCGTTTGCAGGAGCTGATCGTAGATCGCAACAGGAACATTGTTAGTGAACAAGGCGGCTTCGCAGGTTGAGGAAAAGCCCCTTGCCCGCATATTCAGCAGATGGCTTTTTAAATTCATATTGTAAACAGAAGCCAAGGTATTGATATTAGCTTTATATGCCGCGTACATCGAAGAAAACGCCGCCTGACGAACCTCACGCTTAGGATTTTCCATCATGCCGATGTAATTGCCGTGAGTTAATTCTACGGTTTCTCCATTTTCATCCACAATAGGCTGAAAGCGAATATCGGCATTGTTAAACATAGCGAAGGTATTTTCTATGCCGGAGGTAACATCTCCGGCCAAAGCCATAAGCTCCTCCTGCTCTTTGGGCAGGACATGCTTTTGTGTGCGGAAAAGATTGTCAAAGTATTGGTGATAGATCATCAGCTCCGGTTTTTCCGAATAATAACTGTCCAAGGTAGCTTTTGTCAAGGTCAGGAGCATAGGCTCTACAAAGGAAAGGCGGGATTGAATCAGAACCATTAAGGATTCCGATTTTTGAGCTAGCGCCTGCTTGGCAGAATCGGAAGTATCCTGATGCCAGCCCATTTGAGCATAGCCATAGATTTTTCCGAAATTTTCGCTTAGCGCGTCTTTTTTCTGCAAAAAAAGCAGGAGCTTTTCAGCAGAAGCAAGAAATTCCTTTTCCATAGAAACCAGCTGCTCGACGGCAGCTTCACAATCCTTATAAAGCGCTGTCCACGCTTCCTCATTTTTTACGATATGGGAGAGATCCCATGTATGCTCCGGTGCGACCTCGGAGCGCTTTGGTAATGTTTTTGCCATAATAATGTCCTTTCTTTCTAAGTGTTAAAGCATTTCATAAGATATTCCTATAGTATCAAATTTAAAGCAATTCGTAAAGTTTTATCCCAATAAAAGGCATAAAAGTTTTGGAATTTTCTTTTATGTTTGTTTTTTGGCTTTGGTGAAATGCGAGGCATTAATAAAATACCAATGAAATATCAATAAAAAAGGATATATCGAATTTGGATAAGAAGCTTTAACCGGAAGGAAGTTATTTTACTATTGTGAAAGATGTTTAAAGTAGGAAATTTGAGAAGTGATTTTGCTTAAATCTCAATTCTTTAATGCAAAGCAGCTTGTCCGTACCCATGCAATTTTTTTGCACAGATACGGGCAAGCTGCTTGCTAGTTAAAAAGCTTATTTAAGCTTATTTTAAAATTTCCTCATAAAAACGCATAACGACTTCGGCAATTTCTGCTCTAGTTGCTGGAGCTTGTGGAGCAAGCATTTTGCGCTCATTACCTTTAAGTAATCCGGTAGCGGTCGCCCAAGATACGGCTGTTTTAGCATAATCAGATATCTGTGAACTATCGGCAAAAGAGGATAAATCCATTTGTTTACGGGTATTTTTTCCATTTTTTTCAGCAAGTTTCATCAGCAAAGTTACCAATTGCTCACGAGTAATGCTATCTTCTACACCAAAGACGGTATCTGAGTAACCTTTAGCAATTTTTTGCTGGATTGCCCAGTTTACGGCAGGCATGGAGTAGTGATTTTTAGCAATGTCGGAGAAGCTGACCTCACCGCTCATTTGTGGTTTTCCTGCTAGACGATAGAGAATTGTTACCAACATTCCTCTAGTAGCAGTTTTTTCAGGTGCAAATTCGGTTGCTGATAATCCGTTCATCCAATTGTTTTGCGCAACATAGCTGACTGCTTTTTCGTACCATGCACCTTTGGCGATATCGGAAAAACGCAGCATAGTTTCGCTGTTGTTATCAGACTTGTTGTCTTGCTGTTTGTCCATAGCTTTATCCGGCTCCTTAGACTGCGGCTGACTGATTGTTGGTGCAGCAGAAGAAGTCTCGGAAACATACGGAATCAAAACACTGGACGATGATGCGCTAGGAGTCGCCGGATTGCTTGGGTTGCTTGGATTGCTTGGGTTACTTGGGTTACTTGGGTTGCTTGGGTTATTTGGGTTACCAATTACGCCAATGGTGATTTGTACCGGTTTAGATGCCAGTGCGCGAGGTAGTGAACGCTCACGAACAAGATAGATGCCCTTGGTTAAACCTGTGATTTCATTGGCTGGGCAAGGCTTCCATGAAGCATTGGCACTGTCTTCTTTATATTGCATAGAAACGCGGGTACCCATGATTTTTCCATCAGCAGCGGTTTCAGAGGAAGCATTTACGGCACTTAATCCCTGCGGTTGAGGCGATCGTATTACGGTTAAAGTTTGTTCAGCGGATTCAATTTCTTCGCCATTTGGTTCGTAAACATATTTTGCAGTGATAGTAAAAGGACCATCGGCGGTAAAATTAGAAAGAGGAAGCTCGGAGCTAATATTGGTTGATTTTTGATATTGCCCGCTAAAGCCTTCGCCAGTTATCTTATAATATAAAGTCCCTTCGTTATGATCAATATTTTTTAACAAAACAGCGTGGTCAGCAAGTTCATCATTGTTGACATGTTCCTGAACTTCCAATTTTGGTGTTTGAGGACGAACTGTTCCAAAAGGAAGTTCAAAAGTTTCGGTAACATTAGCCAAATTTTTTACCTCGATAACAATTTTAGTCGCCACTTGAACAGCTGCCGGAGTTCCGCTGATTACGCCGTTTTCCAGTTTTAGACCATTTAGACTACCGCTTTTTAAAGAAAAGCTGTAGTTGCCATTTGGAGATACTGCTTCGGATAAATTAATTGGGTCAATATTCTCGCCGCGGACACTGTCAGGAATTTGCAGCTTGGATTGGTCGATAGAAAATCCTTTATAGGTATAAGTTTCCATATTGGGAATAGAAGAATCCTTCTCCCATTTGTTAGGACTATATTCCAATCTATTAGGGTCGCTTATTGGCTGACCACTTCGAAAACTCAAAGTTAAGGTTTTGGCATTTTGCAACTTGACTTTGCCATTTTCTACGCTTAAACAATAAGTTTCCACGCTTGGCGAAGGAGTTACACGATTTACACTAATTTCAATTTCATTTTTAGTATTAAAAATAATATCATTTGTCGCACTAAGTCCGATAACATCTTGACTTTCTGCACTTTGAGTGTTTACAAGAGATACATTTAAGCTGGCATTTTCTTCTACCTGAATATTGTTTGCAGATACAGCAACAACTCGAGTAATTTCTTTGTGTTCTTTCTGCACATCAACATTTACATTGCCACTAAAGATAACATTGCCCGGTTTTAAACCAGTGTCGGCAGTTATATTTTCTGTAACAAGAGAATTATTGGTAAAGCTTATAATTTTTATATCTCCGCCAGTAGGATTATTTATAGCCGTAATAGTGCTATTGCCATTTATGGAAATAGTTAAATCCTTGTTTGGCTGAGAAGCTTTTATAAAAATTTTATCAGATTCATTATTAAGGAATAAGTTTTCAATAAAAAGAATACCTTCGTCTGTTTTAAAATAGGCAGTACATCCGTTAGAGCCTAGAACACCATTATCGGAATGTTCATTATTTACTAAATAAGGGAAGTCTTTATTTAATTCAATCTCCCTTCCACTTATAGTTAAGGCAATGCTTGTCGGTTTCCTGTCTTCTTGTGCATAATTTGCCGAAGGAAATGCCGTGAGTAAAAGGCAAATCACTAAGGCAAGGCTTAGAAAAGATTTTAAAGATAGTTTCATAGTTTTTTTCCTTTCTTTGATGAGTTTAATTCTTAGATTTTGTAGTTCTAAGAATTTATTTATACTTAATATGTATCATATCTTCTTTTGCTAGTTTTTTCCAGTTATTTTTTTGTTTTTAATTAAATTTTAATTTTTCGGCTTGCGAGCAATAAGTCTGTTGAGGAAGCGGTTGCTTGCAGTTAGAATGATGATAGCGAGTGCTGTATTTTCTTTTTTTGGGGTATATTACACTAAAATTGAAGAATATTTTTTGTTTTATACTGGCGGCAATTGTTTTCTAGTTAGGAGAAGGCAAAGGATATAATTTTTAGGATTTTGTTGTTTTGGACAGTATCATATTGACTTTTCTTCTGAAACAGGGTATACTAATACGGTTCTAAGAGAGCAGAGCCGGAATGGTTTGCCATTGGAACCTGAATATGGGATTAGAGGGCTTGCCCTTTGATAAAAAGTTTCCACACAGCCGGGGAGGTAGCGGCGCCCTGAACCTGCAATCCGCTATAGCAGGGGTGATATTGAACAGAGGCTTGGTTTTGTGAAGCAGCCTTGGGGCAATGGTGTTGAGAGTTTGGTCCTACGCAATGGAAATCTGTGAATCGTGTCAGATCTTGACGGAAGCAGCACTAAGCAGAAACTTTCATGTGCCGTGGGGGCGCCGGATTTGAGCCGTTAAGCCGAGAAGCGTTCGGAAGATCACTGTCGAAGGGATATGTGTGGATTTTTCATTGGTAAAATCCAATCAAGTGACTGAAAAAGGCTGGAATCCTATAAAAGATCGGGCTGCGTTTTTTTCTGACATGGGGAAAATATTTTGTTTTGAATTGATATGGGGAGGAGATTATGACATATACCGCGCTTTATCGCAAGCTTAGGCCGCAAAGTTTTGCAGAGGTGGTCGGTCAGGAAGCGATCGTAAAAACATTGAGGAATCAGGTGCGATCCGGCAGATTAAGTCATGCCTATTTGTTTACCGGTACCAGAGGTACGGGAAAGACCTCGACGGCCAAGATATTTGCCCGTGCTGTCAACTGCCTGAATCCGCAGGACGGAGAGCCATGCAATCAATGCGACAGCTGCCTTCGCGAGTTGGCGGGAAACGATTTGAATATCATAGAGATTGACGCTGCCAGCAATAATGGCGTGGATAATATTCGAGAGCTGCGGGAGGATGTTCGCTATCAGCCGGCCAATGCTCGTTATAAAATTTATATTATCGACGAGGTGCATATGCTGTCAACCGGAGCATTTAATGCTCTGCTTAAAACACTGGAAGAACCGCCGGCGCACGCCGTCTTTATTCTGGCAACAACCGATCCGCATAAAATACCGGACACGATTTTGTCCCGCTGCCAGCGCTATGATTTTCGGAGAATCAGCAGTCAGGATATTCAGTGGGTATTGAGAAGCTATTTGGAGAGGGAAGGAATTGCCTTTGAGGACAGGGTGCTGAGATTTATCGCCAAGGCGGCGGACGGTGCGCTGCGGGACGCCCATTCGATTTTAGATCGTTGCTTGGCTTTTTATTTAGGGGAGGAGCTGACCTTGGATAAGGTGCTGCGCCTTTTGGGAGCGGTGGACAGCAGCGTCTATGAAGAAATTACAGCTTATTTGCTAAAACGGCAAATTTCTGAGCTGTTGACAAAAACCGACGAGCTTTTAATGCAGGGAAGGGATTTGCAGCAGCTGGTTTTGGGGGAAATCAGCTTTTTAAGAGATCTGCTGCTGGTAAAGGCGATGCCGGAGCCGGAAAAGCTTTTGGATTTAGCGGAGGAAAGTATGGTTGCACTGCGGGCGATTGCCGGACTTTGTGAGGAAAGCTTTCTGATGCATATTATCCGGAGCCTGTCGCGGCTGGAGGCGGATATGAAATATGAAAGCAATAAGAGGATCTTGCTTGAGCTGGAGTGGATAAAGCTTTGCCAGCCGGAGCTGGACAGAAGTGAGGAAAGCATTCTGCGTCGCTTGCAGGAGATGGAGAAAAGCCTAGAGGAGGGAAGCGTGCGAGTGGCCGAGAAGGTCGAGAAGGGAAAGGAAAAAGCTTTGCCTCCAGAAAAAGCTTTGCCTCCAATTGATACCGCGCCCTTTCCGGAGGATATCAAAGCGGTAATTGCAGCGTGGAAAAGCTTGCGCTTTGACCTGAATCCCTTTATCAATATCACCTTGGAGAGAGCGACGCCATTTTATTCGGAAAAAGGCAACGAGCTGCTGATTGTAACCGAGTCTTCGGCCGGAGCGGATTACTTGAAAAGCGGCGACTATCAAAATCAGATTGCAGATTTTTTAGCAAGAAAATTTCAAAAGAAATTCAATTTGCAGCTTCTATCGGATCAGGACTATGAAAATATGCATCGGCGGGGAATTCGAGATATAAAAAACGCCGTAGAGGAGCTGCGCCGAAGCATTGATTTTGACATAGAGGTAAAATAAAAGGCAGGGCGGCAATCGGGAAGATTAGGCCTGCGGCAAGGCGGAAGGGCCGACTAGAAGCAGCCCCGCTGGAAGGCGCAGCCAGTTGATGGGGCAGCCGACAGACCGACAAAGGGAAATGCCGAAGTAGCAAAGCCGGAGATGGCTAAAAAATCAAAATAATAGATAAATAAAAACAAAAAACGATGTGGTATTTAAGGCTTTTTTATTTAAATACCACAATTTTTATACCAATGAATGAAACAAAAATCCATTTATTGTGATATGGATTGACAATAAAGTTTTATTTATTATAATGAAAATGAAAGGAAAATTTTATGAAAAGTTTATTGTCCTATATACAAAGCTATTTGCGGCAGGCAACGGAATCAGAAAAGCAAATTCTTCAATTTTGGCTGGAGCAGCCGGAAAAAAGCAGTCGATTAAGTATCAGAGAGCTGGCGGCGGAAACCTATACCTCGGCCTCATCGATTATCCGACTTTGCCAGAAGCTTGATTTTAAAGGCTATAAGGAGCTGCGGGCGGCGCTTATTTACGAAACGGCGGTTCGAGAGAAGGAAAATCATCGGGAAATTTCCGATTTGAGCAAGGAGGATAGCTTGGAGGACATTATTGAGAAGGTGACGCTGCGAAATATCGCTTCGCTGAAAAGTACGGCTCAAAACCTGGATCCCAAGCATTTGAGGGATTGTCTGGATTTGATAGAGAAGGCGAGAGTAATCCATTTATTCGGCTTGGGAACCTCGCTATTGGCGGCAAAGGATCTTAGTTTGAAGCTGATCCGAATCAACCGACTTTGTATGATTCAGGATGAATGGCATGTTCAGCTTTTGATGGCAAAGAATATCACGATGCAGGATGTGGCGATTTTATTCAGCTATTCTGGCATGACACAGGAAATGATTCAATGCGCCGCCTTAATCAAGGAATCCGGCGCCAAGCTTATCAGCGTTTGCGGCTTTGAAAAGTCAACAATTGCCAAGATGGCGGATTATAATTTGGCAGTGGTTACTAACGAGCATATTTTTCGGAGCGGGGCAATGAGCTCGAGAATTGCCCAGCTGAATGTGGTGGATATATTGTTTAAAGCATTTATCAATCGAAATTATGAAGCTTCCTTGAAACAGGTAACAAAGACTCATATTCAAAAAGACGATGAAGTAGAGGAAACACAGAGATTGAGAAAGGAGGGAAAGATATGATTGATTTATCTCAGATGACGACGGAGCAGCAGAATCCGGATACGAAAAATTTGGATCAGATGACGCCGCTGGAAATCGTTACGCTGATCAATCGAGAGGACGATAAGGTAATTGCGGCGATTCGCCGGATTTTACCAGAAATTGCCAAGGCTGTAGAGGCGGCAACAGCCTGCTTGAAAAGCGGCGGCAGATTGATCTATCTAGGAGCTGGCACCAGTGGAAGGCTGGGGGTATTGGATGCAGTCGAATGTCCGCCGACTTTCGGCACAGATCCGTCCTTGGTGGTCGGATTGATTGCCGGAGGAGAAAAGGCATTTGTTAAAGCGGTGGAAGGTGCAGAGGATAGTCAGAGCTTGGCAGAGGAGGATTTAAAGGCATTACAGCTTAGTGCGAAGGATATGGTGATAGGGCTGGCGGCCAGCGGCAGAACGCCTTATGTGGTGTATGGCCTGCACTATGCCAGAGCCAAGGGCTGCACAACGGCGGCAATCGTTTGTAACAGCGGCTCGGATGTGGCGAAGGCAGCAGATATCGCGATGGAGGCAGTCGTAGGGCCGGAGGTGCTGACTGGTTCGACCCGATTAAAAGCAGGCAGCGCGCAGAAAATGATTTTGAACATGATATCGACGGCGTCGATGGTTGGCGTTGGGAAGGTATATCAAAATTATATGGTCGATTTAAAAAGAAGCAATGAGAAGCTGGTAATTCGCTCGGAAAACATTGTGATGGCAACAACGGCTTGTAGTCGAGAAGAAGCACGCCGAACGCTGAATGAAGCGGAGGGAAGCGTAAAGCTGGCAATTACGGCGATTTTATCGGGAAACAAGGTTTCACAGGCCGCGAGGCTTTTAGAGGAAGCAGGCGGCTATGTCAGACAGGCTTTAGAGCTGGCAGCGCGGCAATCCAAGCAAGAAAATTAATCAGCTTTCCCTATCAGCTTTTGCTTCGGGGCTTTTCTCAAAAAGGAACCTCCTTTTTGAGAAAAGGCACTTCGGCAGCATGGGAAAATTGAGCAACAACAAAATCTATCGGTGAAAAAAGAAGGAGGAAACAGCATGAACAACAAAGAACTGGCAACGAAAATCGTGGAATTGACCGGTGGTGCGGACAATATTGGTTCCGTGACCAACTGCATGACCAGGATGAGAGTGACGGTAAAAGACAGCGCGAAGGTTTCGGCAGATAAAATTAAAGGCTTAGACGGCGTTTTGGGCTTGGTCAGCGAGGGAAATTACTATCAGATTGTTTTAGGCCCGGGCAAGGCAAAAAAGGTAACGGACGAAGCGGCGGAGGCATTTCGACTGAAAAGAGACGCCGAGGTAACGGAAGTGACCGAGGATTGGCAAACCAATAAGGACGCAGTTAAGGCTGGTCAGAAAAAAAGCGGCTTTAAAAAGGCTGTCAACACGATTGCCAATATTTTTATTCCGCTGATTCCGGCAATCATTGCAGCGGGGCTGTTTTTTGGCTTGGGCAGCCTGATTGGCACGCTGAACACGGAAAAAAATCAAATGTGGGAAGGTATCCGCCTATTTTTCACTTTAATCAGCGGTGCATTTTTAGGTTATTTAGTAATTTATACCGGTATCAATGCAGCGAAGCAGTTCGGCGCAACCGAAGGCTTGGGCGGAATGATCGGTGCAATTACGATTGGCGCCAATATTACCGAGCTTTCCAAGATGATGGGGCTGTTTAACGAGGAGGTTCCGTTAAAGTCAACCCTGACTACCGGTAAGGGAGGTATCATCGGTGTAATTGTTGGCGTGTGGATTTTGTCGAAGGTAGAAAAAGAGCTGCGCAAGAGGATTCCCGATGTGCTGGACTTGATTTTGACGCCGTTTTTATCTTTATTGATTACTGGACTGATTTATGTGTTTGCTGTTATGCCTTTGGCAGGATATTTCTCGGATGGGCTGGTTTATGTGTTAAGTTTTATTATCAATTCCTCCGATCCGGTAGTCAGCGTAATCAGCGGATATGTGCTGTCGGCGCTGTTTTTACCGATGGTACTGTTGGGACTTCATCATGGTTTGATTCCGATTTATGCGGTGCAGCTGGAGCAGTTGGGCGGTGTATCTCTGTTTCCGGTGCTGGCGATGGCGGGTGCTGGTCAGGTGGGAGCGGCGATTGCGATTTATTTCATTGCCAGAAGGGTTAAGAATACCAGATTGCAAAAGGTTGTAACCGGTGCTTTACCAGCTGGATTTTTGGGCGTTGGCGAGCCTTTGATTTACGGTGTTACCCTGCCGCTGTTTAAAGCCTTTATCACTGCGGGCTTAGGAGCGGGCTTTGGCGGCGCATGGGTTATGCTGAGAAGAGTTATGGCAAATGCATGGGGACCGTCAGGCTTAGTCGCCACAGCAATTATGAAGCCGGAATCTATGATCAATTATGTAATCGGCTTGGTGATTTCCTATATCGCGGGCTTTGTGATTACCTATTTGGTGATTAAGGATGAAGATGTAAAAAATGTATAGGTAGGCTGGAGAAAAACAGTCTTTGATTTCTCCCTAAAGCGGCAGCACAGATGAAATTTTGAGCAAGTAAAAATTTCCTGCGCTGCCGTTTTGAAAAAAGACGAGAGAAAAATTAGAAAAGCCGCTTCCACGGCGTAGGGATATGCCACAGCCACTGTGCGCATCTGCATTAAAAGTAAGGAGGTGGGCTGGGACGAAAAATTTCAGTATATAGAAAGGCCGCAAAACGGCAGGATTAACAAGGAAGGAACGAGGGCGGCTTTTAGAGTAAAACAGGAAAAGCAAAGTAATACAGGAAAATCAAAACAAAAGCAGACAAGAAAGGAAATTCAAAAATGAGAGGAAAAACCCGAAAAAATAAGAATTTACTATGGCTTGTGCTGGCGCTTGTATTGTGCCTGACGCCGATTCAGATCAAGGCGCAGGAGCCGGAGAAGCCTTTGGCAGAAAAATATGCCTTGGATATGACTTTTCCTTTGGATGTGAAAAAATCAGATGACTCGATTTTGACCAACTCTTTTTATGAGTTTAAGGGATATGCCGGTCAGGGCAGCTTGCTTTTAACGGTTAGCAATGTGAGCGACTTTCAACTGGCGGTAAACGGAAAAGAAATTGATACCTCGGCTTATCGCAAAAACGGCAGCTATCAGGTAGATATTTCCCATTTGACCAATAACACCAAAAATATTTTACAGGTTACCGGAGTGAAAGGCACTGCTGCCAAGCTACAGGTGCAGATTCCCTATCCGACCTTAGACATGACGAAGCTCCGTTCGGAGGTGCTGGACAAAAATATTATGACCTTGTTGGAGGACATTATAAAGGAAGAAATCGCGCAGGGCTCGACCGGCGGTCAGCTGGTTGTGGTAAAGGACGGCGCGCTGGTTAAAAATATGGCGTTTGGCTATATCAATAATTATTATCCGGATGGAAAGCCGATTCCGGTGGAGAAGAGGATAAAGGTAACGGATCAGACCCTATTTGATCTGGCAAGCAATACGAAGATGTACTCGGTTAACTATGCTCTGCAAAAGCTGGTAGCGGAAAAGAAAATTGCTATCAATGACCCGATCAGCAAATATTTTCCGGAATTTAAGGATGAGGCTGATGCGGCAATCAAGGGTAAGGATACCTTGACGATTCGCGAGCTTTTGGAGCATCAGGGTGGTTTTCCGGCAGATCCGCAGTATTTTAATGAAAATTATGATAAGGATGACGGGATTGCCAACGGGAAGAATGATCTTTTCTCACAGGAAAAGACTAAAACGATGGAAATGATTCTCAAAACTCCGCTGGCGTATGAGCCGGGCAGCAAAACGATGTATTCGGATGTGGACTACATGCTGCTGGGAATGCTTATTGAAAAGGTTAGCGGCAAGGATCTGGATACCTATATGAAAGAAGAAATCTACAGTTATATGGGTCTGGACAGAATTACCTTTTCGCCGCTGGAGCATGGCTTTTCTGTTCAAGAGATTGCTGCCAGCGAATTAAACGGCAATTCCAGAGATGGGGCGATCAGCTTTTCCAATAATCGTGTAGGCACTATTCAAGGAACTGTGCATGATGAAAAGGCGTATTATTCCATGAAAGGCGTGAGCGGGCATGCCGGACTTTTTGCCAACGCTTTGCAATTGGCAAAGCTGGCTCAGGTCATGCTGAATGAAGGCGGCTATGGGAAATACGAATTTTGGGATAAGACCACGCAGGATCTGTTTGTAAAGCCCAAAGACAGTAATGCGACTTACGGCTTGGGCTGGCGCCGTGCAGGCGATAGGCTCTATAGCTGGGCATTCTCCCCGATGGCAGATGCGGCAACGGTAGGACATACGGGATGGACGGGAACTCTGACGGTCATTGACCCAAAGGAGCAGATGGTAATCGTGCTGCTGACCAACAAGAAAAACAGTCCGGTCATCGACAATAAGAAAAATCCCAATAACTTCTTTGCTGATCGTTTTCTGATCAATCGCTATGGACTGGCTACAACTATGGTTTACCGTGCACTGACACCGGCAACAATGAAGCAGACAAAGGAGCTTTTAAATGAATTGGTATCCGGCAAGCAGTTATTGATTCGGGAAAGACCGGAAATTTATAAAAATCCGGCGGATGAAGCAGATCTGAAAGCCTTAGAGAAGATCCAAGAGAATTACCGGAAAAAGCAATAAGCAGCCCGAAAGAATAAGCGGCTAAGAAATAAAAAGAAGTGCTGACCAAAATGACCGGCTTCCTTCCGGACAGGCAAGAGAAAGAATAAAAGCTTGTCGCATAGAGGGGAGTCGGCTGTCGGCACTTTTTTTATCTTGTCCATTTGGACACCTCCTTTTGATATTTTGTTACGGTTTGCAGACCTACTCTCATTATATCACAGGAGTTTTTTTACTTGAAGCTAAAGCTTTTTTCTCCCCCAGCACAGCTGAGGGTTTTTTGTTGCTAAAGCATACAAAAACAGCGTAACGGCTATAAAGCTGTTACGCTTAGACAGTCTGCCTCTTGTGGGTACATCATCTGGCAGGTTTTTACTTTATTTTTGAGAGCTTATTTTACAGCCGTTGTTCTTCTTTTGAGCAAAAGCCTTTTCCTAGGAAAAAGCCAGCCTGCTAGTGCGGCATGTGCTGGGAAAAGCGGTAATCACGCTTTATGCAAAGCCTTCACGGTATTATTTGTTTTCCACTTTTTCAATCCGATAGCCTCTGTTGGTCAGTGTTTTAAGCAGATCATCGTCGGCGATAGAATCTAGGCGGATAATAATTTCGCTTTCTTCTGGATTTTCTCCGGCAAAGTTAATGATATGCACAATATTATAATTTTTTTTCTTTTAACAGAGTACTGATGTCAGCCAGAGTACCGGGCTTGTCCTTTCCGATTAGGACGATGCGCGAGCCCTTGCCGCGGGCGCCTAAGATATCCAAGAAGGAAGCGATGATATCGTTTCGGGTAATGATGCCCTTGATGGCATAGCTTTTATCAATAACGGGAATCATGTTGACATCACTTTCATTCATTAAAAGAGCAACCTGTTCGATGGACATATCTTCGGTGCAGGTTACAACATTTTTATCCATGATATCGGCTACTTTGGTTTTATCCAAAATATAGTTTAATTCATATACGCTAAGGGAAGTGGCTTTGGATGGCGAAACCTCGCTGAGCAGGGTTTCAGTTACCATACCGACAAGCTTGCCTTTATCAACTACCGGAAGCTGGCGAACCGATTGCTCGCGCATCAGTTTAAAGGCCAGAGAAATAGAAGCTTCGGGAAAAACAGAAACAATATTGCGATTCATTTTTGCAGTAATATACATAAATACCTCCTTTATATCAAGCGCCATGGGTGTCCTTATCAGTTGCTTTAAGTTTATGTTAAAAGCAGGGACGGATTATGCAAAGTGAGTATGCTTTGTTTTCCATTGCTTTAATTTGATATTCAGCCAAAAGCCGTAGATACCAAGGGTAACGATAGTCAAAAGCAGCCATTTAATCCAATTGCCGAAAAGCTGGATTGCTGTCCCGTCAAAGGTAAGCCGTCTGCCGTCAATTACGGTATGCTTTACTTCCCAAGAATAGACCATGCAGATTGCCCAAGGGGCGCAAATGCCAAGGGTTAAGACTGTGACTAGGGTGCCTAGGATTCTCCAGCCGATCAGCTGAAATAAACCGCCATCAAAATAAGATTGCATGAATTGTCCTCCTTAAATCGTCAGTGTTTTTGCCTATATTATACAATATTTTTATGGAAATGAATAGCTGAATTTTAGGGATTTTGTTTAAAAAATTAATCAGGAGAGGGGATGGAGATTTTTGGGAAATGGCTTTGGGCTTGCTTTTCAAGCAGTTGAGTATACAAGAACTAGCGCTTGAAAAGGATTTTCCAAAAAAAATGAAAAAAAGCTTGCCAAAAAGCAGAAGTTCTGATATTATAATTCAAGCGGGCGGTTAACTCAGCTGGTAGAGTGTCACCTTGACATGGTGGAAGTCGCAGGTTCGAGTCCTGTACCACCCATTAGAAAAAACGAGCGGTAAATTTACGCTCGTTTTTTGTGTCCTCAAATTTCTGCCGAAGCAGAAGTCGTACTTAGCCCCTATGGTATCCTCTTTCGGCCTCGTTGAAAATAATAAAAAGATATTTACTTGCAGTCGGAAATTCGATATAATGAAAAAAAGGTTAAGGGTTGGAGCGTAACGGTTGAACAGGTTAAGGAAGGTGATTGGGCGTGGCAGAGATACAAGTAGATTTGGATCATTATTTACCGCTTCGAGATATTGTGTTTCGGAATTTGAGGACAGCGATTTTAAGGGGGGATTTTCAGCCGGGAGAACGGTTAATGGAAAATCAACTTGCAGAGAGGATGGGAGTTAGTCGAACACCGATCAGAGAAGCGATTCGGAAGCTGGAGCTGGAAGGCCTGGTTGTTATGGTTCCTCGGAAAGGCGCCGAGGTGGCGAATATTACGGAAAAGGACATCAAGGATGTGCTGGAGGTTCGAGCGACATTGGAAGGGCTGGCAATTCGCCTTGCCTGTGAAAATATGAAGCCGGAGGACGTGAACCGGTTGACCTTAGTGAATGAAAAGTTTATGCAGGCGGTGAAATCTAAAAAAATGGAAAAGGTGCTGGAATGGGATATCGCCTTTCACGATATTATTTTTGAGGCTTCGGGAAATGATAAATTGATTCAAATCCTAAACAATTTGCGTGAGCAAATTTATCGCTATCGAATGGAGTATATCTATCATATTGCCGATCACAGGCAATTGGTTACAGAGCATTTACAGATTGTGGACGCACTGAAAAAGAAAGAACAGGAACTGGCGACCTCTTTGGCCATTGCTCATGTTCAGGCACAGAAAAAATCAGTGATTGAATACACGAAAAAAAATAAAGGCAGAAATAAGAAAAACGAATTATAGCTTGGTTAAATGATTTAAAATTCTTTGCTTAGAGGCAGAGGTCATGTCCTTAGCCAATGCGATCAGCACGTCTAAAGCTTCGCGGTCCGATTCGGCCTGATACAGCTCGCCCAGCAGAAAATAGTGCTGGCAAATATCAGACTTGAGGCGAATCGCTTCCTCTAAGGCGGCAATCGCTTCGCTATTTTTTCCGTGTTGTTTCATCAAAGTTGCATATTCATAAAGAAAGTTCAAAAAAGCTTCATAGTTTTCTTCTGCCTGTGTGATGACCGGCTGATTGGCAGTTCCAAAGGTCAGGCGCAGATCGGTGTTGCTCATATCATGAAAGGAGAGCATAGGCAGAGAAAGACTGTCATGAAGCTGTTTTTTTAATGCTTCATACTTTATTTTCGAAGCGGCGTCCAAAGCCAGATCGGGAAAGCTCAGGCAGGAGATATCAGGATGAAAATAAAGCTCGGCGGGGATATCCTTTTTTCGCACGACCAAGGACTGACGCTCTTTTCCCCAGAAGGCTTCCTTGTTGGCCTGATGTGCTTTTTGCCTTTTTTGAAGATTATGGTTCCAGATAAATAAAAAGGTAAGGAATAAAATAAGAAAAGAAGGAAATCCAATATTGTTCATAAATATCCTTTCTACAAGTATTCGCAAAATGCCCGTTTGCAGAGCGCGCGAGGCTTTTATGCTCATACTTGTTGGCAATCAAGTGATTCTGTCAATGGGTAAAAAGATTTTTCCCATTGACAGAAGTGCTTTCCTATTTTGTTAACGGAAAAATACCTTGGGAAAATATTTTAGGTAAAAGCCTCGATTGCTTCGCGCGCTGCGCTCCCGCAATCGAGCAAGTATTCGCAAAACGCCCCGCTTGCAGAGCGCGCGTAGCTTTTATGCTCATACTTGTCGGTAATCAAGTGATTCTGTCAATGGGTAAAAAGATTTTCCCCATTGACAGAATCACTTGATTGTGCTTTTATAGTATATAACAAAAAAGAGATTCTGTCAAAAGGAAGCTATAAAAAGGAGAGAAAGGAGATCGCTTTGTTTTACAGTAGAAAAGTTCAAAAGGCAATAGCAATTGGGGTTGCGGTCGTTATGGTATTGACGATTTTGCTGTCTATTTTTGCACCGTATTTTTGATTGCGGGGCGCAAGGAGAAGGGAGCACAGGCAAAAGCAAGGGCAGGCAGGAGGCCAAGCCAAAGCCCAAATGCGGAAGTAAATATTTAGGAATAGATATTTGCTTGCACCCGCAGGCGAGAAGGGGTAAGGCTCCGTGAGAAAGCGGACAAATTTAAAGAGGGAAAGGATTTGGCAATGAAAATCATTCATACCGCCGACTGGCATTTGGGTAAACTTTTGGGAGGCGTTTATCTGCATGAGGATCAGGCTTTTGTCCTGCGGGAGTTCTACCGCTTGGTAGAGCGGGAAAGGCCGGATATTATCCTGCTGGCGGGGGATATTTTTGATCGTTCCTATCCGCCAGTCGAGGCGGTTCGGCTATTGAATGAATGCTTTGAAAGGATTCTTTTGCAGCAGAAAATCCCCATGGTGGTCATTGCAGGCAATCATGATCATGCGGAAAGACTGGATTTCGGAAGCGGGCTGATGGAGAAATCCGGTCTTTATTTACGGGCAAAGTTGGAGAGGGAGATCAAGCCGATCTCGTTTCGGGATGCTTTTGGCGAATGGGATATTTATCCAATTCCCTTTGCCGATCCAGTATGGGTGAGAACTCTGTATGAGGATGAGAGCATTCGTACCGCGCAGGCGGCAATGGACAGGATCTTGGCGCCGATCAATCAAAAAATTAGAGAGGAAAAGGCTTTGGCTGAGCAAAAGGCGTTGCCGCGCAAGCGCTATATTGCCGTAGCGCATGGATTTTTTATCAGCGGAGCGGCGGCTGACGGCAGGGAATTAGAGGAATCCGATTCCGAGCGCCCGCTGTCAATCGGCGGCTCGGATCGCGTTTCGGCGGAAATATGGGAGGAATTTGATTATGTGGCTTTGGGGCATTTGCATAAGCCGCAGCAGGTAGGGAGAGAAAGCGTGCGCTACGCCGGCTCGCTTTTAAAATATTCTTTTTCCGAAGCGGAGCATAAGAAGTCGCTGGTTCTATTGGACTGGAAGGAAAAGCTGAATATTCAAACCGTAACCTTGCCGATAAAACGGGATTTGAGAATTGTGCGGGGGAGCTTGTCAGAGATTCTGGAGCAGGCCAGAAAGGAGCCGGCAAGCGAGGACTATATCATGGCGAGCCTTACGGATGAGGAAAACTTGATCGACCCTATCAGCGATTTAAAGAGCGTATATCCCAACACCTTAGCGCTGGAATATCAAAGCAGAAGGCAGAGAGAGGGAAAGCAGGCCATGCAGAGCGGAGAAGAAATTGGCCGGAAGGATATTTGGCTGCTATTTTCGGAATTTTATGAGGACGTTACCGGAGAAAGGGCGGATGAAGAAGCGCTAAAGCGCTGGCAGCAGGACGGGGGGAAAAGCGGCAATGAAACCGATTAGATTAGAAATGACGGCTTTTGGCCCCTTTGCAGGGAAAGAAGTCATTGATTTTCAGGAAATGGAAAGGGAGCCGGTTTTCTTGATTTGCGGGCCGACTGGAGCCGGAAAGACGATGATTTTCGATGCGGTTTCCTATGCGCTGTTCGGAGAAGCAAGCGGCGAAGAAAGAAGGCCGGAGGAGTTGCGCAGTGATTTTGCCGAGGAGGATATCTTAACCGAGGTAGAATTAATTTTTGAGGTAAGGGGACAGGGCTACCGGATAAGACGTCAGCCGCGTCAGATAAGGCGGAAAAAAGCGGGAGAGGGCGTAACGGAAACAGCGGCGAAGGCGGAGCTGAGCTATACCGATGCAAACGGTCAAATATGGGCATTTACCAGATTGGCAGAAATCAATGAGAAGATCAAGGAAATTCTCGGTCTGGGCGCGGATCAGTTTAAGCAGATTATGATGCTGCCGCAGGGGGAATTTCGTAAGCTTTTGACTGCCGACAGTAAAGAAAGGGAAGCGATTCTGCGCGAGCTTTTTGATGCCAAGCGCTATTTGGCGCTACAGCTTGGGCTGAAACAGACAAGCGATCAGTTGGAAAAAGAAATCCGAGAGGGAAGGAGCATACAAAAGCAATGGATTTTGCAGCTGCAAGCCGATTCAGAGGAAGCGGCGGAGCTGTCGGAGCTTTTGAGCAAGGAAGAAATCGACCGACAGGAGCTGTTTGCAGCAGTGGAGAGGCAAAAAGCGGCAGATCTTTTGCGGGCGGAGGAGAGGAAAGAAAATATCGAAAAGCTGTCGGAGCGGATTGATCAAAAAAAGGAATTGCTTTTCCGAATGCAGCGGGAAAACGAAAGCCTGCTAGAGCTTTTGCAGGTTAGAGCAAAGCTGGAAGGGCTGGAAGCAAGGGCCGGAGAAATAAAAGGCCAAGAAGCGGCAATTGAGCAGATACAGCGGGCAATTTTATTGAAGCCATATGCGGAGAACTATGAAAAACTGTGCAAGCAGGCAGGACAAGCCGAGGAGGAACTGAAACAAAAGCAAAAGCAGCACCAAGCGGCAGAAAAAGAAAAAGCGGAGCAGGAAGACAATTATCAAAGCCTGAAATCACCGGAGCGCCAAGCGGAGCTGGCAGAGAAGGAAAAAAGCCTGCAAGCCCTGAAGCAGCAGCTACCGCTTCTGTATTCTCTGATAGAGCGGAAAAAGGGCTATGGGAGATTGAAGCGGGAAGCCGAAGAAAAGGATAGGGAGCTTAAGGCGCTGCTTATTCGCAAGACTCAATTGCAGGATAGAGAAAAGCAGCTGCGGCAGATTTTGCAGGAAACAGAGCAGTGCGAGGCGGCGCAGGCAATCATGGATCAGAAGCTCAAGCGCTTGCTTAAAATTCATGAGATTTGGCAAAAGGAGCAGCATTGCCGGAAGGAGCAGCTGGAAAATGCCAAAATAGAGCAGGGGTTGCAGAAACTGATGGAGGAAGCAGAGGAACGCTGTCAAAAGGCTTTGCAATGCATACAGGAGGATCATGTTTGGGCTCTGCGTCGGAGCTTAAAGGACGGGGAACATTGTCCGGTATGTCTGGGAGTTTATCATACCCTGGCGACAGAAAAGGAGAGGCTGCCGGAAGCGGTAAATTTGGAGGAAGCGGAGCGCTTGCGGGAAAAACTTGGACGGGAAAAGGAGGCGGCGAGCTTACGGACGGCGGAGCTGAACGCAAGAAGGCAGGCTTTTGTAGAGCAGCTTTTGGAGGAAACGCAAACAGAGAGCATGGCGGAAGTAGAGCGTTTCTTGGCAAAGGCAGAAGCGGAGCGAGAAGCCGATGAGCGGCTGGCAGAAGAATACGAAAAACAGCTTTTACGGCGAAAGCAGGCGCAGCAGGAGCAGATGCAGCTGGAAAGGACGTCAGAGCAGCTTTGGCGGCAGGAGCAGGAGTTGACAGCGGAATGCGGCAAAAAGCAGGCGGAGCTGAATGAAGCGGCAGGCGAAGGAAAGGCCTTGAAGGAAAGACTTTTGCCTGAGTATCGGGAGCAGGCAAATCCAGACGCAGCGGAGAGGCTTGCCGCTGTTATGGCGGAGCTGGAAGCAGAAAAAAATGTATGGCAGGAGAAGCTGGAGGCAGGAGAAAGAGCTTATCGGCAGAGTTTGATTCTGTATGCACAGACGGAAACGGCAAAGGTGGAGTCTGAAAAGCGGAGCAGGGAGCTTATGCAGCAACAAAAGCAGGCCGAAAAGGAATTTCAGGAAAAAAGGCGGATCCTAGGCTTTGAAACCGAGCAGGACTGGCGGTATTATTCTGAAAAAGAAGGGCAAAAAGAGAAGCTTACCGGAGAAATAAAGGCTTATTATGAGGAATGGCTGAAAAATGTCAATTTGGAAAAGCATTTGCAGCAAGAGGTAGCCATTCGGGAGCCGCATAAAACGGAGCAGACGGAGCAGGAGGAAAAGCTGCTACAGGAAGAGAGAGCAGCGGAAAGCGAAAAAAGGGTGCTGCTGCTAAGGCAGATTGCCGAAAACGATCGAATTGTGCGGGAGCTAAGGAAAATGGAAAGCCGTTTGCAGGCTCAAAGGGAAAAATATGCTGAAATTGCTGGACTAGCCAAGGCGGCCAATGGGGATAATGCCAAAAAGCTCACCTTTGAACGTTATGTGCTGGCAGTATTTTTAGAAGATGTTTTATCGGCGGCAAATCAGCGTTTGGCAAAAATGACAGGGCGCTATACCTTAAAGCGAAAGGAAGAGGTTACGCATAGAGGAAGGCAAAGCGGACTGGAGATTGAGGTATTCGACGCTTTTACCGGCAAAACCAGAAATGTCAATACGCTTTCCGGCGGAGAGGGATTTAAGGCGGCGCTGGCGATGGCGCTTGGCTTGTCGGAGGTGATATCTGTCTATGCCGGCGGGATTGAATTGGACATGCTTTTCATTGACGAGGGCTTTGGTACGCTTGACCCTGATTCGCTGGATTCGGCGATAGACTGTATTATGGATTTACAGACCAAAGGAAAAATAACAGGCATTATTTCGCATGTGGCGGAGCTGAAGGAGCGGATTCCGGCAAAGCTTGAGGTTGTGCAGACGCCCCGAGGAAGCCGCACGGAATATCGGGTCGGAACAGCTGTAGAAAGCAGATAGAAAGGGAAAAAATGAAGGATAAAAAAACGAAAATGGCAGTATTTGATTTGGACGGAACCTTGCTGAATGACCATCGGGCAATTTCTTCCTCCAATGCCGCCGCACTCAGAGAGCTGGACGAGAACGGCTATGAGGTGGTTTTGGCATCAGGGCGGCCGGAAATATTGATGCGAGTCTATTATCTGGGGCTTCCCTTTATTCGATATGTTATTTCCTCCAATGGCGGGCTTATCCGAGATGTTCGCACAGAAGAAAAGATATATCAGCAGCCGATTGAACCGCAGGCAATTCAAAGACTGGTAGAGATTTGCGACAGGACGGGAGCGGAGTGCGATCTGTATTCTTATGATGGAATGAGTGGTATTCCGACCGGAGAAATTGACAGGGAGCTGACCGACGAGATCGTATTTGATTTTAAAAACCATATTTTGAAGAATCGGCAGATGGGGCAATTTCCATGTGAAAAAATCTTTATCACCCAAAAGGATCCGGAAAAGCTGAAGGCTCTGCGGCAGGAAATCGCTGAAAAAGTGCCGGAGGCGGAAATCAGTCAATCCTCCTTTCAGGCCCTGGATATTATGTCCAAGGGGATCAACAAAGGAACAGCGGTAAAATGGCTGGCGGAAAGGCTGGAGATTAAGCCGCAGGAAATCGCTGCTTTTGGAGATCATATCAATGATATCGAAATGCTGGAATATGCGGGAACTTCTATTGTATGCAGCAACGCAGTAGAGGAGGTAAAGCAAAGGGTTCGTTTTGTCCTGCCTGAATCCAATCATCAAAGTGGGATTGCAGCAGGAATTATGCGTTATCTTCTGCGGCGGGAATAGTGTTAAAAAGCAGACAAAACTTCTGCCTTTGCCGGAGCGCAAGGAAAGCGGCAAGGAGCCGGTAAGGGCAGCCAAAGCGGCGAAAAAAGGGGGAAAACAACGTCTTTTTGTAGAAAAATATCTTTTGACCCGGCACTCATAATATGATATACTAAACTATGATTCGGGTAGTATTTTTGGATTCAGCGCAAGAAGGAGGAAGCAATCATGACGATAAAAGGAATCGGTGCCAGCGACGGTTATTCGATTGCTAGGGCATATAAATTTTCCCAAGCCGAGGCGGTAGTGACCAGACAGGCAATAGCAGATGCGGATATGGAGATCAAAAAATTTGAAGAAGCCATTGAAGCAAGCCGGTTGCAGCTGACAGAGATCATGGAAAAGACCAAAATCAACTTGGATGAGGAGCATGCCGCCATATTTGACGCGCATATTCAAATTTTGACCGATCCGGAGCTGACGGGCGGGTCGATCGCTATGATTCGTGCGGAAAGCGTGAATGCCGATTTTGCCTTTCAGGAGGTGGCAAATACTTTTATCAGCATGTTTGAAGCGATGGAGGATGATTATTTTAGAGAAAGAGCCGCGGATATGAAGGATGTTTCCAAGCGGGTGATTTGTAATCTCCAAGGGATACCGATGCAAGATCCGACTCAGATCAAGGAGGAAGTAATTGTTGTTGCTAAGGATTTGACGCCGAGCGATACGGCGCTTTTGGATAAGCGATTTGTAAAGGGCTTTGTAACAGATATCGGAGGAAGGACCAGCCATAGCGCAATCATGGCCAGAACTTTGGAAATTCCGGCGGTGGTCGGTACGCAAAACGGCTATGAAGCAATCCGAGATGGGGAGCTACTGATTTTGGATGGTATTTGCGGTACGGTTTTTACCGAAGCAGCAGAGGAGGCTTTGGAGGAGTACCGGCAGAAGCAAAAAAGCTGGCTGGAACAAAAGGAAATGTTGAAGGTTTATAAGGATAAAAGGACGCTGACCGCAGACGGACATCATGTTGAGTTGGCAGCTAATATCGGTTCGCCGGAGGACGCCGTTTCCGCGCTGGATAACGGAGCAGAGGCGGTCGGACTTTATCGGACAGAATTTTTGTACATGGGTAATACGCATTTTCCGACAGAGGAAGAACAGCTGGAAGCATACCGAGCTGTATTGGAAAAGATGGGCGAAAGGCCGGTGGTGGTCAGAACGCTGGATATTGGCGGGGATAAGGAGCTAAGCTATTATAATCTGCCCAAGGAAACCAATCCTTTTCTGGGAAATCGGGCGGTGCGGCTTTGCCTGAGCGAGCCGGATATTTTTAAAACACAGCTGAGAGCTTTGCTGCGGGCTTCGGCTTATGGCAATTTAAAAATTATGTTTCCGATGATCGCTACCTTAGATGAATTTCGAGCGGCGAAGGCTATTCTTTTGCAGGTCAAGGAGGAACTGGAACAGGAAGGCAAGGCGGTCGGCAGCTTTGAGCTGGGAATTATGATTGAGATACCGGCGGCGGCAGTACTGGCAAGAGCCTTTGCCAAAGAGGTCGATTTCTTCTCAATAGGAACCAATGATTTGATTCAGTACAGCTTTGCAGCAGATCGTATGAATGAGAAGGTTTCCTATTTATATCAGCCCTATCATCCGGCGCTTTTGCATTTGATTAAAGGAGTAATTGAGGCTTCGCATGCCGAAGGGAAGTGGACAGGCATGTGCGGAGAAATGGCGGGTGAGCTTATGGCGGCGCCGCTGCTTTTGGGCTTGGGGCTGGATGAATTTAGCATGAGCGCTTCCTCGATTTTAAAGCTTCGTCATCTGATGTCGGGTGTGACCAAGCGGCAATGTAAGGAGCTGGCGGAAGCAGCCTTGCTTTGCGGAACAGAAAAGGAAGTAGTGGAGCTGGTTAGCGACTTTATGGCGCGGCAATAATTATTTGAGAATTTTTGAGGCGTCGAAGGCTTTCCCGACGGAGGTCTTATGCGGGAAAACGATTAAAACGGGGAAAAGCGTGTTATCACGTTATAAACTAGATGATAAAAAAGGAGAACAAAATGGCATCACAAACAGTTGTAGTAAAAAATAAAACGGGTCTGCATGCCCGTCCGGCAGCTTTGTTTTCAAAGCTGGCAAATACTTGCCCCTGCGAGGTTTCAATAGAAAAGGACGGCAAGAAGATCAATGCAAAATCTATTTTGGGCGTATTGTCACTGGCGATTGTGACCGACAGCGAGATTACCATTATTACTGAGGGAGAAAACGAAGAAGAAAGCTTAGCTAAGCTGGTTGATTTTATTAACAATTTGGACGAATAGCAGCATGATGCTCTGGCGTTTTTTATGCCGAACGTAATAGTTAAAGCCTAGAATGGTTAAGAGGCTTATTTCCTGTAAAAGAGATGCGGTGATATACTGCAATATATGGACAGGGGCATATTTCGGCATACGGAATAAGCCGAGGAGGCTATAGAAAAGCTGGAGCATTTCTGCGGTTTTGCGCCATTTCTTTATTCAAAGCTTGTTTTTTGGAATTTTGCGTTCCAAAGTCAAGAGCTTTTGGCGAAGATTTGAAAAACATCGCCTGAGAATAAAAGGAATGGCGTTTTACTTGCTGCAAAAAAGAGCTGAGAAAGCTTAGCTTACAAATGAAAGGAAAAGCCAAGGGGGCTTTTGCTCTTGCTTTAAGACTTTGGGAAAGGGAAGAATATGATAAAGGAACTGCTTCAGCTTTTTTGGACATTTTTGAAGATCGGAGCATTTACATTTGGCGGAGGCTACGCTATGTTGCCGATGTTGCAAAGGGAGCTGATAGAAAAAAGAAAATGGTCAACCGAGGAAGAATTGGTCAATTACTATGCCATTGGTCAGACCACGCCGGGAATTATTGCCGTCAATACGGCGACCTTTGTTGGCTATAGCCGGCAAGGTGTTCTGGGAGCGGTGATTGCCACGCTGGGTTTGGTTTTGCCGGGAGTAGTGATTATTATATTGTTGGCTAGGCTGATTACTGGCTTTTCCGAGCTTGCGCCGATACGCCATGCCATGGCGGGAATAAAGGCAGCGGTGACGGTTTTGATTTTAGACGCACTGCTTCGGCTCAGGAAAAGCGCTTTGCCGGATGCGCCTTCAAAAATTATTTTTTTATTAGTATTGGCGGCAGCCTTGCTTTTTCCCAAGCTTTCGCCGGCGATTTTGGTGCTGACAGCGGCAGTTGCTGGAATGGCCATTGCTTTCCGAAAAAGGAGGTAAATCATGCTCTACTGGCAATTGTTTTACGAATTTTTTAAGACGGGCTTGTTTGCGGTTGGAGGCGGGCTGGCAACCTTGCCTTTTTTATATGATATGTCGCTTCGCACTAGTTGGTTTACGCCGGAGGATATTTCCAATATGATTGCTGTATCGCAGTCTACGCCAGGGCCCTTGGGCATTAATATGGCGGCCTATACCGGATATATTACCGGCGGCGTGCTCGGCTCGGCCGTAGCGGTCAGTGGATTGGTAATGCCTTCTCTGCTTATTATTATTTTGATTGCTCGAATCCTGACGAAAATGAAAGCAAATCCGTGGCTGGAGGCAGCCTTTTATGGACTTAGACCGGCATCGCTGGCTTTGATTGCCGCTGCTTGGATTAATGTGCTGAATATTACCTACCGGCCGCTTGGACTTTTGGATCTGCTGGGCTGGGGAAAAGCAGCCGAGGCGGCTGCACCTTTCTTTTGGCAGGGGCTGTTACTGGCGGCTGCGCTGTTTATAGGCTTGAAAAAATGGAAGCTGCATCCGATTTTGATTATTGTGCTGGCGGCTGCGGCGGGAATTCTCTTTCGCCTGTAAATAGTATAAAAATTATCGAAAATTTAGAAAAATACTCTATTTTTTTAAGGAAATGCCGATGTAAAAAATAAGCGGCAGTTGTTCGGTTTGCTGGAAAAAATGCATAAATCTACCGGAGAAATTATGAAGGATGTTATAACGATACTTGAACTGATTGCTTTTTTATTGCAGGCGGTATCTGCGCTGGGGTATCAGCAGGAGGATATTACAGTACATCGCTATCGCCAGAAAATTTATTTGTTGGAGGCGGATATTCAAAGGGGAGCGGAGCTAAAAGGTGCATTGGCGCAGGATTCGGTTTTTGGCTTTGAAACGATTGGTGCGCTGGCGCGGCGAAACAAGGCGGTTGCAGCGGCAAATGGCATGTTTTTTGATGATCTGGGCAGTCCGGCAGGGCTTTTATGTGAAGGGGGCAGGTGGATTCGGATCAGCAGTATCGGAACGCCTTGCCTGGTTATAGATGATCAGACGCCTTCTATTCAGGAATTGCAGGTAAAGGCCTTTTGGCAGGCGGGAGAGGAAGGAGAAGCCGTCCATGCCTTCAATATTGGGGCTTTTCATGGCTTGAGCAATGTGTTTACCTCAGACTACGGCAGAACCAATCGAGTATTTCGACCACAGGTAACGTACCGGATTGTACAAAATAGGGTGGCCGATCGCTATATCACCGATATGCCGGTAGACACCGGCGACGGTTTTTTGCTTACCTTTTT
The DNA here is from genome assembly GCA_041844915.1 of Eubacteriales bacterium. Taxonomy (GTDB): domain Bacteria; phylum Bacillota; class Clostridia; order Lachnospirales; family Vallitaleaceae; genus W11650. The sequence continues at coordinate 88,469 of JBGZBY010000087.1, forward strand.
GCTGCCGGAGGACAGCCGGACGGAAGAACTGGATTGGCAGGAGCTGCCGTCTTATATTCCCATTTTTTTGCCGGGACGCGAGCTGACTCTTTCCTTTCAGGTAAGCGATTCCATGGGAAGGGAAATTTTTCCCGAAAATGTATATCAGACCGGCGGCTGGCTGGTCAAAGAAGGGGTCGCTGCGGCGAAGGAACAAGAAGAGTTTATTGGCTACACTACATCGCTTCAACCCAGAACAGCGGTGGGCGTCAGCGAGAAGGGGAAGCTTTTGCTGATCGTTGCCGATGGCAGGCAAAAAGGGGTGGCTGAGGGATTAACCGGCAAATGGCTGGCGGAGGTGATGCAGAAGTATGGAGCTGTGGAAGCGGCGTATTTGGACGGAGGAGCGTCGACGATGCTGTGGCTGGGAAATGGCTTAATCAATTGTCCAGCGTATTCGGATGCTCTAAATGGCAAGGAAATCGCTCATGCCCTTTTGTTTAGCAGAAAAAGGTACCAGAAAAACGGAGAATAAAATCTGAGATTTGAGGAGAAGCAATATGGAACAGATCATGGGATTGATTTCAAAGGCAAGCGTTATTTTGGCATTTGTCTTTATTTCTACGTTAATTGGTGAAAATTTTGACTACAAGAAAAGAAAATGGGATTGTAGTCAGATTTTGCAGGGAGTTATCTTTTGTGCTTTTATTTTTATTGATATTCGAACACCCTATATCAGTAGCAATGATATCAGTTATGATGCTCGCGAGGTGCTGCTCAATTTAGCGGCGGCAGTATACGGGCCGATTGCGGCGACGATAACGGCAGGGTTTACTTTCGTCATTCGTTGGATGAGAGGAACGAAGGGAACAGAGATTGCTTTGGCCGGCATTGCTTTGGTATATTTTTTAGAAATGTTTTTTATTTACTGGCTGCATGCCAAAAATCAGGCGTTTAATTCGGCTCGTCTTTTTTTGATGTCCCTTCTCACCAACCTGCTCAGTGCGCTCACTGTTGTTCTGATGTCCGGCAGTGAATGGCAATATGCCCTGATGCCGGGACTTACTTTTATTGCGGCTTATCCGGTGTTTACGGTAGTGGCTTTTCGGATTATGCAATATATCAGAAACCGATCCGAACTTCTAAATCAGCTGTCGGAAAGGGATAAAAGCCTTTATCAGAAAAACAGGGAGTTGCAGTTGGCCAATGAGGAGCTGCGCCGAAACGAGCGGCATTTTCGGACAATGTTTTACTATTCCAGCGAAGCTATATTTTTGCTGCGGGAAGATCGGATCTCCGATGTCAATTTGGAGGCGTTGAAGCTTCTGGGGCAGGACAGCAAAGAGCAGATGCTTGGAAAATCGCTGTATTATTTTATGGCGGAGCTTCAGCAGGAGCGGAGTGCCAAGGATTATATGGAGGATATTTTTCAGCAGTTGGAAAGCGGCAAGGCAATTCAAAAGGAGATTTGCTTTTTACTTCCAAATGGAGCGCAGCTTCTTTCGGAAGGAGTGTTTATTGAAATCGAAATGGGTGAGAAAAAATATACCTACCTATCGGCTAGAGATATCAGAGAAAGGAAAAGGCAGGAAGAAGCTATTTTATACAAGGCACAGTATGATGAATTAACCAAGGTAGCCAATCGCCAGTATTTTAACGAAATGCTAAAAAAATTGAGCGCCGATGAGAACAATTATCCGATAGCTTTTATGATGGCCGATATTAACGGGTTGAAGCTGATGAATGATATTTTTGGCCACTCCAAGGGCGATGAGCTGATCCTTAAGGTAGCACAGGTGCTGTGCCAAAGCTGCCGAAACAGAGATCTGATTGCCCGTATCGGCGGCGATGAATTTGTTGGTATCTTTCCCAATGCTGACGAAAAAGCCATTGAAGTGGTAATAAACAGAATACAGGAAAGGCTGGCTCAGGAAAAGATCGAAAATCTTTCGCCCTCGGTGTCGATGGGGTATTCGATAAAAAGGTCGATGGACGATGACGCAGATAAGGTGCTGGTGCTGGCGGATGAAATGATGTACCGAAATAAAAATGAAAGCAGACATATTCAAATGGAAATGTTTTTAAAAAATATTTCCGATAAGCTTCAGCAGAAAAGTGCAGGACTGGATTTGAAGCAGGCAGAGGAGATTGACAGACTGATTAGTAAACTTAAAGCGTCGGGGGCATTGACAGATTCGCTGATAGAGGAGCTTAAAAGGCTTGAATGTAGCGCATAGCAAAGGCAAAATATCTTTTTTTAAGCAAAATAAAGTAAAAAAAATATTATAAAAAAATAAATGACTTGACAAATAAAAATTGCGGTGATACTATAGGAAAATACGACAGTGGGGCTTTTTGCTCTTTTTTGTGCTATGAATCGCCAGCTTTTGGATTATATGGAAAAGCTTCGGTGGTCGATAGGATATCCGATAGCAGAAAAGTTATGAAAAAAGCTCTGTCTTATCATGTTAATGAGTCAATAAATGCCAAGGAGTGAAGCGACAAGATGGAAAAAAGAAGAATTAAGCCGATGCACATTGGTGATGGATTGAGGATGACGTATTCAAGGCAGAAAGAAGTTTTGGATATGCCCAATCTGATCGAAGTGCAGAAAAATTCCTACAAGTGGTTCTTGAATGAAGGACTAAAAGAAGCGTTTCAAGATATTTCTCCGGTCGAAGATTATACCAACAGCCTGTCATTGGAATTTTTAGATTTTAGCTTTAGCGATGATCCCAAGTATACGGTGGAGGAATGCAAGGAAAGAGATGCCACCTATGCGGCGCCGTTAAAGGTCAGAGCAAGGCTGTACAATAAGGAAAAGGACGAGATCAACGAGCATGAGATCTATATGGGTGAGCTGCCGCTTATGACCGAAACCGGTACCTTTGTGATCAATGGTGCGGAAAGAGTCGTGGTATCTCAATTGGTGCGTTCTCCGGGAATTTATTATGCGATCAAGCATGACAAAATAGGAAAAGAGCTTTATTCCTGCACGGTTATTCCAAATCGCGGCGCGTGGCTGGAATATGAAACAGATTCCAATGATGTTTTTTATGTTCGGGTTGACAGAACCAGAAAGATCCCGATTACGGTATTGATTCGGGCTTTGGGTATCGGTAAGGATTCGGAGATTTTGGATTTATTTGGAGAAGAACCAAAAATCTTAGCCAGCTTGGAAAAGGACAATTCTCGTTCTTATGAGGAAGGTTTAATTGAAGTTTATAAAAGAATTCGGCCAGGGGAGCCGCCAACGGTAGAAAGCGCGGAGTCCCTGCTTAATGCTGTCTTTTTTGATGCCAGACGCTATGATTTGGCAAGAGTTGGTCGCTATAAATTTAACAAAAAATTGGCATTTGAAAATAGAATTGTTGGCTTTGTATTGGCAGAGGATGTTATTGACACGCAAACGGGAGAAATTTTAGCAGAGGCGGGAACGGAGATTAGCCTAGAGCTTGCCCGTCAGCTGCAAGATTCGGCGATTCATGCCGTTTATGTGACGGCGGAAAATCGGAAGGTGAAGGTGCTGAGCAACCTGTTTGTCAATATTAATAAATATCTTGATGTTGACGCCAAGGAGCTTGGAATTTATGAGAGAGTGTATTATCCGGCTCTGATGGATTTAATGGAGGAATATACGGGCGAGGAGCTGATCGCCCAGATTAAAAAGAATGTTGCTCATTTGATTCCTAAGCATATTACAAAGGAAGATATTTTTGCTTCGATCAATTACAACATGCATTTGGAGTACCATATTGGCACTAAGGACGATATCGACCACTTGGGCAATCGCCGTATCAGAGCGGTTGGAGAGCTTTTGCAGAATCAGTTTCGCATTGGGCTTTCCCGTATGGAAAGAGTAATTCGGGAGAGAATGACCGTACAGGATACCGAAACGGTGTCAGCGCAATCGCTGATTAATATTCGTCCGGTGTCGGCGGCGATTAAAGAATTCTTCGGCAGTTCGCAGCTGTCACAGTTTATGGATCAGACCAATCCTTTGGGTGAGCTTACTCACAAAAGGCGTTTGTCGGCGCTTGGACCGGGCGGCTTGTCCAGAGATAGAGCAGGCTTTGAGGTGCGCGACGTTCACTATTCCCACTATGGCAGAATGTGTCCGATTGAAACGCCGGAAGGCCCGAATATCGGTTTGATTAACTCGCTGGCAACCTATGCCAGAATCAATGAGTATGGATTTATCGAATCGCCCTATCGTCTGATTGACAAAACCAGCGGTGTGCCCATCGTTACTGATAAGGTAGAATATTTTACTGCCGATGAGGAGGACAAATACCGAATTGCTCAGGCAAATGAACCCTTGACCGAAGAAGGCGAATTTATCAATAAATATGTAACGGGGCGCTATGGAGAGCAGATCACGGAAATGGACGCCATGAAGGTGGATTTGATGGACGTATCGCCGAAGCAGGTATTTTCAGTAGCGACATCTATGATTCCTTTCTTAGAAAATGATGATGCCAACCGAGCGCTGATGGGCTCTAACATGCAGCGTCAGGCAGTTCCACTTTTGTCAACGGACTCGCCGATCGTAGGCACAGGAATTGAGCATAAAGCGGCGGTTGACTCCGGTATTGTAGTCCTAGCCAAGGAGACCGGTGTGATTGATAAGCTGTCGGCTACAGAAATTGTTATCAAGACCGCCGGCGGCAAGAAGGTATCGCATCGTCTACAAAAATTTGTCCGCTCCAATCAGGGCACCTGCATGAATCAAAGACCGATTGTGAAAAAAGGGCAGACCGTTGTTAAGGGAGAGGTAATTGCCGACGGCTCCTCCACGCAGGGCGGAGAAATCGCTCTGGGGAAAAACCCGCTGATCGGCTTTATGTCATGGGAAGGCTATAACTATGAGGACGCGATCCTCTTAAATGAAAATTTGGTTCGTGATGACGTATACACCTCCATTCATATTGAGGAGCATGAATCCGAAGCAAGAGATACCAAGCTGGGGCCGGAGGAAATCACCAGAGATATTCCCGGCGTAGGTGAGGAAGCTTTGAAGGATTTGGATGAAAGAGGCATTATTCGGATTGGCGCCGAGGTTCGCTCCGGCGATATTCTGGTCGGCAAGGTAACGCCAAAGGGAGAAACGGAGCTGACTGCCGAAGAAAGGCTGCTTCGGGCAATTTTCGGAGAAAAGGCCAGAGAGGTCAGAGATACTTCGCTAAAGGTGCCGCATGGTCAGGAAGGAACGATTGTCGATGTGCATATCTTTACCAGAGAAAACGGCGATGATCTTTCGCCGGGTGTAAATCAGGCGGTTCGGGTTTATATTGCGCAGAAGCGTAAAATTTCGGTTGGGGATAAGATGGCAGGTCGTCATGGAAACAAAGGTGTTGTATCCAGAGTTCTACCGCAGGAGGATATGCCGTTTCTACCCAATGGTCGTCCCCTAGATATCGTACTGAATCCGATGGGTGTGCCGTCGCGTATGAATATCGGTCAGATCTTAGAGGTGCATCTGGGCTTGGCGGCAAAGGCGCTGGGCTTTAAGATTGCCACACCGGTTTTTGATGGCGCCAATGAGGATGATATCATGGACACTCTGGACATGGCGAACGACTATGTGAATCTGGAATTTGAAGAATTTGAAGCGAAATGGCGGGAAATTCTTGACGAAGAGGTATTTGAATACCTGTCGGAGAACAGGGCGCATAGAGAGGAATGGAAGGGAGTTAAAATTCCGCGCTCCGGTAAGCTGCCGCTTAGAGATGGCAGAACCGGCGAGTATTTTGACGCTGAGGTTACGGTAGGATATATGCACTACCTGAAGCTCCACCACTTGGTAGACGATAAAATTCACGCTCGCTCGACGGGACCATATTCCTTGGTAACGCAGCAGCCGCTTGGCGGTAAGGCGCAATTCGGCGGACAGCGCTTCGGTGAGATGGAGGTTTGGGCGCTGGAGGCTTATGGCGCGGCTTATACCTTGCAGGAGATATTGACTATGAAATCCGACGATGTGGTCGGCCGTGTTAAGACCTATGAAGCGATCATCAAGGGCGAGAATATTCCGGAGCCGGGTATTCCGGAATCGTTTAAGGTATTGCTGAAGGAATTGCAATCGCTTGCTCTGGATGTGAATGTTTTGACCGGCGATACGATCGTAGAGCTGAAGGAGGATGATTTTGACGACAGCGTTGATTTTGAGCTGGGAGATTATCGCCTAGATTCCTTTGGTGAGGACGGCGACAGCTTTGACTATAGTGAAATCGACGAAATTGATGCAAACGAAGCTCTGGATGATGATTATGATGATATCAACCTTGAAGATAGCTTTATTATCGGCGACGAAGATGATTTTGATAATTAAGCCGGCGGAAGGAGTCAGATAATATGCCGAAAGAACAACAAACGGTTAATTTTGATGCAATTAAAATAGGATTGGCATCTCCGGATCGCATTCTGGAATGGTCAAAGGGCGAAGTGACCAAGCCGGAAACGATTAATTACCGTACCTTAAAGCCGGAAGTCGATGGATTGTTCTGTGAAAAGATTTTCGGACCGAGTAAGGACTGGGAGTGTCATTGTGGAAAATATAAGAAAAATCGCCATAAGGGCGTAGTTTGTGATAAGTGCGGAGTAGAGGTAACAAAGGCGAAGGTTCGTCGGGAGCGAATGGGACATATCAAGCTGGCGGCTCCGGTATCGCATATTTGGTATTTTAAAGGAATTCCCAGCCGGATGGGCTTGATTCTTGATATTTCTCCCAAAAAGCTGGAGAAGGTATTGTATTTTGCTTCTTACATTGTTTTGGATCCGGGTGAAACCGATCTGCGTTATAAGCAGGTTTTGTCCGATCGGGATTATCACGAGGCCTTGGAGCGCTATGGCGATGTATTTCGAGTCGGCTTGGGCGCGGAGGCAATTGAAGAAATCTTGGCGGCGATTGATTTGGAAAAAGAAAGCAAAGAATTAAAGCAGGCGCTAAGGGACACGAAGGGTCAGAAGAAGGCCAGAATTATCAAAAGGCTGGAGGTGGTCGAAGCCTTCCGCAGCTCAGAAAATCGTCCGGAATGGATGATTCTGACGCATATTCCGGTGATTCCGCCGGATCTGCGACCAATGGTGCAGTTGGACGGCGGACGGTTTGCTACGTCTGATCTGAATGATTTGTATCGTCGGGTGATCAATCGGAACAATCGTTTGAGCCGCTTAATGGAAATCAAAGCGCCGGAAATTATCATCCGTAATGAAAAGAGAATGTTACAAGAAGCCGTTGACGCATTGATTGACAATGGCCGCCGCGGTCGTCCAGTTACAGGGCCGGGCAATCGCCCGCTTAAATCCCTGTCGGATATGCTGAAAGGAAAGCAGGGACGTTTCCGTCAAAATCTTTTGGGTAAGCGGGTGGACTATTCGGGGCGTTCGGTTATTGTCGTTGGGCCGGAGCTGAAAATTTATCAGTGCGGCTTGCCGAAAAAAATGGCGATTGAATTGTTCAAGCCCTTTATCATGAAGCGCTTGGTTGAGGATGAAATGGCACATAACATCAAATCGGCGAAAAAGATGGTTGACCGTTTGGATCCCTATGTATTTGATGTGTTAGAAGAAGTTATCAGCGAGCATCCGGTTATGCTGAACCGGGCGCCGACGCTGCACAGACTTGGTATTCAGGCATTTGAGCCGGTGCTGGTTGAGGGTAAAGCAATTCGTCTGCATCCGCTGGTATGTACCGCGTTTAATGCGGATTTTGATGGTGATCAAATGGCGGTGCATTTACCGTTGTCGGAAGAAGCGCAGGCAGAATGCCGCTTCTTGCTGCTGTCGCCGAATAACCTGCTGAAGCCATCTGACGGCGGACCAGTCTGTGTGCCTTCACAGGACGTAGTTTTGGGTATTTATTACCTGACCCTGCAAAAGGAAGGCGAGCCGGGCGAAGGAAATTCCTATACCGATGAAAATGAGGCGCTGCTGGCCTATGACAATAAGATTCTTTCCCTGCACTCCAAGATTAAGGTTAAAAGGACGAAGCTAGTCAATGGCAAAAAGATTTCTACCATCGTGGAAACAACGCCGGGAAGAATTATTTTCAATGAAATCATTCCCCAAGATTTGGGCTTTATCGACAGAGAAAACGAAGGCTCCGAGCTTTTGTATGAGATTGACTATCTGGTCGGCAAGAAGCAGTTGAAGGAGATTTTGTACCGCTGTATTGATATTCATGGCTCGACCAAAACCTCCGAGGTTTTGGACAATATTAAAAATCTAGGCTTCCGCTATTCGACCAGAGGCGCTATTACCGTTGCTCTTTCCGATATGGAAGTACCGGATAACAAAGGCGATATCCTAAAGCAGGCCGAAGATACTGTAGAAACGATTGTCAAGCAGTTCCGCCGCGGTATGATGACAGAAGACGAGCGCTATTTAAAAACGATTCAAACATGGAAAAACGCCGATGACCAGATTACGGAAGCGTTGCTGAAAAATCTGGGAAGATACAACAATATCTTTATGATGGCGGATTCCGGCGCCCGTGGTTCAAACAACCAAATCAAGCAGTTGGTTGGTATGCGCGGCCTTATGGCGGATACGCAGGGCAGAACGATTGAATTGCCGATCAAATCGAATTTCCGTGAGGGGCTTGATGTTTTGGAATACTTTATTTCCGCTCACGGCGCTAGAAAGGGTCTGGCCGATATCGCGCTTAGAACTGCCGATTCCGGTTATTTGACCAGACGCTTGGTTGATGTTTCACAAGACTTGATCATTCGGGAATTGGATTGTTGCCATGGTGAGGAGGAAGTCGTAGGCTTAAAGGTAAAGGCCTTTATGGACAGTAAAGAAGTCATTGAGTCGTTGGAGGAAAGAATTACCGGTCGCTGGTCGGTAGAGGATATCAAGCATCCAGAAACCGGCAAATTGATTGTTCCGGCAGACAGTATGATTAATCCAAGACAGGCGCGCAGAATTATTGCGGCTGGTATTACGGAAGTAAAAATCAGAACAGCGCTTACTTGTCGGTCTAAGGTCGGCGTTTGTGCAAAATGCTATGGAGCGGATATGGCGACGGGAAGACCGGTACAGGTTGGCGAAGCTGTCGGAATCATTGCGGCGCAGTCCATCGGTGAGCCGGGTACACAGCTGACCATGCGGAATTTCCACAGCGGCGGTATTGCGACAGCAGAGGATATCACTCAAGGTCTGCCGCGTGTTGAGGAGCTGTTTGAAGCGCGGAAGCCGAAGGGCTTGGCGATTTTGTCTGAATTTGCCGGTAAAGTAGCAGTCAGCGACAGCAAGAAAAAGCGCGAGGTTATCGTAACCAATGACGAAACTGGCAGCAGTAAGGCGTATCTGATTCCTTACGGTTCTCGGATTAAGGTGGAAAACGGACAGATGATCGAAGCAGGCGATGAGCTGACGGAAGGTAGCGTAAATCCGCATGATATCTTAAAGATTAAGAACAGTGCGGCCGTAGAGGATTATATGTTGCAGGAGGTGCAGAGAGTATATCGTCAACAGGGCGTTGAAATTAATGACAAGCATATCGAGGTTATTGTCCGGCAGATGCTGAAAAAGGTCAAGATTGAGGACAATGGCGATACCGATCTGCTGCCGGGCGTATTGGCAGATCGTCTGGAATTTGAGAATGTCAATCAGCAAATGCGGGAGCAGGGATTGGAGGAGGCCAGCGGCACACAGGTGCTTCTGGGAATTACGAAAGCTTCCCTGGCAACCAAATCCTTCCTTTCGGCGGCATCCTTCCAAGAAACGACGAAGGTGCTGACCGAGGCGGCGATTTTTGGTAAGGTTGACCCACTGATCGGCTTAAAGGAAAATGTTATCTTAGGAAAGCTGATTCCGGCGGGTACCGGCATGAGCATCTATCGAGAGGTAGAGATTGTCAACGCCGGTGAAGCAGGGGAAGAAGAGATTTCTGAATAATTTTTTAGGCAGGAAAAGAGTCGAAAGTGCATAAACAGCAAGAAAATTTTCTGTTTCATGGGAAATATTTTCTTGGCTAGCATTTGTTTTTGAGAAGATTGTTTCTTTTTAGAAACTAAGGAACAAAGAAAGCTTTCTGCAATAAAAAAGAATAAAAAGGCATTTTTCGCTCTATTCTAATAAAGTGAAGAATGCCTTTTTTGGCAAATTAGTAGCACTCTAAGTTTGCTACATTTCTTGTTGCTTTATTTAAAATAATGACAGTACTTAATTAGGCGCAGATGGAACATAGACAGTAAGAAAAAAACAAGGCAAAAGCCCGTTCGTGAGAGATACTTAATTTACCTCAAGGGAACGGGCTTTTTTGTTATGCTATTGTGGTTGTGTTGCTATCATAATATCCTGATAAGCCCAATGGCTTTCTGAAACATCAGCAAAAGGATTTTGAGCCGACTTTTTCATTTGAAAATGGAATGCTCGATTAATGATAGCCGCAGCTTCCGCACGAGTTACCTCCTTGTTAGGCCGAAGGCTATTATCCGAAAAACCTTTTATCCAGCCTTTGGCAATAGCCGTTAGCAGAGCATCTTTTGCCCAAGTAGCCTCTTCTATATCCTTAAAGCGAGTGGTCGCTTTTTCAGTAGTTGGAAGCGCTTTTAATTTTACCAACAAATAGATCAATTCTGCACGAGTGATTTTATTCAACGGCTTATAAGAGCCGTCAGGATATCCGGAAAGAATGTTGCTTTCTAGCATATTTTGTACCGCTTCGTAGTACCATGCATTTTTTTCAAGGTCAGATGCTGTTTTGGTATACGAAGTAAGTTTGGGCAGAAAGACATTTAGCATTACAGCGATTTCAGCGCGATTTAGTGTTTTATCTGGCGAAAAAGAGCCATTGCCATAGCCTTTCATATATACCTGATGAGAAAAGCTTTTTTCTTGAGGCGCAATTGCTTGGGTAGCGTTGTCCTTCGAGGCAGGCTTTGTATTCGAGGTATTAGGAGATTGTGCTGGCGATGTTGTTTTAGGCGCTGGCTGCTGGGGAATCGCTTTCGGTTCCGGTTGATTTGGTTGCGGTGTTGGCGGATTTGGTTCCGCCGGTTTTTGCGGTTCGCTTGGTTTCGGCTCTGGCTGTGGAGTTTGAGAGTTTGTTTTTTTCTGAGCCAGTTTAATGAGGAAAGCTGGATTTTGCTTAGTTAGTGTTTGCAGCTTGCTGCTGTCCTCAATGACGACCTGCTCGGCGCTTGGTTGTTCTAGGGATATTTCAAATGGAATATCTTTAGGCAAATTCATAGAAAATTTAGAAAGATTTTCCGGTATAGTGAGTTTGATTTCTGTTTTTTGCAAATCTTTTCCGGTAAGAACAAGATTTAATGCACCCATATAACCATTCCGCTGAAATTCTATATTACTGTTACTTGTAGTGTCATTTCGTAAAATAGCAGAATAATGTACCGTATTGTTATTTACCTCGATATCATATCCACTTTCAGAGTATAAGTAATATCCTCCATTTAGATTGGAAACCTTTAATCGGTATTTGCCATTTGGTAAATAAGAGGAATAGCGCTTTTGCCCGCTGGAGCTATATTCCAGTGATGCGTCCGATTTGGTTTTATTTTGGATTTCTTCCCAGTACAGAGTGGAAGAAGCAGGTAAATATTGATCGATATGAATAAAAACCGAGTTCTTTTTACGATAACTTAGTGGTATGACAACAACTTTAAGATGTTCGTCTGGCAAAATCTCAAAGGGGATAGTATCTCCACCGATTAATTCATAATAAGGATCATAATGTGTAATTTTCAGTTCATAAGAACCGGGCTGTAATTTATCTATTTGCTCTATTTTTTCAGAGCTTCCTTTTTTGTATAATTCCCAGATCAAGTCTTTGTCGTTGCGTAGAAAAATAGGAACTTTTACCTGAATCGTATAGCTATCGCCATTTTTTTGAATTGCTTCTGTAAAAGGAAGCTCTAACTTATTATAAGCATGATCCCAAATAACCAATTTGGCGTGTTCTTGGGAAAAGCCGCTTTTTAATACTTCTTTTTTTCCTTTTTCTAAAGGGGTAATATTCTCGCCGCTTTCTGGCAAATTGGGATTATAAACAATGTATGCTTCTCGAATACCACTGCCTTTTTCTTCTACTTGCTCCAAAAAGAAAGAATTATTTTGAGCATCATAAGAAGCTTTTACTAGATAAGGAAGTAGTGTATCTAAGATAACGGGAAAGAGACTTTCTTGTTCTTTTGCACTGGCAGCAATGGATTTTACTCCTACTTTTAAAATATATTCTCCATCAGCGGCTTTGGTTCCATCTTCTTTCCAGCCGTTCCATTGCCAACCGGAATTGCTTCGGGTATATACATTTTTTAAAGGATTGTGATAATTTTTGAGTCCAATTTTGTTTGGCTCGGAAAATTGAAACAAAGGAGCTTTAAACTGCGAATCTTCCTTATTGTAAATAGAGAAAGTAAAATCAGTATAATCCCTTAAAAAAGTACCATAAAATTGAATAAAATCAGCATTCTTATCTCCATTAGGTGAAAAAGCGATTTTATCTTTTTGAAAATTGGGATTTAAAATAGTACTTTTTGGCATATGTCCTAGTATAACATTATTGATGGCATATTCCTGACTATTTTCTAATTTTCTGCCCTTGATTGAGCTGCCGATATGAGTAAAGGCTGGTTCGAAAGTACTTTGATAGAAATAATAAGGGAGTTTTTTCCCAGAGCCAACTCTGTCATAAACACTTTCTTCAATAACAGGAATATTTCCCCATTCTCCATAAAATCCAACATAGGGAATACTCAAATCAGGGTGCTGGATTTGTGTTCCATTGTCCTTTTCCGCAGAAAAAAAGACATAACCTTCTAAGAAAAAGCCGTTTCTCATTTCGGATTTTAATTGGTCGATGGTATTTTCGTCTAATTCGATTTCCGCAGAAAAATTTTCTGTTTGCTGTGGGTTTACCGTAATACTATACTTTTGACTTTCTTTTAAAAAGCGAGGCAACAGTATAATTCGACCATCTTGAACAGTGTCGGTATTAACGACAGCATGGTAAGTGAAGGTTTGAGCAGTATTTCCGTAATTTCTGAGTTTTCCATGGATAGTAATGCGATTGCTGGAAAGATTTCCTAAATTAATACTGCCGACGCCATTTTCATTTTCTAAAACAACACTGGAATGAGCAGCGCTGTTTAACTGAATCAGCCCTGCTCCTTGTTTTCTGGGAGAAACATAGGTATTCGCAGAATTTTTGTAAGGAATAGCTGTGCTCATTAATAAATTTTTAATGAATTGATATTTTTCTTTTTGCTGTAAGTTTGGAAAAGTTGTTTCGGCATATTCTTTTAAAATAGCGATAGCACCTGCAACATAAGGGGATGCCATCGAGGTTCCACTGGAATTCCCATAGGTATTTTTATTATAACTTGAATACACATCACCGCCCGGAGCAGAAACATCTGGCTTTAGTTCTTGATCGGGAGCCAGTCCCCAACTACTAAAATGAGAAGGCTCATGTCCTAGCGGATTGGTGATAAAATCCTTTTGTGAGGAAAAGGAAATTCGGACATCGGAAGGCTGTTCCGATAGGCGCTGGACAAGATATTCACCGTCTTCTTTGCTGATAGAAATTGCGGGCAAAGTAGCTGTACCGACTTCCATACTGCTAATTGGAGCATTGGCAATATTATTGTATATGATAATACCGGCAGCATTAACGCTTTGTGCGTTTTTGATTTTTTCTTCATAGGTAAAGTCAAGCCTGCCATCGGGTTTATCCCCGCGTTGCACTAAGGCGTATTTTCCGGCTGCATCGCTGGCGATCTGTTCAAATTCTTCTTTGGAGCCATATCCAGCGTTAATATATTGCAGCACACTATTTGTAGGATAGTCTTTGGCGGTAGTTTCCAAATAAAGAATTCGCTTGCTGCCGCTAGTGCCGGAAACTTCAAGATAATTTTCATAAATCCGATCAGCATTAATTGAAGCAACGGCGATAGAATCCTGAGCAACGGATGGAGAACCTAAAATACCAAAATCGGGATCTTCTGCATAAGGAAAGTTGCCGTCTTGTCTGCCCCAGCCGGCATAATTGGAATTACCGGCAGCAATGGCGATAGCAATACCAGCTTCTTTGGCGTTTTTTATGGCTCGTAAAATAGGCGGGTACATATCTTTTTGCGATCCCCCGGGAGTGCCTAGACTCATGTTAATGCTGTCAACACCCAGTTTTACTGCATCGTCGATAGCTTTGGTATAGATGATAACATTTCCGTTTCGATATTCGCCGAATACCCGCATAATAGCCAATTGTGCATTTGGCGCAACACCTTTAAAATTAGGAGCGTTTGCAGCTACAATTCCAGCCACATGCATGCCATGAGGTTTTTCCGAATGTTCATAGATACTAGTGTTTGAATCGGCATAATTATAGGCAAAAGGGATTTTATCATTTAACCAAATACCATTTTCAATGCCGGCAGTTTGTTTAAGCGCCGATAAAGCACTTTCGTCGCTTATTTTATTATGATCTTTGTTTTGATATTGAAAGACCTCATGACTATAGTCAGCGCCGGTGTCTAAAACAGCAATTAGCTGTTTTTTGCCATGATATTTTTCGCTAAAATCTCTCCTTAATTCATCAAGCTGTATTTGGCTGACAGATCGGAAGGTCTGGGAAAAATCCTCTACCGGAGCGGTAAGTTCTTCGTTGTAGGTAACAGCATAAACTGCCTTTAGCATCGCTATTTTTTTAGCATCGGCAAAAGTAACTTCTAATCCCAATCCATTTAGTGCAGCATCAAATGCAGCCGTAACTTTAAAGGGAATACCTTGATTAAGCAGCTCTTGCTTTAAAATAAGTTGAGTTTGTTCGGCATAGTC
>JBGZBY010000088.1:0-3175 GCA_041844915.1 Eubacteriales bacterium
AATGTTATCAGACATAGCTATTGCCTCCTCGGTGGGTTTTGTGTGGTAACTTAATTTTACCGACGGCAATAGACTATGTCTATTTTTTTTATGAAATTGAATTTGCGAAACTTATTATACGTTATCTATTTTGCGAGCGTTGTTTTTGCCATACTGATAATAATTTCAAACAGAAAATACAGCTTGGAAAGGAATTTTTATTGCCCTCAAAGCCATTTGCCGAGAGCCTCACAGCGTATGCCGGCATAAATCCCCCCTCAAAAAAAGACCTAATCATAAAAAAGACCTCATTGAACGAATCCAATAAGGTCAATTTTTTATTCAATTCCATCTCTTGCGTGATAAGCGTTTTTTCCCTAAATCACCAGCGAAACAATAGCCTATCTTTGTTTAATAGCCGCCTGTGCAGCTGCCAGTCTGGCAATCGGCACACGGAACGGAGAACAGGAAACATAAGTCAGTCCTACTTCGTGGCAGAACTCAACCGAAGACGGATCGCCGCCATGCTCACCGCAGATGCCCAGCTTAATGTCCGGACGAACCGCTTTGCCTTTTTCCGCCGACATTCTGACCAATTGGCCTACGCCGCTCTGGTCAAGTCTTGCAAACGGATCCGACTCAAAAATCTTAGCCTTGTAGTAAGCGTCTAAGAACTTACCGGCATCATCGCGGGAGAAGCCGAAGGTCATTTGCGTCAGGTCATTGGTTCCGAAGGAGAAGAATTCTGCTTCCTCTGCAATCGTATCTGCCAGCAGAGCCGCTCTCGGAATCTCAATCATCGTACCGATGTGATACTGAATATCCGATCCCTTTTCCTTTTTCACTGCTTCCGCAGTTTCCACCACGATATCCTTTACAAACTTCAATTCCTTCTTCTCGCCAACGAGCGGAATCATAATCTCTGGAACAATATCATAGCCCTTTTCCTGCTTTACTTCAATTGCTGCTTCCATAACCGCTCTAGTCTGCATTCTGGCAATCTCCGGATAGGTTACCGCCAAACGGCAGCCGCGATGGCCCATCATCGGGTTAAACTCATGCAGGCTATCAATCGTCGCCTTAACCTGCTCTACGGTCAGCCCCATATCCTTAGCCAATGCAACGATGTCTTCCTCTGCGGTCGGAACGAATTCATGTAGCGGCGGATCCAAGTAGCGAACAGTCATCGGCATGCCTTCCAGCACCTCGTACATTGCCTTAAAGTCTGCCTTTTGGAAGTCCAAAAGCTCAGCCAAAGCCGCTTCTCTGCCTTCTACGGTTTCCGACAGAATCATCTTACGAATCTTCGGAATGCGATCCGGCTCAAAGAACATATGCTCGGTACGGCAAAGACCGATACCCTCGGCGCCCAATTTTACGGCGTTCTTGGTATCCTCCGGCGTATCAGCATTGGTTCTTACCTTAAGCACACGATATTTGTCAGCCCAATTCATGATTCTCTCAAAATTGCCACCAATCGAAGCTTCCTCAGTCTTGATATCGCCAAGGTATACCTTACCGGTGCTGCCGTCCAAGGAAATATAATCGCCTTCTTTAATCACTTTGCCGGCAAGCTCAAAATATTTTTCTTCTTCGTTGATCTTCAACTCGCCAAGTCCGGATACGCAAGCCGTTCCCATACCACGGGCAACTACGGCTGCGTGAGAGGTCATACCGCCACGAGCCGTCAGGATACCCTCAGAAGCATGCATTCCTTCAATATCCTCCGGAGAGGTTTCCAAGCGAACCAAAATAACTCTTTCGCCTCTTTCAACATGAGCTTCCTTCGCTTCATCCGCAGTAAAGTAAACCTTACCAGCTGCTGCGCCCGGAGAAGCCGGCAGAGCCTGTCCAATTACTTCACCAGCTTTCAAAGCAGCTGCATTGAAGGTCGGATGCAATAATTGATCCAAGGACTTCGCATCAATTCTAAGCACCGCTTCTTCCTCGGTAATTTTGCCTTCATCTACCAGATCGCAAGCAATTTGCAACGCCGCCGGCGCCGTTCTCTTGCCGTTTCTGGTTTGCAGGAAATACAGCTTCTTATCCTCAATGGTAAATTCCATATCCTGCATATCTCTATAATGATCTTCCAGCTTCTTAGCAATCCGCATAAATTCTGCATATGCCTCCGGCATATCTTCTTCCAGCTTGCTGATCGGCTGCGGGGTACGAATACCGGCAACTACGTCCTCGCCCTGCGCATTGATCAGGTACTCGCCGTAGATCTTGTTTTCACCGGTCGAAGGATTTCTGGTAAAGGCAACGCCGGTACCGGAGGTATTGCCCATATTACCGAATACCATTGCCTGTACATTTACTGCGGTTCCCCAATCACCCGGAATATCGTTCATACGACGATATACGATCGCACGGGGGTTATCCCATGAACGGAACACGGCTTTTACCGCTTCCATCAGCTGTACCTTCGGATCCTGCGGGAAGTCTGCTCCCATTTTTTCCTTATAAATCGCCTTATACATAGCGATGATTTCTTTCAGATCCTCTGCGGTCAAATCAGTATCAAATTTTGCTCCCTTTTCTTCCTTCACCTTATCCAAAATGCCTTCAAAGAAGGTCTTACTCATTTCCATAACAACATCGGAAAACATTTGGATAAAACGACGATAGGAATCGTATGCAAAACGCGGATTGCCGGTCTTAGCCGCAAATCCCTCTACCGCTTCATCATTTAAGCCAAGGTTTAAGATTGTATCCATCATGCCCGGCATGGATGCTCTCGCACCGGAACGAACCGATACTAACAGCGGATCGCTGGTATCGCCAAATTTCTTTCCTTGAATCTCCTCCAATTTTTGAACCGACGCGAAAATCTCCGCTTGGATCTCATCCGTAACCTTCTTGCCTTGATTGTAATAATCAATACAAGCTTCTGTAGTAACAGTAAAACCCTGCGGAATCGGTAGGCCTAGCTTTGTCATTTCTGCCAAATTAGAGCCTTTGCCGCCAAGCAGATTTTTCATGCTGGCATCGCCTTCGCTAAACATGTAAACGAATTTTTTGCTCATGTATCTTCCTCCTAGTTAAATATATTTCAGCGACTTTTCCGCCGCCCGATTAACAGCTACATTATAGCATACTTCCCCATGAGAAGAAAGCGAAATTTTAATAAATTAATTTCACAAAAAAGAACCCGAACAGGCGGCACTCATCAGACAATATTAACAATTGCCAT
>JBGZBY010000089.1:0-6167 GCA_041844915.1 Eubacteriales bacterium
ATTCAATCCATAGCCGTCCCTGATTCGATCCGGCAGAAAGTATCTCACATCGCCGCCAAGCTCTCTTAAAAACAATGTCAGAAGCGAAGTAGCTGTAATTCCATCGACATCGTAGTCGCCGTAAACGCATATGGCCTTTCCGGTGCAAATGCTTTCCAGTATAAGCTCTGTTGCCTTCTCCATATCGCTCAGCAAAAAAGGATCATGAAGCTCTGTCGATTCCGGATGCAAAAAACGCCGCGCCGATTGCACGTCTTCAATCTGCCGCGTCAGCAAAAGTTTAGCAATTGGCAAAGAAACCTTTAGTTCCTCTGCCAATTGCTTTGCCAAGGCCTGATCATATTCTTTTGTCGTAATTCTTGCTTTCTTCATTTGACTTCTCTATTTCTCTTCCTGCTGCTCCCACGGTCGCTCCCGCAGACGCAGATAGGTGCTCTTGCCCCCTAAAACTTATTAAAGCGGTATCCTGCTCCCCAAACCGTTTCAATGATTTTGGGCTTTCCCGGATTTTCCTCCAGCTTTTTCCGCAGCTTTTGAATATGAACCGCTACTGTATTGATATCGCCAAATTCATCCTCTCCCCAGATCTTTTCAAATAATTTTTGTTTGGAATGAACGATATCCGGCGTTTCCATAAAGAAATTGAGAAGGTCGAATTCTGTTGTGGTCAGCTGAACCTCCACATCGTTTAAAAAAACCTTGCGCGACTCCGGAATCAGCCTCAGCCCGGATACCTCCAAAACCTCCTGCCCCTTATCCTTCCCCAGCAGGCGTTCATAGCGCGAAATCTGACTTCTTACCCTAGCCACCAGCTCATTCGGGTTAAAGGGCTTGGTAATATAATCGTCCGCTCCAAGTCCCAAGCCTTTTATTTTATCAATATCATCTGTTCGAGCCGATACCACTAGACAAGGAATATCCAGCTTATCCCGAATCGTCATCAAAAGGTCAAAGCCGCTGACCGTCGGCAGCATAATATCAATGATAATCAGCGAAAATTCGCCCTTAAGCGCCGTTTTCATCCCGCGCAGCCCGTCCGATTCGATCACGACCTCAAAACCGTTGCTTTCCAAAAAGTCCTTTTCCAAATTGGCAATATTCTTATCATCTTCAATAATCAGAATTCTTTTTTTACTTTCCATTTCAATCCCTCATTTCTGCGATCGGCAGTTTTATTGTCATCTTCGTACCCTTACCCAGCTCGCTTTGAGCGGTCACCTCGCCATGATGCGCCTCTATCAGCTGCTTGGCAATCGACAGTCCCAGTCCGGATCCGCCGACATCCTTGCTTCTGGCCGAATCCACCCGATAAAACACATCAAAAATGGTTTGCAGCTCTCCCTGCCGAATCCCCATTCCATTGTCTACTACCTCGATCCAGAGCCAGTTCAAGTCATTCCAAATCCGAAAAAGCAAGGTTTTGTTTTCCTTATCATTATATTTAATACTGTTTTGGATCAGATTGAACAGCACTCTGGCAATCATTTTCGTATCCAGCATCACCCAGCAGCGTTCCTTCAAATGATTTTCAATCGTGACCCGAATGCCCTGCTCCTCCAGCTCCAATTGCTTTTCCAAAAAGAAATCGGCAAAGATTTCATTGGCCAGCATTCTTTTGAAATCATATTCCTGCTCGTCAATATCCAGCTTAGAGAAAAGAAACAAATCATTGATTAAGTCATTGGTATAATGTGCGTTTTTGGAAATAATCTCCAAATACTGTCTTTTCTTTTCCTCGTCCTTTGCCACACCGCTCTGAATCCCATCAATATAGCCGATAATCGAAGTGATTGGTGTTTTCAGGTCATGCGATATTCCAGCAATCAGCCTCTTTCGGTTCCTTTCATAGCGAAGCTTCAGCTCATTTGCTTCCTTTAGCTCTCGGCTCATATTGTTGAAGGAATCAATCAAATCCTCGACCATATTCGACTCAAAATCATCAATGGTCACTCCGTAGTTGCCCTTGGCAATCTCCTCGGTCGCCGCTCTCATCTTTTCCAACGGTTCAAATAAGCGCCGCTGCATTTGAAAGGTAAAAAACAGGGTGCCGATCTCTTTCATCAACATAACCAGCAGCACTGCAATGATAATAAATACCGGAAGGTTCAGCCGCAGCACCAAGTAAAAAAAGTAAAACAGGACAATGATTGCGGCAAAAAAAACAATCGGAATCCATTTTAAAATACGCTGAATTTTTTCAAAATCACTTGCCTTCTCATCCTCCTGCGCCATCAGTCGAATAAAGCTTTTGGTACGGCTTTTTCCCGATTCTGCCCGTTGTTTTTTCTCGGCTTTCATTGTATTCTCCGTTCTGCTTCTTCCCTGCCGCAAAAGAAGCAGAATACCCGCCTCCTTTGTCCTGCGTCCGACAACCCCGCATAAGCCCATTCGTTTCATCCGCAGCCTGCCGGCGGAAGAATGCTCCCCCTAAAAATAGGTTTCTTCCAAATCCACAAATTCAGATATGTCCGACATAATCTCCGTTAAATCCGTTTCCGTAAGCCCCAGCACTTCCATGCTGCTTTCATCAAAGCGATATGCCAGTCCGTCCGCTCCTATATTGACTCCCATCATCATGATCAGGTCATCCGCCAAATGGCAGATCATTGCCAGCCTGGGATTAATTTGAGCCTTGGACGGATCGTGATGAATCCGAATTACCTCTACAATTTCCGACGGTAAATTCCAGCGCTCGGCAATTTTTGCTCCCACCTCGGCATGGCTGACCCCCAAGACCTCCGCTTCCGCTTCCGAAAACGCTATATTCTTTTCCTCCACTAATTTCATGACCTCTTCCAAATTGTTTTTGATGTATTCGTCCAAGATCACCTTGCCGACATCCTTTAAAAGGCCGGCAGTATAAGCCAAATCAATTTCCTTAAAGCCGCATCGCTTGGCAATGGTCTGCGCCGTCATAGCCGATATTTGAGATTGACGCCAAAGAGCTTCCTTTCCCAGATCATAGCCGCTCAGCTCCTTGGATAACACTGGACTGACCGTAACGGAAAAAATCATGGATTTTACTGTCCGAAGCCCCAAAACAATGACGGCGTCCTCAATCGTCTTAATCTCTCTGCGACCTCTGTAAAAGGCCGAATTGGCGATCCGAAGAATTTTGACCGTTAAGCCCTCATCCGTCCGAATCACTTCTTTGATACTGTTGACCGAAACATTCGGATCATCAATCATCTTGATCAGCTTTATCATCGTTGCCGGAAAAGCAGGGATCGTATTTACCTTTTCTAAAATTTCTTCCAATGTTATCTTGCTCATCTCTCACCTCATATTTGGTCGATGCAATAAAGATCGTTGATTCGTTTTCTTCTCCGATTATTCCCAAAGCGATTCATTGCCTTCTCGCTTATTCTTGCCATGGTAACTTAAACTATTTCTATTTTACTTTATTTATCGGCTCTTTTCAAGTCTTTTATTCGCATTTTCCAAAATCTCTTCCGCGCTTTCGGTAAACTATTCCGAATCCTTTGTTTTGAGAGCTTCCTTTAATTTTTTCTCCAAAAAGCTTTATAAAAAAACGGAGAAAATACGATAAATTTTCATGTTTTACTTTACATTTTCAGTCTCTTCCTTTATAATGACCTCAACTTTCTTTTGCTCGCCAAAGCAGCTTGCTTTTGCCAAAGAAAAATTTTTCTTTCGCGGCAATCAGTGCAACAGCTTGCATCACTATGCGCAAGATGCCGTTCTGAAAAACGAAGCAAACAAAAGGCGGCAGGAACCAATTTAAAGGAGAAAATTATGCTAGAAAACAACAAAAAACACGGGGGTAAAATTTTATATCGCTATGGACTTGCGATTGTTTTTTGCTTCTTTCTTTTTTCATTTGGCGCTGGCGCGCTGGAACCGGCCGAAAGCGCCGACCTTCCGGCACAAAACTCGCAGACGGCCTCTGAAACAGGAGATTCCGCAGAAACCGAAAATCCCGCCAAGCCTGCTTTGCCGCAGGAAGGCAAGATGGACACAGTTTCCGCAGACAGCAGCGAAGATCAGCCAGAAATCAGAGGAAGCCTAGAGCCGGAGCCGGAAGTCAAGGCGCTATATGACGCATTGTTTTCCACCGCTTATATGCCGATTGACATTATGGCAGGTGATCATTATCTGATAAGCGATACCGACGCTTTTGAACTGATGGGAGCTATCTATGTTCCACTGCGGGCAATGCTTCGGCTGGTGCCGGGAGCAAGTTTGACTTGGGATGCCAATGCCTTAAGAGCCGATGCCGTTTTTATCTTGCAGGGAACTGAGAGAAAGCTGTCCTTTTATGCCAATTCCAAGCTTTATAAAAACAATGGAAAGCTTTTAGAAATGCCCTTGCCAACCCTGCAAAGGAGCAATGCCATGATGATTCCGCTCTCCTTTTTGACGGAGCTGCTGAACATCACCGCAGAATATGATCCCATATATCATGTTGTTGCCCTAGGCAGTACCGAATGGGTCTTTGATCCCAATGCCTTAGCCGCTCGATTTTATTCGCTTGCCGAGGCCAAGGATTTTGCCCGTCTAATATATAAGGAAGCCGGCGGCGCCTCCTATGCAGCTATGCATGGAGTTGCCAGCGTGGTGCTGAACCATCTGCGCCATCCTGCATATCCCTTCACCCTATCCGGAGTCATCTATGCGGTAGCGCCCTCCGGCGTTCCTCACTATACTCCGGCTTATAAGGCCGACTTTTCTTCGGTCATACCGAATTATTCCAGTGTCCTTGCTTCCAAATGGGTATTACGTGGTGAAAATTCAATCGGAAGCTGCATTTTCTTCAACACCAGACCCTTTAAAAACCGAACCATCTACACCAAGATTAATGGTATCTATTTCTGCTACTAACAAGCAGGTTTTTAAAAAGCCAGTATGAAATACAAGAAAATCTACATAAAAACGATCATAACCATTTAGCTGGATCAGTGCAAATAATCAGCAACAGATATCCTTGGAAATACAAGATTTAATCCTACAAATATTTTCTCTGCTGCCAGCAGATTTTCTTGAATAAAATTTCTTGCTGAAAATATACAATCAAAAGCCCCTTGTCAAGCAGACAGGGGGCTTTTGATTGTGGCAAAGCCTTTTTATTAATTTTTTAATGATAAAGGAAGCTGCAACAGTCCTGCCAATGCAATGCCAAAAACAGCCGGACATCTTTTATAGAGCCGAAAAAGCCCTTCATTCCCATGTTTTTTGCAAAACTCATTTGATCAGGCTTTGTCAGGTCTTACGATACATCGCTTCTTGATTTCTCACCTATTTCGCTTTGCCCTGATTGGCAACTGATTCCATCTTCTTCTTCAACTCTTCCTGATCACCCAAGTAATATTTGGCTGTTACATTGAAGTCCTTGTCAAATTCATAAACCAAAGGCACGCCGGTCGGGATATTGACCTGCATGATTTCCTCTGCGGTCATCTTGTCAAAATATTTTACCAAAGCTCTCAGCGAATTTCCATGAGCAGCGACCAGAACTCTCTTACCTGCCAACATATCTTTTTTAATAACGTCTTCAAAGAAAGGAACGGCTCTTTCAATCGTTTCCTTCAAGCTCTCTGTCAGTGGTAAAACACTGGCATCTTCATTGCGGTACGCCGCTTGATTTCTGGGATTTCTGTCATCCTCCGGCTCAAGGGCAGGAGGCATGATATCAAAGGAGCGTCTCCAAATGGTCACCTGCTCCTCTCCGTATTTAGCAGCGGTTTCCGACTTATTCAAGCCCTGCAGTGCTCCGTAATGTCTTTCATTCAAGCGCCACGTTTTGTGCACCGGCAGCCACTCTCTATCCATTTCCTCCAAAATATGATTCAAGGTATGGATCGCTCTCTTTAAATAGCTGGTATAGCAAACGTCAAAATCATATCCGCCCTCGCGCAGAAGTCTTCCGCCCTCCTTCGCTTCCTGAACGCCAAGCTCCGTTAAATCCACATCCATCCAGCCGGTAAACAGATTTTTTAAATTCCATTCGCTTTGACCATGTCTGACTAACACTAATTTCATTCCATTCACTCCTTCGTCGTGTTTGTTTTTACCATCGTTAATAGTATATCGAAATTTCCATCAAAAATCAATGATAAAATTCGGCAAGGGTAAATTGCAATAGTAAATGTCATTCATAAATCAAAATTTTTAAGACGTCAATAGAAGCTCTTGATAATATTCTTTAG
>JBGZBY010000090.1:0-18039 GCA_041844915.1 Eubacteriales bacterium
AATCCTCTTTGTTCAGCGGCTCATAGGTTATCTTACCGTCACGCGGATAAAACTCGGTACTGGTATCGAACAAGTATAAATATTCATCCTGCATCTTGGCTGCCAAAGCTCTGTCAAAAAGCGGAATCTCATCCTTTTCGCCATTGCCGTTCGGGTCATTGTTCCGGAATGCCGTCAATACCGTATAAAGCTCATCAATGGTTGTCGGCGCCTGTAAATTCAGCTTATCCAGCCAATCCTGACGAATCCACCAAAACTCTGCCGATTTTTGCGTCAAATTCTTTGGAATAAAGTAGATATTTCCATCCAGCGAGGTCGCAAAAGAGCGGAATTTCGCATCGCTGTCCAAAGCCTTTTGCAGATCCGGAGCATGCTCCTTGATCAAATCATTCAAAGGAATCAATCCGCCGTCGCGACCCAGCTTCTCTAATTCCGCCGGATCTTTATAGCCAATGATATCCGCCAGCTTCCCGCTGGCCAGCATCATGCTGAAAGCTTCTTCCTCATTGGCATTGGACTGCGAGATTACCCCCTCTAGGCTGACATTGGTTTCTTTGGCAATTTCCTGCCAGATCATCCATTCCGAATTAAAGGGCATATTATTAAAGTTCAAGAAAATCGTAAAGGTCTGCGGTGTTTCCGAAACTAAACTGCCAGTCGTCATTTCCGCCTTAGTTTCCGCCACGGTTTCGGTTTTGGCCTCGGTCATTTCTCCCGTCTTGGTTTCCGTGGTCGTGGTCGTTGTCGTCGTTTCCGTCTTCTTTTCCTCTGTCTTACCACAGCCGGCAAGCAAAGAAATCACCAGCGCCATCGCCAAAATAAGACTTAGTTGCTTTTTCATCATCTTTCTCCTTTTCTTTTGATATTGTAGTTCCGTCAAAGCTCCTTTTTCCATGCTCCGCTCAAGCCAAAATCCGGAGCCATGACAAATTTCTTATATATACCCAATGAAGCATCACCCGAAGAAAAGCGCTCGGCATCTCGGTAATTTCCGTTCTGCGCTGCTCGCCGCCCTTCCAGCCTCTCCATTCTGATATCCTATATTCTGCTTGGCATGAACGCCCTGCAATTCACCCAAAGACCCGTCCTGCCGGCATCTGCCAAAGCCCTTTTTTTCTATCTGAAAATCAGCCCTTGACTGCGCCAATCGTCGCTCCGCTCTTAAAATATTTCTGCACAAACGGATACACGATCAACATGGGAATAATCGAAATAACAATCGTCGCATAAATCACTGTTGTCGGGGAGGACAGCGACGACGCTGTCAGGATAGCGGCATCTGTTTCATTGGATACCTTATCCACAATCATTTTCTTTAAGAACACCTGCAACGGCACCTTATCATCGCTGTTTAGCAAACTCATTGCCCAAAAATATCCATTCCAGCGAGCAACCGCATAAAACATGCCGACCGTTGCCAAGGCAGGCTTGGACAGCGGTAGATAGATTCGCCAGAAAATACTCAAATTTCTTGCTCCGTCAATGATTGCCGCTTCCTCAATGGATTCAGGAAGCTGTTCAAAAAAGCTTTTCAAAATAATCAAATTATAGGTATTGATGGCAAAGCCAAACAATATTGCCCCCCTCGTATCAATCATGCCAAAATCGACAAAATTAACATAGGTCGGTATAATTCCGGCATTGAACCAAAGAGTAAATACTGTCAGCAGCGTAAAAAACTTGCGGAAAACCAGCTGCTTTTTCGACAGGGCATACGCCATGGTAGCAGTAAAAACCATATTGACCAGTACGCCCGCCACGGTATAAAAAATCGTATTGGCATACGCCGTCCATATTCCTCGCTTACCTGCCGCCGCAATATAGCTGGCAAAGGTCGGCTCACGCAGCCAAAACATAACATCGCCGTTTTCCACAAACAGCGGCTTACTAAGAGAAGCAATAACTACATAGTAAATCGGATACAAGGATAAAATCGTTACCGCAATTCCCACTATGATCATTACAATATTAAATATCTTTTCATTTCTTGTCATGAACGCCGTTTCGGAAAATATTTTTTTCTCGTCCATACCATCCTCCTACCAAATTGAAGTTTCCGACATTTTTTTGCTGGCTTTATTGGCAAGCACCACCAAAATCAAAGCCACCACTGCCTCAAACAGCCCCGCCGCCGTCGCTAGCCCATAATTGCGATTGCTAAGACCTGTGCGATACACATAGGTAGCGATTACGTCTGCGGTGGAAAAAGTGGACGGCTGATACAGCAGAATGATGGATTCAAATCCTACCTTAACCATTTTTCCTATATTCAGCACCAGCATAACCAGAACAATCGGCATAATCCCCGGCAGGGTCACATGGCGAATTTGTTGCAGCTTGGTTGCTCCGTCTACCTTGGCGGCTTCGTAAAGCGCCGGGTCGATGCCCATAATCGCAGCAATAAATACGATTGAGCTGAAGCCCGCTGTCTGCCACAGTGTCATCAAAGTGTAGATCGGGCGAAAGAACTCTGGTCTGGTCATAAAATAAATTGGCTCGCCACCCAGCTTTTTAATGAAGAAATTGATGATTCCCGTACTGGGGGAGAGAAAGTTAATTACCATGCCGCAGACCACTACTACGGAAATAAAATAAGGCAGAAAGGTTGCAGTCTGTGTAATCCGGCTGACCCATTTGTTTTTCATTTCAGTAATGGCAATCGCCAGAAAAATCGGGATTGGAAATACAATAACCAGCTGCCATAGGGCAATCATCAAGGTATTGACAACCGTTACCCCAAAATCCGGCCCGCTCAGGAACTGAATGAAATTTTGCCAGCCGACAAATCGACTGCCCTCAATCCCGCGAAATAAATTATATTGATAAAATGCAATTCTCAATCCCACCATAGGACGATAGGCAAACAGAAGGTACCAAATCAATCCCGGCAGCAGCAAAAGTAAAAGATCTCCATCTCTTTTCAGCTTTGACCAAAGCGAGAGCTCTCTCCTTTTGATTTTTTTTATTGTTTGACTTTTTCCCATTTCCATACTTGCTCCTTTTCCTATGACGCTTCACAGCCCTGCTGTTTCTGACTGATGTATCATACCATAGAATATATTAAAAAGATATCGTCATTTTTCTAGTGATTGTCATTTTTCCATAAGCAAAAATCAGATCCCTTGATTTTTAGCCAAAAAAAATGACCAAACTGATAATTTCGATCATTTCTTTCTTTTATTCTTGTTTGTTTTGCTAAAAAAATCATTTCACATCGCTGTTTATTATTTTCCGCTAGCCTCCACAAACGCCTTCGGGGTCAGCCCCACATGCTTAGAAAATACTCGAATAAAGGTATTGGCGCTGTTAAAGCCCACCATTTCCGCGACTTCGCCGATTTTGATGCTTGGCTGAAGCAAGAGAATCTCCTTGGCTTTTTCAATTCTAAAATTGTTGAGATAGGTTTTGAAATTTTCTCCGACTGACTGCTTAAAAAGGGCGGAACAGTATTTCTCCGAAGCATTTATTTTCTCTGCCAAATCGACCAGCATAATATCTTCATGGTAATGCTCTTCAATGTAGGTTAGAAGAATTTTCGCTAGATCGTCGTCCTCCTGCTTTTCCTTTGAAGCAACAAAGTTTAAAATATCAGCAATATCCTGCCTTAGCTGTTCAAAGATATCCTCCGCCTGCCATTCCGCCTCCAGCTTGTTCAAATCATAGGTAAGAGGAATCTCCATATAAAATTCCCGCAGAATGCGGTGAAGAGTACCTATCAGCACAAGCACAAAGCGATGCCTCAAATGCGGCGCCGTTGCCGCAATCCCTTCGTTTTGCCCAATGATCTGATCAAATACCGTCAAACTGTCCGTATGCCCGTTTAGAACCATTTGAATCAGGCTGTTTTCCAAAGACAACGGGTAGCTATAGCTTTCATTTGCCTTCAGCATTATCAAATCAGCAGTTAAAAATCTTTGCTGCCGGTAGAGGTATTTATACTGCAAGAGCAAAGAGCACTGCAAATACAGGGATTTGATGCTTTCCAAGCCAAAGCCCGAATCGCTCAAAGCAATCTGCACTTCGTCAACCGGGCTGTTCTCCAGCTTTTCCAGAAC
The DNA here is from genome assembly GCA_041844915.1 of Eubacteriales bacterium. Lineage (GTDB taxonomy): Bacteria > Bacillota > Clostridia > Lachnospirales > Vallitaleaceae > W11650. The sequence goes on from JBGZBY010000090.1 coordinate 4,056, forward strand.
AAATGCCTTAGCTTTTTCTAAAGAATTCGCTTCCATAATAATTGTACAAGAAACATCCTCCGTATTAATATAGCTGACGCCTTCCGCCGCCTCCAGCCTTTCCTGAAGGTACTGCTTAAAAAGATATCTCTCCTCCTCCGGCACATTGTGCAGGCTGAATACCGCCACCACAAAGGACTGCTCGGACCTACGGTCATTGATCTGCGGCGGCAGGATGCCAAAAAGCAAATCCCTATTTTGCTTATACCGCAGCAGCCTTTCCTTTTCCGATAGCGTTTCCTTCAAATCTCTTGACAGCTGACGCGCCTGCGCCGCCCCATGCTTTAACAACTTTATTTCATCCTCGTCATTATCAATGCTCACAATGCTTTTCGTTTGTAGCACCAACTCCTTGATCGGCCGATAAAGGCTGCGGGTAATCAAAGAGGCTATTACTGCGATTACAACGGATAAAAGCAAAAAGGGCAGCAAAAAATAAAGGAGCAGAATTTTCATATCCGGCTTTAATCTGTCATACGAAGCTGTCAAAGTCCAATTCAGCCCTTGAAGCCAGCGTACAAAAACAACCTCGTCGCGGTATTCGGCTATCGCTCGATGCTCGCTCATAATCGCTTGCAGCTGTTCTTGCGTAATCGTTTTATCTCCGGCAAAAATCCGCCCCTGATCTGCCAAATTCCAGCTGACCTCCGGCATAAGAGGAAGCAACTCGCGCTTAGGGATCTCCAAAAAAATCAAATATTCCCGCCCCTGTATTTGACCATATTTCATGTAGCACAGCGTTTTTTCAGCCTCAAACGAAAAGCTTGCATCCGCGCCCTCCGCCTTCAGTTCTTTGACTTTTTGCATCAATATCTCCGCTTCTCCGAAAAACTGCTCCGAAAAGGCTTTTTTCCCAACTGTTTCATAAGGAGTGATTACCGACGCCATCTCATCTGGTATCGTAATCGACAGGACGAAGGCAGCGTTCAAATATCGCGAGGACACCTTGGTCAGTTTGCTTTTGAGCAGGTAGCTTTGTAAATAATATTCTCCACGGGAGCTTGCCGCAAGAAAGTCTGCCAACTCCTGACTGGTTTCAATCGTATGCAAAGCCTCGGCAATGATCTCTCCCTTTAAAGATACATTGCCGAGTGTTTTTTCAACCGATTCGTCCATCTCCCGCCGATAATCCTTGGCATTCATCTGAAATACCAGCACAAAAATCACCGGCACTAAAACAGAGGTCAGAATCAAGGAAAGCATCAAATTCATGACATACATCTTCCTCTGATATTTCCCAAAATGTTGAAACATTGCTTTGCTTTTCATTTTACCAATATAGCTCCCAATCCTTGCTGCATCTCACCAACGCTTCAAAATAGAAATAATCTCCCCAAGTATTGCATTCGTCTACATTGCGGTTGACTCCGGCGTTATACGGGCTTTTTCTCACATACACGCCATGCATCAACAAGCCGTTCGACTTACTCGGATCCTTTGCCGCATAATTATCTATCAGGGATTTTAAAATCTTCATGGCAATATCCGTATAATATTTTGCCTTCTCCTCCGGCAGGTATTTTACCATTTCCAGCATACCGCAGACAGCAATCGCTGCCGCCGAGCTATCTCTCGGCTCGTCCGAGCCGTCAGTGAAATCAAAATCCCAGAAGGGAACCAGATCCTTCGGCAAATGCTCAATAAAGAAATCCGTCATTTTATAAAAGGTTTCCAGATACTCCGGATTTTTCACATAGCGATAGCTGAGCGCCGTGCCGTAAATTCCCCATGCCTGTCCTCTTGACCATGCCGAAGTATGGCTGTAGCCCTGATGCGTAATTCCATGCAGCGGCTCGCCGGTTTCTTTATCGAAATAATAGGTGTGATGCGTCGAGTTATCCTCTCTGAGCACCACCTTCAAAGCTGTATGAATATGCCTCGTCGCAATTTCCTCATATTTTTTATCGCCGGTCACCTCGCTCGCCCAGTAAAGCAGCGGCAAATTCAAAAGACAGTCGATAATCAAGCGATAGTTGTCATCCGCGCCGACCTTGCCCCATGCCTGAATAAAATCGCCCTTCGGCTGATAGCGGGAAATCAGATTGTCCGCAGCCAAAATCGCCGCCTGCTTGCCCTCCTCATTGCCCGTCAGCTTATATGACGCCACACAGGAAAGGCTGTACAAAAAGCCCATATCATGATGGTCAACGTCAATTCTCTCCTTAATCCGGTTCAAAAAGCTGGTGACATGCTTTTGTCCGATTTGCTTAAATCTCTCATTGCCGGTCATTTCATATGCCAGCCAAAGCTGCCCTGTCCAAAAGCCTGAGGTCCAGGTTGTATTATCTGACGGTTCATAGAAATTGTTTGTTGTTCCATCCACCTTAAAACAATCGACAAAATTATCAAGATCGGATGTAATCTGCACCACGGCAGTGTCAATTGCCTGCTTAATGTCCTCTTTGGTAGCTGCTTGGTAATTTGTGAAATTCATTTCCTTTTCCTTTCCTTGTGAAAATCCGTAAACGCTTTGATTTTTGGTTTCCTCCGCTGCTCTTATGCTTATTCGGCAAGCAGCGACTTTTATAAAACGCCTGGGCAACCGCCTTTTTCCTGCCAAAAAGCGGGCAAGCACTCTTTCGCTCCTAAGCAAAGGCTCAGGCAAAAATAGAATGCATTAAAAACGGATCGCAAATCCGATTCAAATGCTCCTCCAAAACCGGATCCCATTTCCGGCAAAAGTCGGATTCCGGCGATAGCACAATCGGCGAAAGCTGATAGGGATCCTCTTTCAGGTCATAGTAATAGCGAACCTGCTTCTTCCCCGGCTCAACGCCATTATCAATCACATAGCTGAAGCTCTTAGCGCGCAAGCCCCGCCAGCCGAATGCCTTATGATTCAGGCCGCGTTCGCGGTAAGGCGCAATCAACTCCGGCATTCCCGGAATCATGGATAAAAAGACAGCATCCGCTTCCTCTGTCAGCCGGTATTCCTGATTGCACGGCACGGCAGCGGCTTCTTCCGCTATCAGCGAGTAAAAGCTTTTGCCTTGTACTGTATCCGGTATCGGCAAACCCGCCAGATCAAGCAAGGTCGGCATATGATCCATGCTGGAAAGCAGCGCATCAGTTCTACCCTGCCGAATTCCTTTGCCCTTGACGATAAAGGGAATGCGAATGGATTCCTCATACCAAATATTTTTCCCCATCAATCCCTGCGAGCCCATCATATCGCCATGATCGGCGCTTAAAATCACTATGGTATCTTCGGCCAGCCCCGCCTCCTCCAAATAGCTCAAAAGTCGCCCAAAATTCTCGTCCAGCCCACGAATCGCCGCGTAATACTCTCTTACCTTCTTCAAAAAAGCAGGATCTCTGCGCAGCTCCTCCGGTACATTGGGAGAAAAGTCTTTAATTTCCGGCTGTTCGGCAAAATATTTTTCCGGCACCTTGTCATACGGCGGATGAGGGGGATTCCATGATATTACCATACAAAATGGTTTTTTTCTATCTCTATTTTTCAAAAAATCAATGGCATTATTCGTTTCCACCTCAACCGACCAGCCGCCGGGGTAAATCGGCTTTTCCGTAGCCTGCCAGTAGTGCGGGTTTAAATGCTCATCCATTGCGCCATAGGAAAACCAATGCTCAAAGCCGTGACGTCTTTCCCCTTCCGGCGTATAGGCATCCCATTCCCGCGCCGTCGATGCCGGAGCCTTCCGAAAATTCTGCTCGCTGGCATCCAAATGCCATTTTCCAATATAAGCTGTCTGGTAGCCATGCTCCTGAAACACTTCGCCAAAGGTCAGCTCCTGCGGCTTCAGGCATACCACCTCATCCAGACCTATTTTACAATTTGTCCACATGCCGCAGGCATATGGATATTTACCGGTCAAGAGTGCCGCTCGATGCGGGGAACATAGCGGATAGCTGCTGATTGCCTGATCAAAGACCAAACCCTCCGCCGCAAAACGATCCATATTCGGAGTCTGTACCGGCTCTCCTTCAAAGCCCAGCGCAGTTTTTCTCCATTGATCGGCAAATACATATAATATATTTTTCATAATAACCTCATTTCTTCCTAACCTTGATTTTTACCATCACTGCCAGTATTCCTTCGTCTGCCTCCTTCTCTTCTCTGCATTCCAAGCTCTTTCTTCCTCGAAGCAAAGCTGTCCTATCCGGCGGCAGAAAGCCTAAAATCCGCCGCCCCAAAAGCGGGCGCACAGCCAAAAAACAAGCAAATGTCCAGGATAAAAGGCATAAAATAAATATTTCAAAGCCGGCCCCTTCTTGCCGTTATAGGAGAGCAGAAAGGGAAAGCTTAGTAGAGCAAAAGCCTGTAAATATTGCTGCCAGAAAAACATCCCATAAGACAGGGTATAGGACAAGCCGTAATACAAAAGCAGCAGACAGGCATTGACATATTTTAGCAGCTGCTTTTCCCGATAATAATAAAAATTCATCACCCAAATCACTCCCCATCCGCCGTAATCCGTTTTTAACAAGGTCGCCGCCCCTGCAAAGGCCAAAGCAATCCCCCAAAAAAACAATGCCGTCCTATATTTATCCGGCAATTTTTCATAGCAATACACGGCCGCCAGCGCCAGAAAAAAAGTCCACATCACATTTTGATGCCCCCATTGAAAGGGCAGACCCCAAAAAGCTAAATCAAAAGGCAGCTCCGTAATTACTGCAAATAAAAGCATTCGGAGCATATATTTTTCCAGACTCTTAGTCCTGACCATCCCCTCCACCAAAAGAAAGGCAAAAAGCGGAAATGCTATTCTGCCAATGATGCGCAGGAAAATGTACTGCGGGAAAAAGATTGCTCCCATATGGTCAATTGCCATTGTAGTAATCGCTATTATCTTCAGCCAAAATGTTGACATTCCTTTTCCCTTTCTGCTTTTTTCAAAATATCAGCGACCCGTCGTATTTCTTCTTCTTCTGTTACAAAACTTTCGTATTCGGAAATTCCTTCCAATCCCATAAAAATTTTTTCCCTGCGGTACCGCATTCGGCTATCAATTCTCTTTTTCCCGCTTAAATGATAAACCCCTATTCCCGTCTTATCTAATAAATTTTTTAAATTGGACGAGCGAATTCCCGCTCCCGCAATGATGTCCAAGCGATTTCTTCCTTTTTCCTTTAAACGGCGAAGCATTGTTGCGCCTTCTATTGCCGTATTCTCCCCTCCCGAAGTTAAAATGCCAGAAAAGCCCAATTCTACTGCCTGCTCTAAAGAAAATAATAAATCCTTGGTCATATCAAACGCGCGGTGCAAAATAAATTGAGCCTGCAACGCCGCCTGCATCAATCGCTTCAAAGCTTCTACATCCAAAGTTCCGTCCGCCTGCAAAGCACCGATCACAAAGGAATTTGCTCCCAAATGGTAAAGTGCGGCAATTTCCTGCTCCATTCTCTCAACTTCCGCCTCCGAATACAAAAAATCACCAAATCTTGGTCTAATTAAAACATGAATCGGAATATTAACACTTTTTCTTACCTGTTCATAAAAAACTGGGGATGGTGTTGTTCCGCCAATCACCAAATTATCGCATAATTCCAGCCGATCAGCTCCGCCTGCTTCCGCCGCTTTTGCCGACTCTACGCTATCTACGCACACTTCCAGCTGATATGCTTTCCTTTTTGCCATTAATTCACCCCCCTTCCTTTGGCGCTCTTAAAGGACCTGCCTTAAACCGATTCCTTCTGCACCCAATATCTGCAATTCAGCGCGAGCATATCTTTCAGCTAATGCTTTTCTTCGTTTTCCTCCATTTGTATTAAATACTGTTCTTTAGGAAACACCATTGCAAACTCGCTTCCAACTCCCTTTTGCGACCTAGCTCTGATTACGCCCCCTTGGCCGGTAACCAGCGCCTTGGCAATCGCCAGCCCCAGACCGTGACCGCCGGTTTCTCTGGCTCTGGATTCATCTAAGCGATAAAAGCGCTCAAATAAACGAGAAATTTCATCCGGTTCAACGCCGATTCCACTATCTCGAATGCCGACATACACATTTTTTTGGTCGGTATAACAAAAGCCGATAATCCGCTTACCGGAATCTGTATATTTAACGGCATTGTCCATAAAAATACGCAAAACCTGCTTCATCTTGGCAAAATCAAGATTGCACCAAAGCTCCGGCTCAATCTCCGCTTCAATGACCTGTTCCCTAGAATTGACCAATCTTGCCTGCTCAACGACCTGCTCGACCAGTACGGACAAATTAAAAATCTCATATTCAAAAGACAGCGTTTGATTGTCCGATCTTGCTAGTGTCAGCAAATTTTCAACCAATACCTGCATATTCTGGGCTTCATCCAAAATAGCGTCCATCGCCTCATACAAAATTTTTTCATCCGACCTGCCCCAACGGCTAACCATCTTGCCATAGCCGTTAATGATCGCAATTGGCGTTCTAAGCTCATGCGAAACATCCGAAACAAATTGCTTCTGTCGGAGATAGTCCTGATTCAGCCGATTCAGCATATCGTTGATTGTAATCGCCAAATCCCGCAGCTCATATTTAGTCGAGGAAATATCTAGACGCTCCTCCAAATTCTTACCAGATATCTGCGCTGCCGTCCTCGTCATCTGATAAATCGGACTCAATACTGCTTTCACTCTGCCACCGCCAATCACACTTAAAAAGAAAAAGCTAATGCTGCTCGTCAAGGTCATAAGCAGGGCAATTATCGCCGTATGTCTGGAATGCCGAGTAAAATGATGCAGCTGATAAACTACATAATCGTTTTTGCCCACCCCATCAGAGCGCAAATTGATATAGTAGGGCTCTTTGGCGATATAATTATACTTTATCATAACATATAGCTTTTGATATAAGGAGGTTGGAAATGGCTCATTGATAAATTTTTCTGTCTGCACATGCTCTGTCGAATTCTCTCCGACCACATCGACCGCCAGCTCAATGCCGCTGCCCTCGCTCAAACTATCCAATCTCTTTTTTAATTCCTCTTGGTCATAGCGCGCCCGATCATAGGCCAGCAAAGACTTATCTACATTGGCGTTGACCTCCAATCCTAAATACTCAACGCTGTAATAAGTAAACAGCAAAGAAACTACCATAATCGAAATCGCCGACAGCAAAATATACAGTGTCAAAAAATCAACCGTAATTTTTCTTCGGATTGACAAATGAATCCCCAGAAACGCTGACCGAAAAAAATCAACAATTCCGCCGAAAAAACGCCCGATCCATCGGGCGCTTTCCTTGCTTACTCGTCTAATCATAGATAATATATCCTACTCCCCGAACAGTTCTGATCATCTCAATTCCATATTTCTGGTCAATCTTGGAGCGCAGATAGCGAACATAGACATCAATGACATTGGTGTCGCCATAATAGTCATAGCCCCATACCCGCTCTAAGATTTTTTCTCTTTCCAGTGCAATATTTTTATTGGAGATCAGATATTTCAGCAGCTCATATTCTTTTTTGGTCAGCATGATCAGCTCTTTTTTATAAAATACCTGGCGCTTCATGTCATCCAGCACCAGATCGCCAAAGCTGTATACATTTCCGCTTTCTTTGGATTCCTCCATTTTTTCTCGTTTAAGCGCCACCCGAATCCTAGCCAGCAGCTCCTCAATAGCAAACGGCTTTGTCATATAGTCGTTTGCTCCCATATCCAAGCCCATAACCTTATCGGAAACATCATCCTTGGCAGTCAGCATAATGATCGGCAGGCTTTGATCGCTTTGCCGGATTCGGCGGCAGACCTCAATCCCGCTCATCACCGGCAGCATCAAGTCCAAAATAATCAAATCCACCTCCTCCGAAAGAGCCATCGTCAAGCCCGTTCTGCCGTCAGCTGCCGTAATTACCTCATATCCCTCGTATGTCAGCTCCAGCTCCAAAAAACGGGAAATTTTTGCCTCATCTTCCACAATTAATATCTTGCCCAATTCATTCACCTCTTGTTAAATCCTTCCGTCTTTCTTCCTTATTTATTCTCGGAATGCTATCCTATTTAATAATAATCTCCGAATATTCCTTCCAATCCTCCTGCAAAGGAGTCTCCTGTTCCGGCTTCTCCTTTTTGACTACCTGCTCCGTCGCTCCAGCTGACATCGGAAAATCGGCAGTTCGGTTCGGCTCCCTCTCAGAATATGAGACTGCCGATAGAGCATTCCCATCTGACGGCTTCTTCAAGCTCATCTCCGAGCCAGACAAAATGACTACCGCCGTCAAAAGCATTGCCAGTAGAAAAAATTCCACTTCCGTCACGCTCATTGTCATTCCGATCAAAATGAAAAAAACAAAAAAAGGAATATTGACAAATGTTCGATCTTGGCGGCAAATGATAAAGCGATATCGCCAAAAAGATGAAAAAGTTTCTTTGAAGCCGCGAAGAAATCTCCGAAACAGCGAATTTCTGTGCCTGCGCACCAAATACGCCGCCCGTTCAGGATCACCTCCCGCCTTCTTTAGATAATATTGAGCCTCTTCAAAGGAAAGCTCCTCTCTTTCCTGTAAATTCCGAATCAATTCATTCATAGCTTTTCCTTTATTGTTTATTCCATCCTTTTTTAAAAGCTGCGAGTTCCACCACTGCTGCCTCCACTGCTGCTGCCTCCGCCGCCTGAGCTGTTCGACCGCTCAATCCTACGACTAGTAACGTTTTTATGCGAAAAGACATCCTGCTTATTGACCAGCTTAAAGCTGCCTGCCACTTCAAATTCCGCCGCCTTTGGCTTGGTGTTTCTATTGTGCGCAGCTCGAACCCCCACCGTAATCAGCGCTGCTCCAGCCAAGGCAATACCCAGTCCCTTAAGAGAAATCATCATATCAACCAGCTTCTGCAAAAAGCTTCGATTGTATCTTCTGTATAAAGTATAGGATTCCTGTAAAAATTCATTGACTGCTTCTTCATAATCGCTTGCCCGCAGAGCAGAGCCGACCAGCTCCGTCACCTTATCAATATTGCTGTCACTGGCAAAAACAGGATACATTTTGCCAAAGCCGCGAACATGAATCTTTCGATTTTCCATATCGACCAGCAATACCGCGCCAGTTTTTTCCTCCCCATAGCCGTTCCCACTAAAAAAGCTTTCCACATAACTGCGATAGCCCTCGTCCGTCGGGTTGGCGAAGGCGCTGGGGAAAATGACGAAATAATCAATCCCTCTTTCCACGCTGAGCTGCTCCAGCTTCTCGGCTACTCTTGCTTCCTCCTCCGTCGAAAATACATCGTATTCATCCATCAGCCGCATCTTGCCCGCCGCCTCCGCCGGCAGCATGGTTAAAAGCAAGGCTATCAAAAAAGCCAAAACCGCATATATTTTATATATCTTTTTCATTTTCTCCTCCTCTAAAAGCTAATATGCCCCATACCCTCAGCATTTTCAAGCCTTTTCTGTATGCCTCTATGACAAAAGCTCACCTCCGCGGCTCGATCTCCTGCTATCCCCAAAAGGCTCCCAGCAAACCCACCATCAGCCAGAACGCTACAAAGGCCACACCAAAAACCGATGCCAGCTTTCCCTTGCTGACCGGTACTTTTCCATAGATTTTGCCGGTTTGCCCATTGACCATATACTGCATAGTTTCTCCCTGATAAATATTGGTCAAAATATACACCGGAAACAAGGTATAATCCGCTTCAACGCTTTGAAAATCAATCTGCTCCATTTGCGGCAAATAACTGGAATAGTTTATCGTTCCCCGCATTTTGTTTTTGGCATAGCTCGTCATCCGACCCTTAGCTCGTTCCTCCAGCTCTCCCTTTTTCTGATCAAAACGCTCCGCAAAAAAACCGGTCATATAATCCATCGAAAAATCAACCATTTCTTTATAATCAAACGGTTCAATCGCCAGCATCGCCGTATCGTCCATTTTCGTCGATGCATCTACCGGCACATTATTATACGAAATAAAGCCATCTCGGACAACATTAAAATAAGAAGTTTCCGTATATTCCGTATCTCCGCTTCGCCAGCTTCTGGTCTGGCTGCCGACTCCCGCCATATAAGTACGGATATTCTGAGAATGGTAAATCCAAAACGGCGCATATACCCCCCGAATTTTTTCAATCTCCTCATCTCTTTTGAATTGCGCAGGCGCCAGAAAATGCCCCTTTATCCATGTGGCATATAATTCTTTGGCCTTTTTCTGATCCAGCTTGAAGGGAATCACATAGCGCGGAGAAAATTCCCCCTGCATTCGGGCTTTGATAATTGTCGGAGATTTACAGTACAGACAAAAGGTCGCAATTGTTTCATGATCGCCAACAATCTCCGCTCCGCAGCTTTTGCAATGATACGAATCCAGCTCCACTGGCTCCGCTTTTTTCTGCGGAGAAACCGTTCTGCCCGCTGCTGCGGCCTGCTCTCTTTCTCGCGCCTCTTTTCTGTCATAAAATTCATCCAATTGCTGCTTGGTAAAAATAGACCGACAATAGTCGCATTTCCACTGCTGCGACACCGGGTCAAAGCGAAGCCCCGCTCCGCAAGACAAACATTTATAATCTCTGACATGCTCCATGCTTACACCTCTCCCTTTTGAAATTGTTTTCTTTCTCGTTTTGACGGCGGTATCGACCTTTTATTCGGCTGACCCGAACGCAAGTAACAGAGCAAGCCCCGATTTTGCTTGCTCTGTTACTTCTCAATTTTTCTTTATCCCTTCCTCAACTCCCTCTCTGGCATCCTGCCAGAGAGAAGCTTCCTGTTTCCTCTATTACGGCTGCTGCGGCTGATTCGGCTGCGGCATTTGCGGCTGTTCACCTTGCGGTGCTCCCTGCTGCGGGTAGCCCTGCGGTGCTCCTTGCTGCGGGTAGCCCTGCGGCGCTCCTTGCTGCGGGTAGCCCTGCGGCGCTCCTTGCTGCGGGTAGCCCTGCGGCGCTCCCTGCTGCGGATAGCCCTGCGGCGCTCCCTGCTGCGGATAGCCCTGCGGCGCTCCTTGCTGTGGATAACCTTGCGGTGCTCCTTGCTGCGGATAGCCCTGCGGTGCTCCCTGCTGTGGATAATAACCGCCCTGTGGCGGATAGCCGCCTTGCGGCGGATAATAGCCTCCTTGTGGCGGATAATAGCCACCCTGCGGCGGGTAATAACCGCCCTGTGGCGGATTCATAACCTGTCCCATGCCAGCGCCCATGCCGGTCGCATTCATTCCCATACCGATTCCGGCAAAGCCCATCATAGCTCCGTTCTCATTGCTTCCTGCTGCTTCAATACCAGCGGCCACACCGCGAGTCATTCTAGCTGCCCGGCGATTCGGATCCATCAAAATCGAATCCGCATTCATGCTCTCCAGCACTTCATTGGTCTTATCGTCCAGACCAATCGAGGCAATTCCCACAGAAGCAATATAAAATCCACGTTTTGCCTGCCATTCATCATCCAGCACATCTGCCATTTCCTGACCAATGCGGGAGGTGCTGATCTGGATTTCAACCACGCTCATTCCTTCTTTCGCCAAGGAAGCCAGCGCCGTCTGAAGCGCCATCAAATACTCATTGGTATATTGCTCCGCCATATCCTCGGTCGTAAGCGTTTCTTTTCCTGTTTTATTGCAGACCTCACGATAAAACAGCATCGGATCGCTGACTTTAATCGAATAGGTACCAAAGGAGGTAACCTTCGCCGTCAGCAGCGTTCCGTTTAAGGTAGCCCGATCAGCAAATAAAATCGGCTGCTTGGTACCGAAACGAAAATCCGGAATTTCCTGTTGATTGATATATACTACGGTTTGCTTTACCGGCGTAGTTCCGCCAAATTTGAAACGTTCCCAAGAATCCAAAAGCGTATTTTTAAATCCACCAGGTCTTTGGATCGCATTACGATTAGTATTATTATAGCCCGGGATCACCGTATCCTGCGCCGAACGGAAGAAAATAGACGGCGCTCTCGAATTATCCACTTGATAATAGCCGGCTTCATCAGTTGCCGACACGATCTTTCCGCCGTCTACTAAAAGCATAAATGTATTTTCTGGCACGTGAATGACCGAGCCGTTGGTAATAACATCTGCTGTTCCCTTGGTATTGACGTTTCTTCTATCATTTGCCCGGACTCTGACGCCATAGGTTGCAATAACCTGATTGTTCATTTCCGCTGGTTCAATTGTTTCTGCCCATTGATCGGCCAATGTTCCGCCAATCGCTCCGGCAGCGGATCCCACTACTCCTCCCATGAGTTGAATCAAGCCCATACTCTTACCTCCATCAATTGTCAAGTATTATCTTTATAAGACAAACTCATTATACCACAAATTTTATATAAGTTCCAGCAAAAAATAAAGCACGCCTGCCCGCCGTCGGCTCCGCTTTTAAGATCTGCGTCAACAGGACACCTGCCCGGATTTACTTTGCAAGCCTAAAAATATATCAATCCCAAAATGCTTTCAAAAATCTCCTGCTCCTTCCACTCAGGCCCTTCACTTACAGAACAAAAGTTTTCATTTCCCTTTCTTAAACGCCTACGCTCTTATTTTTTTGACAAAAGCAAAAGCTACTTAAGGCGAAAGGTCAGCTCGACCGGCTCATGATCGGAATAAAGAAAGCCTGTGGAAATAACCTCCAATCCCTCTACCTCGATATTTTCCGACACCAAAAAGCCGTCCACCATAAAAGTCAGCGTTTTGCCTAAAGTATACGGTTCATCCACATTGCGGGCGCTCTCCGGCATACTTCTACGGTTTATCTCCGGCAGCCGATCCAGCGCCGGTACAAAGGACTTCGGCAAAAGCTCTCTTGGAAAGGGCTGTGTCCAAGACAGTCTTACGATCTCCGTCCTTTCTCTTAAATCATGATTAAAATCTCCTGCCACAATTACATAATTGCCCAGTTCATATTCCTTTTGCATATCCTCCGACAAAAGCGCCAACTGCTTTTCCCGAATCGACTTATCCGCTCCGTATGCTGATAAATGGGTATTGATAAACACCAAATATTTGTTATTTGCCGTTTTTATTCGGGAAATACTGTAGGCACGATCCAAATCCAAAAATTTAGAGAAGCCATCCGAAATCGGCAGACTTCTTCGTAGACCACTGTCCATTCCCCTTGCCGAGTAAGTGGCAAGCCCGCTTTTATTTTTTCCGATCGGCTGGTGAAGGGGATAAAACAAAAACGCCGAATCATAATTGACCGCAAAAATACGCGAATAATCCAAAAAAATCTCCGTCAGCAGACGGTACTGGTCAACTTGATAGCTTCTCGTTCCCGCCACATCAACCTCCTGAAATGCAATCAAATCAGGCCTTCTGCTAGAAACCAGTTGCGCCGCTCCCCTGACCGCGGCTTCAACACTTTCCCTGCTTTTGCCCCAAGCAGAAACGCCGCCATCCATAAAGAAGCTAAACTCCGGTGTAAATGCCCCAAATCCTATATTAAAGCTAATTGCCCGATACGAAGCATCGGTTGTAAAGGCAGACATCTCATTTGCTCCATGCGCCACCTCCAGCGGCTGACAATCCGGTATCCTCGCATAGGACAGCATAAGGTATCCGGCATATACTGCCAAGCACAGCAAAAGGCTTCCCCCCATCAGCAGCAGCCCTTTTAAAATTTTTTTCATCCCTCTCACCTTCCTCTTTGTCAAAAGCTCTCTTTTTTTATTTTATTATTTTGTCTAGGATTTGTCAAATTTTACTTGCTTAAGGCAGCGCCTGCCTGCACAAAAACAAAATGCCTCCAAAGCAGTTTTTTTCTCACTTTGGAAGCACTCTTTCTAAAATAATCCGCTCCGCTACCTCTTTACTATGGGAATCCACAATTCCATTTCATAATCCGGCCGATGGATGTCGCCCTCGCGATAAACCTCGAAATCTGGCATTCCCGAATGGGTATATCCATGCTCCGGAAAAAATACTTCCATGACATATTTCCAGCCGTTGTGAATGCATTCCGGCACGCTTCCTTTTAGCTCCACAACCGCATACTCGGCCGCTGCTGCCTCTAAAATATCCAAGCCCATTGCTTTGGCTTTCTCGGTATCCGTAACAATATAGCCAGCCATATAATTTATAGCGCT
>JBGZBY010000091.1:0-2583 GCA_041844915.1 Eubacteriales bacterium
ATATTTTTATCCCCTGAGTGAGGTGGACGATATTTACGCGATTTTAGGAGAGATCAAGGAAGTGAAGATTCTGACCAATGTTTTGACCAGCAAATCCTTTTATTGTCTGGACGTTGAAACGATGGGAGTTCACATCAATGTATATATTAATCGGGAGGATCTGGTCGGCTTACCGACGGCAGGGATGCGCTTCAAAGGGGAGGCGTGGCTGCACGGAGGCCTAATGCAGGCCATGTAATAAGGCAGGCGAGGCTTGGGAAGGCAAGCGACCTTGCGCTTTTGGGGCTGGGCTTGATCTTGTGACTTTCCAGAAGCGACAGCATTTATGACAGATGGCAAAGCCTTTTTCTTTCACAATATCGGAAAGAAAAAGGCTTTTTGAAATGCTATCAAAACAGCAGAGCTTTGATCATCTATTTTGTCATGGCCAATGCCCGCTCAAATACCTCATCAGAGGGAAACTGCAAAAAATCGGAGGCTTCGATCAGACCGATTTTCATTTTCTCAAGGCGGCGATAAATGCCGGTTGGATTTTCTTCTTCCATCCGAGCCGGAAAGGTAGTGGCGATAATGCTCTTGGCTTGTCGGCCGCCCAGTCGGCTTGCCAGATAGCCGACCTCATAGACGTCGTCTGCCTTTATCTCGCGCATCTTACAGGAGATAAAGATTGGCATGGAGCGATGCATGACCAGCACGTCGATTTCATTGTCCTTGGTGTCGAGTTCATCGCTTTTTTGCCAGTCGATGACAACGCCCAAAGAGGATTCGTCAAAAAAGCTTTGCGCCTTGATATAGATAAAAAGCTCCAGCCAGATTCCAAAGGTGCGCAGATATTGCATGGCAGTAAGGCTGGCAAAGCGATAGCGCTGCCCTTCTTTTTCCAGTAAAAGGCCGTAGCGGACAAACTGCTTGACCAAATACTTGGTAGAATAGGTGACTCCTTGGTGCCGGATAGCGGGCGGGATGGGAATACTGACCGTTTTTGGCTTGCGTGAGGAGGAATGTTTCTCCTTTAAAGATTTTAATCGATCGGCAATATAGTGGTTGAGTGCATGCCATTCCGGCAGATGCCGGAAGATTTTTTCGGCCAGTGTCAAAATCAGCGGATAGCTTTCCTTTGCTGGAAGAAAGTGTGAGTCGTCTAAGCGTTTTGCGCCGACGGCAGAAATAAAGTCGTTGGCGGAGATATGGTGAACCCTAGTAAGAATTTCGCCGCTGTCTACATGATAAATAATTTCTTTTTCCAGATTCATATAGATAGGTGTAACCACTTCCTTTTGGCAAAGCTGATAGGCGCCTGCCGAAAAAAGCTCCCAGCCTCCGGTCAGGTCAATATAAATATCTCCTTCGGCGGCCTCGATAATCTCTTGCAGGCAATCCATAATACTGCGGATATCATAGCGATTTGCGGGCAAAAAGTGGAGCTGGCGAACAAAGCCCCAGGAAAGAATGGTTTCTTTAATCGGCACAATACGGGGATCGGTCAGCTCGGCGGGATCAATCAGGAAATAGACCTTTTCCGGCTTGGTGGAATAGATCGGGGTCAAAAGGCTGATAATATCTTCGCTGTAAAAGTCGATTTGAATCATAAGAAACCTCCGTTCTGCTTGTTTAGCCGAAGTGATAATCAAAGCCCGATTTTTGAGCGAATCATTTGACAGGGAATAAAAGTGCGAAAACGCAGGCTTGATAAAATGGAGAGAATAAAGACTCTCTTATTATTATAAAACAATTTCCGCAAAATTTCAATTGAGGAAAAGCTTTTCTGTTTGACGGGGAGCCTTTTTGGCGGGATATATAAAAATACAGAAGCAGCTCGCTTTCCGCTAAAATTGGTACGGCTATTATAGGGTAAAAAGGTTTTCTGGCTTCTATACTATAATCGAAAGGAGAGATTCGGAATGAATATTATTAAAGCGTTTAATGACACGATAGATTATATTGAAACAGCTTTAGAGGATGAAGTTGACGAAAAGAGAGTGCTTTGTTTATCGGGTTATTCCTATTCGATGTTTAGCCGACTGTTTTCTGTTCTGACGGGAACGACCCTCTCAGAATATATCAGAAGCAGAAGGCTGACGGAAGCGGCGAATCAATTGCGGAATACGAATGAAAAAATAATTGATATAGCCGTTAAGTTCGGCTATGAATCGCCAGATTCGTTTGGGGCGGCTTTTAAAAATTTTCATGGATCGACTCCTTCGGAAGTAAGAAATGGAAAGCCATTTAGGTTAGTTTCTCGCATCCAAATGGCGCTGAGCGTAAAAGGAGGAAGAAGTATGAATGTTACAATTCAAAGGAAGGCGGCGTTTATCGTGGCAGGTATCAATGAGCAAAACATCAGCTCGGCTCTGTGCCCGGGTGTATGGGAAAAATTGCTTTCAAAATACAGCCATGAGGAATTGTCAAGGCTGGGAGAGGGGCAATATGTAGGAGCTTGCCGTGATATTGTGGGGGCTTGCGGTGACGCGAGTGAGCCCGGCACTATAAATTATATGGCTGGCTATATTGTTACGGATACCGAGAAAGCCAAAGCAATGGGCTTGGATATTTTAGAGGCAGCAGCGGCCGAGTATGCGGTTG
>JBGZBY010000092.1:0-6625 GCA_041844915.1 Eubacteriales bacterium
ATTGCCATACCTCCCAATTTTGTCATCCCTTTTGGAAGGCGCATCGAAACTTGCTCCCTGCGGTCGCTTCGGACAACGGGCGACCTTCCAAAAGGGATGACAGGACTCGGGGGCGGACGGTACTGTGATGGCAATTTTATATGAATTTTTATTTGTAATACTGACACTTTATTTTACAACTTTCAACTAAAAAAGCTTTTCAAGAAGGATTAAATTCTTAAAAGCCTACTTTACGATGAAGCTGTCTCCGCAAAATTCTCCTTGCCCGTGCTTGTTTTTTACATTTATTTTTGTTATACTTAGCTTATCCGTAAGACGATATCGACTTATCAAAGCAAATCGGCAGACCGCTCGGCTAAAAATTGTCATATCGAAAAAGCTCCGCCGTTTGCCTTTATTTGTTTCGGTATTTTCCAGCCGCCATAACGGGCGCAAAAGAACGGATGCAGCGCTTGCTCCGGCAGTGCACAGCGTCATCGGCACCAGCAACAAAAGTCTTCCCAGGAGGAGGGCAAATGCTTTGACATCCTTTGCAATTGCTGAAAAATCCAATTTCCGATCGCTGTCGGAGGCCTTCGGATTTTACCTTTAATCCCAAGTACAACCATTTTTAGGAGGTATATCATGAAATTTTTTTTAGATACCGCAAATGTTGAAGATATTCGCAAAGCGGCTGCTATGGGCGTCATCTGCGGAGTCACTACCAATCCTTCGCTGATCGCTAAGGAAGGCCGCAATTTTGAAGAGGTGCTCAAGGAAATTACCGATATCGTAGACGGACCAATCAGCGGAGAGGTAAAGGCCACTACGGTCAGCGCCGAGGATATGATTAAAGAGGCCAGAGAAATCGCTCAGCTTCATCCCAATATGGTCGTCAAGATTCCCATGACCATCGAGGGCTTAAAAGCTGTAAAAGTACTGGCAAAAGAAAAAATCAAAACCAATGTAACCCTGATTTTCAGTGCCAATCAAGCGCTTCTTGCCGCCAGAGCCGGCGCCGATTATGTATCTCCCTTCCTGGGACGGCTGGACGATATTTCTACCGACGGCGTAGAACTGGTTCAGACGATTGCCGAAATCTTTTCGATTTATGAGCTTAAAACCGAAATCATTGCCGCCAGTGTCCGCCACCCCATGCATGTCACCCAGTGCGCCTTGGCTGGCGCAGATATTGCCACCGTGCCATATTCGGTAATTGAAGCCATGACCAAGCATCCTTTGACGGACGCGGGAATTGAAAAATTTAAACAGGATCACCTAAAGGTGTTTGGGCAGTAAAACCTATCCATGCCAGCTAAATTCAGTACTTTTCGGTTCGATTCCGCCATGCTGCGGAAGCAAAAGAAAATACTTGCATTTTTTATCAATCATTGTTAAAATAGGGAATGTTGGATTCTCAAGCCTTTCTTGCTTGTCGAAGCGGCTTTTCAAGCCATCTGGAGTGAGGCCTTCCTTTTTCTGCTATGGCAGGCGGCACTCTATGCTTGCTTCGGGCGAGCAGGACAAAAGGAGAAATGCTTGGGCAGATTTGTAGATTTTATGCTAGATAGCTGATCGCAGCCTTATCAGCCGGTCAGCTCAGTTTTTAGGAGGGTATTATGCCGCAGTGGTTACAGATTTTATTAATAGTGCTTGCAGTGCTGGCGGTCGTTTTATTTGCCTTATATTACTTTGGAAATAAAATGCAGAAAAAAGCAAATGCCAGTCAGGAAATGATCGAGCAAAGCAAGATGGTAACATCAGCGCTCATCATTGATAAAAAGAAGCTAAAGGCAAAGGATTCTTCTCTCCCGCAAATGGTTCAGGAGCAGATTCCTTTTTACCTGCGCTGGCGAAAGCTGCCCATGGTCAAAGCAAAGATCGGACCAAAAATCGCAACACTCTTGTGTGACGAATCCGTCTATCAGCAATTGCCTTTGAAAAAAATGGTCAAGATCGAGCTGGCAGGCCTTTACATCGTCAGTATCAAAAGCGGCAAGCTGGAGGCTCCGGCCAAGCTCGGCTGGCGGCAGCGCTTATCGCTTTGGGTCAAAAATGTGCAAGCCAAAGCCAAAAGCAAATAATCATCCAAAAGCCCTCGCAAATTTTTGCGAGGGTGTTATATTTTGTCAGCATAATGCCAAAACCAAAAATCAGAGCAAAGCCAGCACTGCCAAACCTTTCCAAGGCTTATCATATAAAGGAGGTTCTCGATGTCCAATTTCCACGGCAGCGATATTGAAAAAGTAGCCAATGCCTATCAGATCAATCCAGAAGCGCTGATCAACTTCGGAGTAAACGCCAATCCTCTAGGACTATCTGCCCGCAGCCAAAAGGCATTGGCGCAGCAGATCGAGCTTTTCGGCAGCTATCCCGACCCCGACTATGCACAGCTCAGGCATGCGATCAGTCAATATCTTTCTGTTGATTTTTCTCATATTCTCCCCGCCAACGGAACAAGCGAGCTGATTCACCAGATTATTCAGCATTTCTCCCCCAAAAAAGCTGTCCTCTACACCCCGACCTATTCGGAATATGCCAGAGAGGTAAAAAAGCAGGGCGGTGAGGTCTTAAAGCTGGAGCTGACAAAAGAAAATCAATTTCAATTTCCGGCCGACTCCTTTGCTCAAATGCTGGAGGACGCCGACCTTGTATTGCTATGCAACCCAAACAATCCTACCGCTACGCTTTTATCCGCAGAGGATCTGCTTCCGCTTTTAGAAAAGGCAGGAGATATCCCCTTTGTCATTGACGAAACCTATATTGAGTTTACCGACCTTCCCCAAAGCTATAGCGGCGTTTCCCTGATCCATCGCTTTTCCAATTTGATTATCCTGCGCAGCTTTTCAAAATTTTTTGCTGCTCCGGGACTTCGGCTGGGCTATGCTATCTTAAGCAATTCCTCGCTCCTGCACGAGCTTCAAAACAGCTATCCCTGGAATATTCATTCCCTTGCGGCGGCGGCAGGCGAGATTTTTTTGACCGACCGAGAGTATATCTCAGCCAGCAGGGCTTATATTCAGGAGGAAAGAAAAAGAATCCTTGCCTTTTTGGCAGGACTCCCCGATTTGACAGTATATCCATCGAATATTAATTTTTTCCTGCTGGAGCTTCATCGACACAGCGCCACCGAGCTTTTCCTTTTTTTACTTCGCCAAGGAATGCTGCTGCGCAATTTTCATGATGAAATCGGCTCCGGCTTTTTCCGCTTCTGCATCCTAGATCGCCAAAGTAACCAGCGGCTGCTGGACGGAATCGCTGATTTTATAAAAAATCACTCCCCCGAATAGCCCCTTTTCCCACTGGCTCACCGCAGCGGCTATGCATAGGCAACATGCTTGGGCGACACACCGTCCAGCAGCGCCTTTAGGATATGATGCTTGGAATAATCAAATTCCTGAAATCGTTTTAGCGCCGCCTTTTCTTCGGCATATACCTTCCAATAGCCGGTCATCAGGCA
This sequence comes from Eubacteriales bacterium, assembly GCA_041844915.1. GTDB lineage: Bacteria > Bacillota > Clostridia > Lachnospirales > Vallitaleaceae > W11650. The sequence continues at coordinate 3,440 of JBGZBY010000092.1, forward strand.
AGCTTTTTGACAGTCTGCAAATGCCTTGACATCATGCAGGGGATAATCTAAAAACACACCGATTTCATGCGGACAGCGCTGCTGATAGCGCTCTGCCAAATAAGACAGCTTTTCACACAAGGACATTGTCGAAGCATAGCCAAGGGCTTCCAAAAAAGCAGCATTTTCTTTTTTGGCTAGGCACTCTGTCAGCAAATCCGTTTGATAGCACAGCACGCTGACACTTTCCGCTCTTTCGCATAAGCAAAAAAAATGCAAGGGAAAGTATCCGGCACATCGCTCCTGCTTTTCCAGCCATATCTGCTTAAGCCTGCGGCTGTCACTGTTTTTAAATGTAATCAGCGATGCCGCTTTCCGGCGCATAATTGTCGGCGCAGCATAAAGCGCGATGATACAGCATAAATATTCTGTATCCGAATACCTCTCCAGCATTTCTCTGGTCGGCCCTCCTATTTTATCTCTCATCCCTGTCAATCCCTTCTGCACCTGTTCTCCTGTCTTATCGCTCTGCTGCCATATTCCGCAGAATCAGCCTCTGACCTTTGTATATCTCAACCCTCCGCCTGTTCGACTCGGTTTTCGCCTTGCAGTTTCCCGCTCCGAGTCAACAGACGGAGGATTAAGCAGCTTTTTTGCTCTTTCTGCCACAGCTTCTGGCAGAAGCCTTATCTTTCGGAAAAGGCTACTAACTTTACAGAGCCTTGCCCAATTCCTTGCAGGCTGCCAAAGCTTCGGTATCCGGCTCCAAATTGGCAATCAGTCCGTCCTTTACTACTTCTGCTCCATATCCCTTCATTCTTTCCTGCCAATCTCTCATCCACTGACCGTCACCCCAGTCATAGGAGCCGAACAATACCAGCTTTTTGCCCTTTACTACACTGGCGATGGATTCTACGAAGGGCTCCATTTCATCCTCCTCCAAAGCCTCATCTCCCATCGAAGGACAACCCAAAGCCAATGCCTCGGCTGCTTCTACATCAGCAACTGATGCGGCTCCCACCGCCAAAAGCTTAGGCTCGTTGCCGTTTTCTTTGATTCCTTCGGCGACTGCCTTTGCCATTGCCTCGGTGTTGCCGGTTCCGCTCCAATAAATTACAGGTATTTTCATTTGCACTCCTTTCCAAGCCTTCCTGATGATAGCTTCCAATCATTTTGTGAACCCCGGCCCTAGACATGGCCTCTCAAAGCCGGAGCTTTTGCGGTCTGATAATCATTTCCTCACCGCCCGAAGCGGGCGTAAGCACCGGTAATAAAAGTCAATGATTATCAATCTCAATTATAAAGTTTATTAAATTTGAGAATGATTGTCAATATCAAATTTGACTATAAATTAATTTGTTTTTTTGTATAAAAATATTAAAAATTGTAAAGTGTCAGTATTACAAATAAAAATTTAGTTGCGGGAAAAGGAATCCAGCAAAGATGGATTCTTTTTCCCGCAAAACAAAAGATACATAATACGTTTTTTGTGTTATATTGTTAATCACAGCAAAAACAAAGGACACAAAAGGAAGTATTATGTATTAAATGAATTATAACACAAAAAGAACAAAGGCAAACATTTAACGGAAGTAGAACGCGGAAAAATTGAAATCTTAAAACCAGAAATCGCATTGGTAAAATTTCTAAACAAGAAAAATATTCTCCGATTGCAGCCTTATATAGAGCTAAACAGAAGGATACCCCAATCTATTCTGTGTAAAAACCTTATATAATTATATTTAAGTATGACATTTACTATTGCAATTTACCTTTCGTATTTGCAATGATGGTCTGCACCAACTTTAAAATATCTTTCTCTGAATGGATATAGGAGAATGGATTGTATTTCATGCTCTTTTCGAAGTTAATCTTATTTAAGCTTTTTATCTCATATCCGTTATTCTCAAGCATCTTACCGCACTCAATTACTATCGTTCCTTTTGGAAAGATTTGTCAAGGACATAAACAAAATTTCTTTAACAAATTTATATCTTCTCTGCTTCTCTCTTGAACTACCATTTGCATGAAAGATTAGGAAAATTTTTAACAAAATATGCATTATCTTTCATGTCATTCCAAGCATTTTTGCTAATGCGAATAGAATATACAGAACGCCCTCCATCACAAAGTGGCTTTGTAGATTTCTTTATATCTTTTGTCAGTTCTTTGAAAACAAGTTCAGCTTGAGATTCAATTTTATGTATATCTTCATAATAAAAATGTATTCCATCACTTTCATTTACAGCATATCCTTTGGGAGATGAAATTTGAACAAATGGAAGTTTTCCGTAATTGCTTTGTATAATGGATAATCCATTCTTAAAGGAATTTGACCTTATGTGATAAGCTGCAAAATAATTCCCAATTTCAATATCTTTTTGAAACATCATGTTATTATATGTAATTTCATATTGATATACCGCCTTTTCACAAGAAACAAATGAATTTTCTAATGTAGCTTCTACAAAAAAGAAATTCAATTTATGTTTATAGCATTTTTTTGCAAAAGTCGCAAACTCTTCCGGCGTTATGATAAATCTACATGTCCAAAAGGCTGGCTTGATTGTACCCATTTTGCCCTCCAAATTCTAATTTGTTTCACTCAATATTAATATTATTATACCATTTTTAAGTCATTTTTTCTATGATACCTTGTTTTCTTCTACCGCTTTTATCATCTTTTGAAGTCCCTCTCATCAAAGGTTGTTCCGCTTACTCCATCATCGGTATAGTGATAGACACTTATAAAGCTATTTCTTTTCGCATAGCTTTCAAGTAGCTGTTTTTGATTGGTAATGGAATTGCTTTCTATCATTTTCGGGCAATGTCTGTAACCACTTGATTATTACAAAACGATTGGAATAATCATTCCTGCAAGTGTTGCCATAGAGGCAAATATAATGCCAAAAATATATAGCATTAAAACATAAGCGGAAGTATGATTACGAATTTGAACAGAATACAGGCTGTAATCAACAAACTGTTTATTGATCATATTTATAACGGATGCACCCATTTTATCCCTAACACTTGCTTCACCATTTAGCAAAATACTATATGTCCCTTCTTCTGCACGAAAAGAACGCAACTCCATTCTTCCTGTTTTAAATCCATTCACCGTGCTTGGCAAAAGGATTGATGAAAGTGGAATTTCTTTTCCCTTACTCTGATTGATGATTTTAAAAGCAAATTCCCCGATTGGAG
>JBGZBY010000093.1:0-2962 GCA_041844915.1 Eubacteriales bacterium
AAAAGACCTTATCTTTGGAAGTTTGCTTATTTTGCCTTAGACAGAAAAAATCAGGAAGGAATCCATTGTGAGAGAAGAAATACAACAAGAAAGAGAAAAATCCGCCGATTATGAAAAAACCTTGGCGGCGCTTCGAGAAAAAATTGCGGGAATTGCCAAGCAAAAGGGCAGACCCCTGCTTTATCATATCACCACCTATGGCTGTTTAATGAATGAACATGACTCGGAAAAACTGCGCGGAATTTTGGAAAATATTGGCTATCTTCCAGCAAAGGAGGAGGACGCAGCGGATATGATTCTTTATAATACCTGTGCGATTCGCGACGGGGCGGAGCAGAAGGTATATGGCAGACTGGGGTATTTAAAAACGCTCAAACGAAAAAGACCGGATATCCTGATAGCTTTATGCGGCTGTATGACTCAGCAGCAGACGGTTTTGGAGAGAATTCAAAAAACCTATTCGCATGTGGATATCCTATTTGGCACGCATAATATTTATATGTTTGCCGAGCTTTTGACCGCCCGACTGGAAAGCGGCGGGCAGATTATTGACATTTGGAAGGAGCATCAGGAGATTGTGGAGGATTTGCCGACTATTCGGGATAATCCTTATAAGGCCAGTGTCAATATCATGTACGGCTGCAACAATTACTGCGCCTTTTGCATTGTGCCCTATGTGCGGGGCAAGGAGCGTTCGCGTCCGTCTGTCGATGTGATTGCCGAGGTGGAGAGACTGATTGCTGACGGCGTGGTAGAAATCATGCTGCTGGGGCAAAATGTCAATTCCTATGGCAGGGGATTAGAGGAGGAAATCAATTTTACCGGCTTGCTGCGCAAGCTGGAAGCTGTCGAGGGTTTAAAGCGACTGCGCTTTATGACCTCTCATCCGAAGGATTTAAGCGAGGAGCTGATTGAATTTATCGGCAAAAGCAAAAAGCTTTGCCCGCAGTTTCATCTGCCGATGCAGTCAGGCTCGGATCGCATTTTAAAGGAAATGAATCGCCGCTATACCAAGGCGCATTTTATGGAGCTGGTGGAAAAGCTGCGGAAGGCAAGGCCGGATATTGCCATCAGCACCGATATTATCGTTGGTTTTCCGGGAGAAACCGAAGAAGACTTTGTCCAGACCTTGGAGGTCGCCGAAAAGGCGGAGTTTGACATGGCATATACCTTTATTTATTCGCCCAGAACCGGTACGAAAGCGGCGGCAAGGGAGGATCAAATTCCCGAAGAGGTGAGCAAAGAGCGCTTCGGCAGGCTGCTGAAAATTGTAAATCAAAATATTCACAAAAAATCGATGGCATTGCTGGGCACTATTCAACCGGTTTTAGCGGAGGCGGTTGGTGAAAACGGCAAGATAAGAGGAAGATTAGAGAATAACCATTTGGTTCATTTTGACGGAGATCCCGCTCTGCTCGGCCAAATTGTCGATGTTAGGATTGTAAAAGCCAGAACATTTTATTTAATGGGAGAGATTGTGCATGGATAAATCAAAGCTGACTCCGATGATGCAGCAGTATTTTGCGCTGAAGGAGGAGTATGCGGACTGTATTTTGTTTTTTCGCTTAGGCGATTTTTATGAAATGTTTTTTGAGGATGCCAAGCTTGTCAGTCGGGAGTTGGAGATTGCCTTGACCGGCAGGGATTGCGGCATGGAGGAAAAAGCGCCGATGTGTGGCGTGCCGCACCACGCGGCGGATAACTATTTGTACCGCCTGATTGGGAAGGGCTATAAGGTGGCGATTTGCGAGCAGGTGGAAGATCCGGCGGCGGCAAAGGGGATTGTTAAGCGGGAGGTTGTCCGTATTGTGACGCCCGGCACCAATCTCAATCCGGAAAATTTGGATGAAACCAAGAACAATTATATTTTCTGTCTGATTGCCCACGGCGGCGGTTATGGCATTGCCTATACCGATATTTCAACCGGCGATTTCAGAACGACCGAGGTTCGCAGCTTTGAGCGGGCGATGGAGGAAATCGCCAAAGTGGCGCCGGCAGAGATTTTGCTGCAAAAGGATATGGCAGAAGATTCGGATTTTATGAAAAAAATCGGCGAGGAATATCGGCGCTTTTTGACGGTCAAAGAGGATTGGTTTTTTGAGCCGGCGGCCTGTCGGGAGCGGATTCAAAAGCATTTTGGGATTTTATCGCTGGAAGGCCTCGGTGAGCTTTTGACAGCGCATCAAATTGCTGCGGGAGCGCTTTTGCGCTATATTGGAGATACGCAAAAAGGGCAAATCAGCCAAATCGGGCATATCGAGGTCTATCAGCCGCATCGCTTCATGCTACTGGATTCGGCTACTCGCCGCAATTTGGAGTTGGTGGAAACCATGCGGGATAAAGCAAAAAGAGGAAGCCTGCTTTGGGTGCTGGATAAGACGCGAACGGCAATGGGAGCGAGAATGCTGCGGTTTTTTCTGGAACAGCCCTTACTGGAAAAGGCTTTGATTGAAAAGAGATTGGCGGCGGTCGAGGAATTAAAGGGGGAGCCGCTTTTTTTGGCGGAAGCTCGGGAGCTGCTGGAACCGATTTACGATTTAGAAAGGCTGATGGCAAAGCTAGTGGCTAAAACTGCCAGTCCCAGAGATTTGATTGCCTTTAAGAATTCCTTGGCAATGCTGCCGCACATCAAGCATTTACTGGCAGAGGCAAAAAGCGCTACCTTAATGGAGCTTTGCGCCGAACTGGACTTACTGGAAGACCTACAGCAAAAAATCGACAGCGGAATTGCCGAGGACGCGCCGCTCACTGCCAAGGAGGGCGGTATTATCAAGGATGGCTATCAGGCGGATGTCGATCGCTATCGCCTAGCAGCGACCAAGGGCAAGGCATGGCTGCTGGAGCTGGAGCAGAAGGAAAGAGAGCAGACCGGCATTAAGAACCTGAAAATCAAATATAACCGAGTGTTCGGTTATTATCTGGAGGTTACCAACTCCTATGCGAGGCTGGTACCGGAGCGCTA
>JBGZBY010000094.1:0-6911 GCA_041844915.1 Eubacteriales bacterium
GCCGGTGTTTTCACTGTAAGTCGTATTGGCAGGGCCTCCGACCAGACCAGCAAATACCGTAGCAATTCCATCCCCGAATAAAGTACGATGGATTCCCGGATTTTCAAAGAAATTTTTTCCTACCACTGCTCCGTTAGTCGTAATATCGCCAATATGCTCAATAAATACAACCAATGCGATTGGCGCAATGGCAATGATATTACTCCATGAAAAATTGGGAAGTACAAAAATCTGTTCCCGAATCGCCTCAGAGGAAAAGGTAAATAATTTAGCAGTGACAAAGCCTGATAAATCGACAAAGCCCAAAGGAATCGAAATAATATATCCCACTACCACCGAGATCAAAATTGGAACCAGCTGGAAAAAGCCTTTTGCAAAGATAGAAACAATAATCATTGTTGCTACTACCGCCAAGGCGACTAAGGTTGCTTTTCCGTCAAATTGTCCATTGGAATAAAGAGCGCTGTTGATGGCTACTGGAGAAAGTCTTAGACCGATGACAATGATGATCGGGCCAGTAATGATAGGGGGAAAGAATTTTTTAACGGCATCCACGCCGGCAAAGTAGATGAGAATAGATAGGATAATGTATACTATTCCGGCGGCGATAATTCCGCCTTTGACATTGGCCAGATTCTGAAGAAAGAATTCCCAGTTGGCGTCCGAGGTCAATTCAGCTGGTAAGAAGCCTTTTGGGTTCAAGGTAAGAGCAATCGCTCCAATAAAAGCAAATGATGAGCCTAAGAAAACCGGCACAATCCTTTTCGTTACGAGGTGAAAAAGCAGAGTTCCGACTCCAGCGGAGAAAATAGCGATAGCAGGGTTTAAGCCAGTCAGAAACGGCACCAAAACCGTTGCTCCAAACATCGCCAAAACATGCTGCACTCCCAAGAGCATTTTTTTGCTGATACTAATTTCGTTCATTTCGTCCTCCTTTTTTGCCCAAAAAAAAGATTAAGCACATTACTTAATCTATTGTTGTTAAAGCATAATGAAATTACCCTATGAAAAAATATGTTTGCCGCACCGGAAGGCTTCCCTATCTCCTGCTTACACAAATCCGGAACAAAAAACAGGCAACCCCTTGGCGAGTTAAGCATTTTATGATAATCTCCGAACGCTTATCTACGGTAGAGTATCATAATTTCGCAAAGCTGTCAAGATATTTTTAAAATCTTTTGGCAGATCAGAGGAAAAAAGCATTTCCCTGCCTGTCCGTGGATGAACAAAACCCAACTCCCGCGCATGCAGGAGCTGCCCCTGCAAATGGAACAGTGATTTTTTGGGGCCGTACACCTTGTCGCCCAATACCGGATTTCCCATATGCGCTAGGTGAACCCGAATCTGATGCGTCCTGCCAGTTTCCAAGCGACAGCTGACATAAGTAAATTGTCCTTGCTTTAGCCTTTCCAGTACTTGATAATGTGTAACAGCCCACCTGCCTTCATCGGCTACCGCCATTTTTTTGCGATCGGCAGCCGCTCGGTTTAAATAGCCGGAAATCATGCCCTCATCCTCTTTGATATTGTTTTGCACAATCGCCTCATATCGCCGGAATAAGCTGTGATTCTTGAGCTGTTCCGCAAGTTTTAAATGCATATTGTCATTTTTAGCAACCAGCAGCAATCCAGTGGTATCCTTGTCAATCCGGTGTACGATGCCGGGACGAAAATCGCCATTGATACTGGAAAGTCTGCCTTGGCAATGATGCATCACCGCATTTACCAAGGTTCCTTCGGTATGCCCTGGGGCTGGATGAACAACCATCCCGCGCGGCTTATTGATTACCAAAAGATCCTTGTCCTCATAAACAATATCCAAAGGAATCGCTTCGGCCAGCGGCGCGCTTTTTTCTTCCTTTTCTGGCAGCATAAGACAAATACAGTCGCCATAGCTGCAAGCATAATTTGTTTTTACTTTTTTGTCATTGACCAAGCACGCTCCGTCTTTAATCAGCTTTTGCAGATAGCTTCGGCTTTCCTCTGGAAGCTGCAAGCTTAAAAATTTATCAATGCGAAGCTTTTCGGTCTGTTCAAATTTCCAATTCATTAAAATTCAAAATCCTTATATTTTGTCATTACCAGAAGTATCAAAACAATTGAACTGACGACGACATAGGTGTCCGCCAGATTAAATACCGGAAATTCAAACCAATAAAAATGCAGCATATCAATAACATAACCTAACCGAATCCGGTCAATCAAATTGCCCAATGCTCCGGCAATCAAAAACAGCAATACAAAACGAATGGTATCATATTTTTTGGTCAACGGCAATTTATAATGAAAATACAAAATCAAAAGAAAAATGGCACAGGTAAACAAAGACAGCAGGATTGGGCCATATTCTTTGTTGGCGAAAACGCCAAATGCAACACCGGTATTTTCCACATAGGTTAATTCAAAAATTCCCTTTAATATCGTAAAAGGCGGATTTCCCTTTAACTTTAAAACGGTCAAAAGCTTGGTGCCTTGATCCAGCAGCACCAAAAGCGCAACGATAATGATCGATTTCATTTTTAATCCTCATCTTTATTAAATATTTCTTTAGCCTTTGCCCAAGATTCTTTATTTTTTCCGGATTCTCTATGCTCTTGCGAGTCTTTCTGATGCTCTTCTTCCTCCAAGCCTTCACTGAAGCTGACAGCTTCTTTTCCAATCATATCCAGCTGTAACTGAAGGTATTGCTGAACCTGAACTTTCGCCGTTTCAAAGGAGCGCATCAAATTTCTTTTCTGCAATCGCAGATGATTGAGCTCATCCTTGGTATTGCTCAAAATCTCAGCCGCCTTAAGCTCCGCCTCCCGCTCAATCAGCTCCGCTTCTTCTCTGGCATGCTTTCTTGTTTCCTCCGCTGTTTTCTCCGCCAATATCAGAGTGTTTTGCAGAGTTTCCTCCAAGGTTTTATAGTACTGGATTCCTTCACTGAGAACATTGAGCTTATCCTTTAATTCAATATTCTCCCGATACAGAACCTCATAGTTGGCAATAATTTCTTTTAAAAATTTACGAACTTCTCTGGTATCAAAGCCCATAAACGCTTTATCAAATTTTTTTGATTCAATATCAAGGGGTGTTAGCATTTCTACCTCCATTTTTTCGCTAATTTCTTTGCAGCTGACGACTATGGCAGCCATAGCCAAAATTCGATTTTTTGTGTATCTCCGCAAAAGCCGCGGACAGCGATAATTCCTATATAATAGCTTTTAAAGCATCGATGATAATAAAGGCAATCAGCGGAGAAATATCAAAAATATTTCCATTGCCCTGAAAAATGGAGCGCTCAATCAGCATACGAATCGGCTCCAGCAAAGGCTCCGTCAATTCAAACAAAAAGGCCTTAAGCTTCATTAAAAGCGGCGTTCCCGCCGGAATCCACGATAAAATCACCCGCGCAAACAGAGCGATCTCTATCGCCGTCAAAAACCAAGATATTGTTCTTATGATCAAATCCATCTTATTCACTCTTCCACGGTAAAATAATACCGTTTGATTTCAGCTCCTCTTGGAAATGCCCGGCAATATCGACATTTTCAGGAGCAATAATAAAGATATTTTGCGTCACTCTTTCCAGATTTCCGCCCAAGGTGTAAACCGCACCGGAAACAAAGTCCATAATCCGCTGCGCGATGCTGTAATCCATTTTTTCCAAATTGACAATTACCGGCCGTTGACTGCGGATATGATCGGCAATGACCTGCGCCTCATCATAGGTAGCCGGCTGAATTACAACAACCTCCATTTGCACGCTGGCATGAAAATTAACCACATTGGATTTGGGATGAATGCTTCTGCTGTCCGGCTGCTTGACGGAATAATGGCTTTCAATGGTGCGCACCGAGCGCTCCGCTCTTTCGGTTCTTTCCGGTCTTTCATAAACCTCCTGCTTATTTTCTCGTCTGGCAGGGCGAATATTTTGGGCAGTCGATTCTTCCAGCTTATCTTCCATCTCTAAATCCAAATCATCCTCAATCGTATCATTCAATTTCATTGCGTTCATCAATTTATCAATAAAATTAGCCATAATTTCTTTCTCCTCATTTATAATTTCTTTCGCCAAAAATAGCCGTCCCCAAGCGAATATGAGTTGCGCCTTCTTCAATTGCAACTTGATAATCGCCGCTCATGCCCATAGACAGAATGTCCATAGTTACATTATCATAGTTTTTAGCACGAATGTCAACAGAAATTTGCCTGATTTTTTGAAATATGCCGCGATTCCTCTCCGGATCTTCAACGTAGGGAGCAACGGTCATCAGACCCCGCAGCGCTATATTGGGAAATTCTGCAATCCGCTTTACCGCCTCGGACAGATCTGCCTCCGAAAAGCCCTGTTTGCTGGCCTCTCCGGCAATATTGACTTGTAATAATATATCAGCAGTTAATGCCTGCTTCTGTGCAAAGGCCTGAATCTCATCAGCCAGCTTAATGGATTCCACCGAATGAATCAATGCACATTTGCCGACAACATATTTTAATTTATTGGATTGCAAATGCCCAATCATGTGCCAGCGAAGGTCCGCCGGCAAATACGGCTGCTTATCTCTAAGCTCCTGCGGCTTGTTTTCTCCAAAATCCCTTTGTCCAAGCTCATACAGCATACGGATTTCTTCGGCACTCCTTGTTTTGCTGACTGCTATCAGGTGCAGATCTTCTTTCCTTCTGCCGACTTTATCCAAGCTTTCCATAATTTTTTGCCAAAGCTTTGCCAGTTTTTTTTCTGTCGGCATATTCTCATTTTGCATATCTTCTGCTTCCTTTCTTCTTAGCGCAAGTTAGAGTAAGCCATTTTCGTGCGTTGCCCAAAAGGCGACTTCGATCAAGGAACCCAAGCTTCCCCAAAAGCGAATCGCACGGTACGCGGCGCTCCAGCAGCCCCGACAGGCTCGTCTTTTTCTCCGCACTCCGCTAAATATCAGCCGTTCCTATCTGAATTTTCTTTTGGTGGGTACTTTTTCCTGTCGTTAGCTCTATTGCTCGCGCTTTTTGGCAAAGCTTATTTCCTTTCGGAGCGGCAATTTAACTTGCTCTACTTCTTTTTGGCTCCTCTTTTCAACCATTTCTTATAGGCAACCAATAATTTTAAGCATCGCCGCTCACTAAGCGCCTTTGACTTTTCCTGCTCATTTATTTGATAACAGAAAATTCTTTGAGATTTTGCGCTTCTCCGGCAATCTGATCATAAATCTTTATACTGTAAGGGAAAAATTTTTTGACAATACTAAAGTGATCGGATTGATAAAGCCGATGGATTCGCTTAAAATCCGCATATCCCTTATTTAAAACATAAACTCCCAGTATTTTTTCCTCCTGACCGATGGTATAGTCGGCATATTCATTCGCTTTTTCAGGAAGAAGGTTTAAAAGGATATCTCCCTTTTGCAGTTCGTTCGGGTCGTCTACCGGCAAAACCAAATACTGCCCATCATTTTCGCCATATACCTTAATTCTTACAAAAACGGCGGTTTCCTGTTTTTTCTCATCTATCGCCTTTTTTCGTACAAAATAATCGCCTCTTTCATTAATATCGACAGCTGTCTTGGGAATCACCCACACCATTTTGGAGGAAATTGCCGAATTGGGAATCTTAAGTCCGCTGTATTGATTATATGTAATTTGCGCCGGTAAAAAGCGTTCCTCTAAAAAGCGATTGATAAAGCGTTCTGCTTGAAAAACTGCCAGATAACTGTCCGCCTGCTGTTCCAATCTTATTAGACGCACTGTCATAGATAAATTTTTAGAAGGGAAGAACAGTCTGATAAAGCTGCCCTGCTGTTTTTCGAGATAACTATAGGTAACTCCATTAATTTCCGCTCCCAAATAAAAATAGAGATTATCAATATTTTTAAAAAGGAAGTCCTTTTCTTTCACCTCTTTGTTTTCTAAACGGTTAATGACTTTTGCCTGCTTATTTAAATCTGACAGCTGAAAGCTGTCAGAAGTAATTTCCTCCAAGCCGTCCATGCTATAAGATATAGTCGATGACTGGCTTACTCGATAGGTTTTACCAATGCTTTCAATCTGTTGACGATAAAGCTCTAGGTTGTCAAGGCTTTTTTGATAGCTACCGCTGTCGCTTACTGTATAGCCAAGGCTCCCGCTAGCCATCATATTTTCCAGCTCATGCAGAATTTGATTGGTATAGTCAAATTTATGATAATTGTTATTCACGGCATATTCTCTAAAATAAGCTTGTAATTCCTTTTGGGTTTGCGGGTCGTATTCGATAGCCGAGGACAGTCTTTCCTTCTCCGAATTAAGACTGGCTAAGATCTGATTTCTTCTTAAGAAGTCATGCGTTACGCTGCACACAGCTTCCCCTTTTTTGGCAGTTGCGCCGGCTGGAAGAAAAATATCCATAATTCCACTCTCCGCTGCATAGACATTGGATTCCTGCCGAATCACCATAGCGTCAAAAACAACGCTTTCCTCCAAAACGCCAGCTTCTACCGTCACCGATTTAATCTGCTTCATGGTCAAAAGCTGATAAGCAAAAAATAGGATGTAGACTAGCAAAAGGCTAAAGATGACAATACCGGTGCGAATATGCCGATTGATTTTTTCCTTGGCATTTTCCCGAACCTCCATCGCCTTAAACTGATTGGCGTCTTTTTTTTCTGAATTTCGCATAGTTCTTGCTCTTTCCTTACTTCAAAATAATTCTTTCTCGTTTTGCTCCTGCTCCGTGCTTCGCACTCCCGCACTCCTGTTTTTTGCTCGCGAATCGCCTTAACCTGCCGCGATTCGCTTTTTTTCGCTCGCGAATCGCTCCAACCTGTCGCGATTCGCTGGGGTACTCGCAACTCGCCTCGCTTGGCTTTATTGCTCGTATTCCTTGCCGATCAAATGCCAATTCCCTTCGGAAAGCAAGCTTGCCTCCGGCATTGGCGTTTGATCGGGCTTTCCTGTACC
>JBGZBY010000095.1:0-34903 GCA_041844915.1 Eubacteriales bacterium
AAAAACAGAAATTATGGAAGAAAAGTGTAAAACAGTAAGCTATAAAAAGAAGGGCAAACGGAACCTACGAAAAAATAAAACCCGCTGTAAAACAGCGGGTTAACAGCGATAGTGGGAATCGAACCCACATCTTATGAGTCAGAGTCATACATGTTAGCCTTTACACCATATCGCAATAGAAAAAATATCTTCCACGAATACTTATTATACACCCATTCCGGAAAAAAGTAAAGAGGTTTTTTCAAAAAAATAGGGTAAGGGCAGGTCATTTCCATCCTATTTTTTCTATAAATTTTCTTATAATATTCTTTAAAATTTGGAGTTGATTTTAAAAAGAAGCTATGCTATTATGACAAAGGATATTCAATGAGAATAATAATCAATGGCATTTGATGACGAGCGATGGCGGATATGCTTTGGAAAATAGTCTTAGGGAAAAGAAATTTAGTAGCGATGGAGTAAATTTTACCGCAGGCAGCAGCATGGTCTTGCGGTTTTAACTATAAATATTTAATCCTATGAGGAGGACATATGAAAGCAAGGGTCAAAAAAAGCATTCACATTTTTTTATGTATTATTTTGCTGCTTAGCAGCTTTTCTTTGCCTGCCAATGCGCAGCATTGGGCGCAGGAAAAGGTTGAAAAAGCCAAAGAAAGAGGGATTATCGACAGGCTGACAGGGGAAACGCTGCGCCTTGATGACAGCCTGAATCGAGCAGAAGCGGTTGAGCTGATTAATCGGGTTTTTGGCTTTACCGAAAGAAAAGCGACTGGTTTTGTGGATATTCAAAATCATAGGGCAAAGGAGGCGATTGAAATTGCTTTTGCTGCCGGCTATGTAAAGGGAACGTCGGCGGAGCGGTTTTCACCAGAGCAGACACTGACAAGAGAGCAAGAGGCGGTCATGCTCTATCAAGCGTTTGGATTTGCGCCGCTGAAGCTGGAGCAGCCGTTTAAAGACTGGGATCAAATCTCCGATTGGGCGAAGGAAGCGGTGGCTACTTTAACTGTTAAGCAGATTTTAAAGGGTCATCCGAGCGGAGAGTTTAAGCCGAAGGAGCAGCTGACCAGAGCACAGGCAATCAGCGCGGCGGTCGCCGCAGAGGAGCTCTATCAGACCATTGCTGCCGAGCAAAGGAAGCTGGCGGAGCAGAAAGCATTGGAGGAGAAGGCGAAGCAGAAGGAAGAAGCTGCCGCAACACAGCCCCAGCTTTTGCCTTTGCCAGAGGAAAGCATTGTTAACCCGATGAGAATTCGGCAGGCGGCCGAGCAGCTTTTTGTTGTTTCCGTCAATGAAGGAGAGGAATTGGCCAAGGTTCGGCAGGATATTTTAAAGAATTATCCCGGTATTCAAGCAGAGAATTTACATTTAGCCAAAATTTTCAAAAATGATAGAAAGGTATTGGCATATATTGAGCAGACCAATCTTTCTTTTCCGGCGCTGGCCGCACCGGAAGAGGTGATCGACGGCTTTTATGCTTTAAATCAGGAAAAGGATTTTACTTTGCTGGAGGAAAGCGCGAAGGCTGATCGGCAGGAATGCCTGCTGGTTGTAGGCAAGCCGGATAGGACGCAGGTTATTTCGGTCGGCAGGAAAATTTTGGGCTATCCGCAAAACAGTCTAAAGGTAGGGCTAGATTTAAATAAAGAAACTATTTTAGTAAGGGGATTAAATCTGGAGCTGGAGAAAACGCCGGCAGAGGCCTTGGTTTTAAATGCGGCAATCGGGCAAAGCGGCAAGGCCAGTGAAAATCCCGGTCAGCTGGTGATTGCTCAAAATAAGATAGACCTCGGCAAAGAAAGCGAAGCGGTAAAGTCGGGTATCCGCATCCGCATCCCGGTCAGCCGTCAGGACGAAGCGCTCGGCGAGCTGCGGATAGAAAACAATGTGGTGATAGGAAGCGGCAATACCAAGGACACCTCGCGAAATGCCGAAGCCATTTCCTTAATTACCAGAGCCAAGGAAAACACGAGGGTCGTCATTAAAAATAATCATATCAGGGATTATATGTTTCACGGAATCGGTGTAACTGCCGGAAAGGACGCTTATATAGAGGTGACGGACAATCATCTGGAAAATATTGGCCAAAACGGTATGGGCATTTTCCTGTTTGATACGCCGAAGGAAGTAAATATCAAAGGCAATCGGCTTGACAGCTTCGGAACCAAGGAAATCAAATCCGGCGCCTTTGGCACAGAGCCAAAGGTAGGAGCTGAGTCGGAAACTGGCATCAGTCTGGAATATATCGACATAGTATATGGCGTAAAAATCAACCAGAAATATTATAGCAATGCCGCTTTGCTGGCGCATGACCTGGCAGTAATTGATAACCGAGTGGCAGAAAAGGCTAAAAACGACGAGTTGGATGGCGTTTTTGACTGCACGCCGATTTACATAGGACAAAAAAATAAATTTGCTGATCCTGTTCAGGCGTTGAACGGAAGAAGCAGATTAAATAAAAAAGATGTAATTGTGGTCAAAAGCGAGGACGGCGATTTGGTGCTGGGTGTAAATCCTGACAATCCGTCAGCGCAAAAGCAGGTGAAAAGTCTGCATTTGACCGGCAGCGGCTCGGGCAGAGTAATTTTAAGTGAAAATTTGGAAATTTTGGAGGATTTGATCATTGACCTGCCGAATGCTATGGTGCAAAACAAAGCCAAAGTAAAGGGGAAGGTTCAAGTGTGGAATGTCAGGGAAAATGACTTTTCCGCCTTTCGCTTGACAATGGAAAAGAACAAAATTTTTAAAAGCAATGCCTCGGACATTGTCATTTTGGTAGAGGACATCAAAAACCAACAAAATCAGGCTATCGGCAAGGAAGCCTCCGATCTGACGATGGGCGTGCGTTTGCTGGTTGGCCAAGCAGAGCTTGCTAGGGAGCATTATCAGGTTTTGGATGAGGAAGATAAAATTCTTTTAAAGAAGGAGTATTTAAACACCTTAAAAGAAAATACCAGATTTTTACTGGAATATGGTGATCCGAAAAATCAAGTGCAAAGCGGGAAAAAGGGCTTTGAAATTCTGGTAGAGGATTTATCTGGCGGTAAGCTGGAGTTTGTCGAAGCCAGAGATCGGACGATTATTTGTGCCTATGCGCCGGAAGAAGGAATTCGCATTCGGCTGAAGGATTTAAAAAATATTTTGGGTGAGCCGATTGCCGCGGAAAAAAGCAATTTGACAGGCAATCTTCAACTGTCGGTCAGCTACCAAAAAGCGGAAGCGGCAGATTTTACTGTGAACGAGCAAGAGGACATTATCACGCTGAAAAAGGCTTTTTTGGATAAGGTGCCATCGCCGGCGTTTGGCAATACGCAGGCCATTCGTCTGGCTTTGACGGATACGGTCAACAGCATTGATGAAATTCAAATGCAGCTGGAGCTGGAGGTGCAGAATTACTCGGTCGATCAGGGTGCTGTTACAGCAAAAAATCCGTTGACCTTTACCGAAGGGAATGCCCTGCCGGAGGGCTTGACCTTTATCATAAAGGACTTGAAAAATGCTAAGGGAGAGCTGCTGACGGCGGCAGAAACGGATTTGACGCATTATCTGGAGGTTGAGCCGTTTCCGGTGGACTGGCAGCTGGAAATGATGGGAAGCGGTGAGGAGATTCGCTTTGACGTTCAGCATTATGAAATTGATGACGTAAATGATACTATCACCTTGAAAAAATCTTATTTGGACAAAATCAAGTCCAACCGGAAGGACACGGAATTTGGAGTGAAGCAGTATATTTTCAAATATCGGGATCCGAGATACGGCACCGAATTTCGCAGTAAAAAGATTTTGGTGCATATTAAAAAGCAGCTAATTCCACTAAGCGCAGAAACAAAGATTACATCAGCGAATTTTCAAATAGAGGCAAATAAGATTGTTTCGGGGAAGGTAGAGCTAAACTCGAGCATGACGGTACGTGAGCTGATCTCTAAGCTGGAACGGGGCAATCCCAGACAAAGCCTAAGGGTGTATCGTCCAAGCGAATTGCCGGGCGGCGAGCTGCCGGAGCAAAATCTCTATCACTATAAGAATGAATATGAAAACCTTGAAAATCAGGATATTCTAGTTGTAACAGCGGAGAATGGAAAGGCAAGAGCTTACTATATGCTCGAGTTTGCGGCAGCGGCGGCGGAGGAGCTGATTACTCAGGTTTTGGACAACGGGATTGTTTTGCAGCTGGGCGGTAATTTTATCAAGGTCAATGGAGAACAAACCGTAGAGCGGGTTCTCAATGCATTGTCCTATGCGGAGGGAGTGCGGCGCTTCATAAGGCAGGCGGATGGAGAAGCTGCCGCAACGGAAGTTGTTCGGGAAAATATGATTTTGCGTGTGCAAAAAGGAGAGAAAACGCAAGATAGAATAATTAAGGTGGTGAAAAAACCGGTCTATCGGGCGCTGATTGTGGCGAATTCGGATTATCCGGGAGAAAAGAGTGATTTAGCAGGACCGGTGGGCGATGCAAAGCTGATGAAGCGAGTATTGGAAGCGCAAAATTTTGCTGCTGGAAAAATGCGCAGCATTATGGTGAAGGAGAATTTGAAGAAAGAAGAATTCTTTGAAGCACTTCGGCAGGCATACGTTGGCGCCAATGAAAATGATATTTCCTATTTTTATTATTCCGGCCATGGCTTTAATCAAGATGGGGTAAGCTATCTTTGCATGGTGGAGGCGGCGCTGGACGGTGCCAATCCGTTGGGGCTGTGGGTATCGGTTGATGAGCTGAAAGCGGCGCTGGATCAAGTGCCGGGGAAAAAGGTTCTGATCCTAGATAGCTGTAATTCCGGTGGATTTATTGGTAAAAAAGCCTTGGACGGCTCCAGTGGAGCAACGCCCAAGCCTCATTCCGGGCAAAGCCGAGAGTTTGTTGAAACAGTGATGAATGAATTTAAGGCAAAGGCGGGAACGCCCAATTATCTGATTGGCGAAGAGTATAAAGTTCTGGCTGCCAGCTCGGAAAATGAGTTTTCCTATGAGGACAAACTGGAAAAGCTGGGGAAATTTACCAAGGTGTTGGCCGAAGCTGCCGGAGAAAATGGCGAGCTGAAAGCGGATGCCAATGCAGACCAAAAGGTCGGCTTGGAGGAGCTGTTTGAATATTTGGATAAGAATGTTATCTATACCTCGCATATTCAGGCGTATCCTCGTCAGGACAGCTTTGTGATTTTTGAAGCGCCGGAAAAGGCCGAGGCGGAGAGCGACAATGTAGAAGTATCTGCCAAGGAAAACGCCTATCAAGTTATTATTAGAGGCGAGCAGCGAATGATTGTTTCGCAGGCGGTAACGATTGATACCAATATGACGGTCGGAGATTTTCTAAGTCATATTTTGCCGGGCGATAGGCATCAGCGCTTATCTGTTGTAAGAAAGCCTCAATACTTGGGAGAAGCAGAAAAAGAAAAAGCGGAAGCCGATAAAATGGAACGCTTTGATTTTCTAAAGGTAACAGCGCAAAACGGCAAAGCAGTAAAATATTCTGTTATCGTAAAGCCGGCAAACTCCGTTCCAACGCCGACGCCGGCTACTCCGGCGGCAGTTGAGCTGGCTCCGGATTTTGGCGGAGCTTATCAGCTTACTGCGGATAAGGCAGCAATCCAAAGCGGGACAAAAAAATTATCGGCAGAAGTAACAGTCGGTGAATTTTTACAGAGTGTAAAAAATCATATGGATTACAGTGTAATTCAGGTAAGGCAAGGCGAGCACAAAAAAGAAAGCAGTGAAAAGCTGGCAGCGGGAGATCGGCTATATCTGGAAAAGGGCGAAAAGAAGGCAAGCTATCATTTGCAGTTGAGCCTTGTCTTAGAGGAATTGGAAAGGCCGGATTTTAATGGGAAATACAAGTTGTCTTATGATGAAAAATCGATTTTAAGCGGAAGTGAACGCTTGACGGAGGATGTTGAGGTATCTGTGTTTTTAAATGCCCTGGCGAATGCGGATTCTTACGATGCAGTAAAGGTTATCAAGGCCTATACCGAAAACGAAGAAAAGCAGGGCTGGGAGAAGCTGGAAAACGAAGATAAATTAATCGTGAAAAAGGGCGCGAAGCAGGCAAGCTATCGTTTGCAGGTGGAAAGCGGCAGCGGTTCGATTATTGTTGTGCCAACACCTTAATCCAGCTTCCATCCGGTGATTTAGGAAGTTTCAGCCAGAAGCTTAAGGGCTTGAAAGCTTCTGAATTACCGGAGGTCTGCGGCGGGGGAAAGAGGAAAAGGACGAAAAATTAAAATATGGAAGGCCTTTATCTGTACCAGAAAAGCTATTCACGAGCATATGGCGAGAATGGGAGAAAAAAGCGGAAAAGGAGAAAAAGAACGACCCTAAAAAGATCTAAGAAATCGCAGGAAATCACGCATCTATAAGCGGCGATTTCCTGCGATAAGCAAGGGGTTGTTCTTTTATGATGATCGAAGCATGCCAGCAGTTTAGTGGTAAGTGCTACCATGTTTTGCTAAAAAGCTATTATGATATTGCGGTTCATGGCTGACATTCTTTAAAAACCAAGCAGGCGGCTGAAAAGCGGCGGCTTCTTCTTCCGATGCAAATTCGACTTCCGCTAGGATTAGGCCGGTGAAGCAGCCCTCAAAAATATCCAGTTCGATGACATATTCCTTGCCGCTCCAAAAATAAGGCAGATAATAACGCTTTTTCTGAATAAAATAGCCCTCTGCCTTTTGAGCCAAGGCAGTATATTCGGCGGCGGTTAAGGGCAGCTCATACTCAATGTGTTTGACCATGCCGCTGCTCTTTACTGTCAGAATATAATCATCATTCATGCGTCGAATCCGAATAACCGGCGAAGTGTGAATATAGGCCTGTTCGATTTGGGCATAAGGAAATTTTTGATAGTCGATTTGCGCTGGATCGACCAAGTATTTGTATTCGATTTCATAATGTGAAGAATTCATAGCAATACTCCTTATAGAATAAGCTTGTAAGCGGAAAATCAGATTACAGGCTTATTTTTTATGGCGATAGAGGGAAAGCCTTAAGAAAAGCTTTTCTTATTGAATTTCCCTCTATACAGTCAGCGGTTACATTGATAGTATTAATCCGGTACAATGCCGGCAGAGGCTGCAAGCAGAAGGCGCGGGAATCCTTAAGCAGGTCTTTAAGCGAGATAGGACAGCGCGGCGTTTCCTCCTTATTTATGACTTGCATTTCAACCGGGATATGTGTAAAATAAAAATAGATCATGCTTTTTGGGCCTTCTGTGAAAATGGACAGAAAAAGACAAAGGCTGCCAAAAGCACAAAAGGAACAAGTGCCAATGCTGGAAGGGAGATGCCGGATGAGCTTGAGCGAATTGCCCTTTTTTCAACCTTATCATATTTTAAAGGAAAGGGCAAGTTGGATTTTATAGCAAGGCTTTTAAGAGGCGCGGCGAGGAGCGGAGCGAAATTTTAGAAAAGGCCTGGAAAGGCTGTACAAAGTCTGTATAAAAGCGGTATTCTGCCGCCCAAAGCAAAGGCTGAAAATCATAAAAGCCACCGCGCTGAGCCGAGAAGGCGGAAAAGCTTTTTAGGTATGAGGGCGCGGGGAGATGGGCGAGGCTTTCAAGAGGCGCGGCAAGGAGCAGGAAAAAAGTGTTTTGCTTTTTGACGGAGGATAAAAGGCAGTTAAAAACGATGAAATAATTGATAAGCAGAAGAAAAGCAGTAGATAAGGAGGAACGAATGAAAAAAGCGCTTGTATTTTTGGCGAACGGATTTGAAGAAGCGGAGGCGCTGGTGCCAGTTGATATTTTGCGGCGGGGTGAGATTGAGCTGCAAATGGTATCGGTAACAGGAGAAAGAATGGTCAAGGGCGCTCATAATATTTGGGTACAGGCGGATTGCCTGCTGGAGGAGCTGACCGATGAGCAGCGGGAGGCGGATGTTTATCTTTTGCCTGGAGGGATGCCGGGAGCGGAAACGCTGGCTGGACATAAGGGCGTGCAGGAGCTGATTTTGTCGGCGGCGCAAAAGGGTAAATTGCTGGCGGCGATCTGTGCGGCGCCGATGGCGCTGGGGGTGCTGGGGCTGCTGTGTGAGAAGGAGGCGGTTTGCTATCCGGGATTTGAGAAGTACTTGACCGGAGCGCGAATTTCCGAAGAACCGGTAGTTAAGGATGGCAATATCATTACCGCTAAGGGAGCGGGAGTAGCCTTTCCCTTTGGCTATGCCATTTTGAAAGCGTTGCAGGGCGAGGAAAGGGTCAGCGCCTTGAAGGCGCAAATGATGTGGCAGGATTAATGCAGGTAGGTGGGGGGAAGGAGAAAGAAGAAAAGCCCTGAAGCCGGACGGCGTGAGGCAGTCTGCTTTTCAGGACTTTTTGGAAATCTCATTAGAATAGGGCGAATAGTATCATCAGCAGAAAGGTCGCTCCGCTTGCCAGCAGCAGTGGGAGGGTCAGTTCTGAATAAGGTGAGGTGTAAAGGTACTTTTCCTTCAGGACTCTTTTCAATTCTTCATCACTGTTCACGGAATGCTCATTCATAAGCTGACTATGGTGATGCTTGGAAAAAAAGGCACGCAGCTGCTTCAGAGAATAGCGGATCCCGTTGAATAGTCCTCGTTCGGCGACTAGGCTAAGCAGAGCATAGCAAAAAAATGGAATGTTGATATAAAAAAGCCAGCTGTTAAGAATGCGCCAAAAGGAGTGTCCGGCAGAATTTTTTAAGAAATAATATAATAAGGAAGAAATTAATACTAAGCCCCAGATAACCCCAAGAAAAAGCAATGATTTTTTCACGGGAAGCTGGCGATGAGGTTCGTTTTCGAATTGTTTTTTTGAAAAAAAGGCAGACATAATAGCTCCTTTCATATAAGCTGCGGATATTGAGTGATTTTGGGAAGGAGATTGGCGTAAATGAGAGAATGCCCACATTGAGCGGTTTGCCACATTATTTATTGCTGGCAAGCTTAAAGAGCCAACACGCTGATAAAGCAGCGTTTTGCCTTAAAAGAGGCAGCGCCGACACCTTCGCGCGAATCAAAGCAGAATTTAGCGTATATCTTATTATACTTTATTTCCCTGCTTTTGAAAAGCGAAAAAAAGGGAAGGGAATATACCAATTTTTGCTAGAAAAAAGGGAAAGGGTCAAAGAGAAAAAATCAAAAATGAATATTTTGCGCGCGGAACTTGCATTTTTTGTTCGAAAGCAAAAAGGTGAGGCAAAGAAAAGCAAGGAGATAGCATTTTTGGAAAATGGCACAAAAAAAACAAAGAAAGACTTGCAAGTTTTTCTTTACAAAAATTAAAAACTATATTATAATACCAATATTATAGAGCTATCTTTTTTCCGGCCTAAAAAGAAACAGGTGGCAGAAATGCAAAGGAAAGGAGAAGGCATGAACTAGTTTGTCACTATAAAAGAGAAAAAGGAGGATCATTCAGTATGAAGAAAGTTTTATCAATGCTTATGGCTTTCGTACTGCTTGTATCACTGGCAGCTTGTACGACGAAGCCGGCAGATACTACGCAGACTGGTACGACGACTACGGAGCAAACGGAAACAAAGACAGAAACAGAAACAGGAATGACAGCTACGGAAACAACGACTACGGAAACGACGG
The DNA here is from genome assembly GCA_041844915.1 of Eubacteriales bacterium. GTDB lineage: Bacteria > Bacillota > Clostridia > Lachnospirales > Vallitaleaceae > W11650. The sequence continues at coordinate 9,546 of JBGZBY010000095.1, forward strand.
CTGCGAAGAAGATTCTGAATCTGATCGAAACCAGTAATATCCCGACCCTAGTGTCATGGCTGGCAACAGACCAAGTTTCCTTTATGACGCTGGGAAATATCAATTCGGGTCTGGTAACGATGGATGAAAATGGCGCTCCGGCCTTGGAAATGGCGGAAAGCTATGATGTTTCCGAGGATGGCTTAACCTATACCTTCCATTTAAGAGATGCTAAGTGGGCAACGGCTGATGGACAGGAATATGCACCGGTTACGGCGCAGGACTTCCTTTTCACCATAAAGAAGCTTTTGGATCCAAAGGAAGCTTCCCAATATGCGTTCATGGTATCGACCGCCGGCATTAAAAACGGTGCGGAAACTGTTGCTTTAAATGAAGCGCTGGTAGCTTATGAGGGCAATGTAGCGAAGCTGTCTACCATGAAATTAAGCGATTTCAAGGATACCGATACGCAGACCGCACAGGCGCAATTTGATGCTGCCAAGGCTGCTTTGGAAAAAAACATTAAGGCCGCAGAGGAAGAATTTACTACCAAGTACGGTTCGGTAGAAAAAGCAAATGAAGAAGTTTACAAGATGATCGACAGCGTTGGCGTTACTGCTGTAGATGAAAAGACTCTGAAGTTTGAATTGGCAAACCCTGTTCCTTACTTTGTTTCTTTGATGAGCTTCCCATCCTTCTTCCCGGCAAATCAAAAATTTGTAGAAGAAAAAGGTGAGAAGTACGGCAGCAGCGTAGATAATTTCTTATACAATGGTCCCTTCCTTTTCAAGGAGTGGAAGGTATCACAAACACATTATATTGAAAAGAATCCGATTTACTGGGATGTTGCCAATGTGAAGCTGGATGGTATCAATTTCCGCGTAATCGAAGGCGTGGATAATGATACTGTAGTAAATATGTATTTGGACGGACAGCTTCATACCGCAGGACTTTCCGGAGAAAATGTAGAAAAATACGGCAATCGTCCGGATGTTGTTACCTATGAAGAAGGTGCGATGTTCTATGTTGAGCTCAATCAGGGTCATGGCGATGCCAGCTCAAATAAGGCGGCTCTTGCCAATGTCAACCTGAGAAAAGCTTTGAACATGGGCATAGATAAAGAATATATTAGCAAGACTATTTTGGCAAATGGTTCGATTACTGCCGATTATTTTATGCCAGTAGGATTGCAGGTTAGTGAAAGCCATGGCAGTAAGGACTTCCGTAAAGTAGCAGGCGAACTCAATAACGCAGAAGCTGGCTATAACAGCTATAATGTTGAGGAAGCCAAGAAATATTGGGAAGAAGCGAAAAAGGAGCTTGGTATTCAGAAGCTGGAATTGGAAATGCTGATTTTCCAAGGCGATGTTTCCTCTAATGTTGGTACACACATTAAGAATGAGTGGGAAAAGAATCTAGAAGGCTTGACCATCGTCTTGAAGCCGCTTCCATTCTCAGAAAAGATTGGCCGTGTCAATAGAGGCGAATATGAATTGAATATGGCTGGCTGGGGTCCGGATTATCCGGATGCAATCACCTTCCTTGATATGTGGTTGACCGGTGGCGGACACAACAACATCGGTTATTCCAATGCGGAATACGACAAGCTTATAAATGCAGCCAGAAACGGTGAATTGACTGCTCCGGATAAGGTAAAGGAGAGATTTGAGGCCTTGGTACAAGCAGAAAAGATTTTGCTGGGGCAGGATCAGGCGATAATACCGCTTTATCAAAGAGGAAGAACCGGTCTGCGCGATCCGAAGATCAGTGGCATGAAATTGCAGCTGTTTGGTCCCGATTACCTGTTCAAGCCGGTTGAATTGGCAGATTAATAAATAGCTCGGATGAGTTTCCGATAGGGAATAATACCCGCAATTTAGGCAGAGCCTTGCTCTGCCTAAATTGTGTTATATCCGTTCGATAAAAGAAGGGGTAGCGCTGTCTGGAAAAAAGAGGGCTTTGCGTTTGGCGAGATCAAATACTGCGTATTTGCTTGGGAATAACTCGCAAATGCTACGCATTTACTTGGGCAGGTTCGCAAATGCTACCGCATTTGCTTGGGCAGGCTCGCAAATGCTATCGCATTTGCTTGGGGGTTCTATTTTTTTGGTATGGTATAAAGTCTTGTACCATACCAGAAAGGTATAACCGTTTGAGGTGTTGATTGTACGGGGGTAGACGCCTGCCGGCTGACGGTGGGAATGAAGTAAGAAGAAAAGGGAATGGAGGTTTTGAAAAAGGTATGTTACGATATGTAGTTGAAAGAATTCTGCTGATCTTTGTGACAATGTTCGTGGTCATCACTCTGAACTTTTTTTTGTTGCAGTTGATCGATGGAAGTCCTTTCGATAATGCGAAGGCCACGCCGGTTCAGATTGAGATGATGAAGAGAAAATTTGGCTTGAACGAGCCGCCGATGAAGCAATATTTGAAATATTTGCAGGGACTTGCCCAAGGAGATTTGGGAACATCGTTTAAGCTGCAAAACAAAGAGGTCGCCGATTTGATCGCCGATAAGCTGCCCAATACCATTAAGATTGGCTCGATTGCCCTTGTCTTTGGTGTTGTGACGGGCATTTTACTGGGGGCTTTGGCGGCGATTTACCGCAATTCCTTCTGGGATCATGTCGTAACAATTATGGCGGTAATCGGTGTTTCCGTGCCATCTTTCGTTGTAGCCGCCTTTTTGCAATACTATTTTGTCGTAAAGCTGGGCTGGTTTCCCTTTCTTTTCCAGGAACCAGATGCGACCAAGGGGATCACAGTCTGGGAGAGCTTTCGCTCTATGCTTTTGCCGGCGTTTTCGCTTTCGCTTTATGTCATTTCGGCAACTATGCGCTATATGAGAGCGGAGCTGGTCGAGGTATTCAACAGCGATTATATTTTATTGGCGCGGGCAAAGGGATTGAACAAATCGCAGGTTATTATGCGTCATGCACTGCGCAATGCGTTGATTCCGGTTGTTACGATTATTGGCCCAATGGCGATCAGCCTTTTGACCGGTTCTCTGGTAATAGAAATGTTTTTCGGCGTGCCGGGCTTGTCCAGACTTTTGCTGAATGCCGTGTATCAGACCGACTATTTCCTGATTTTGGGTGTAAACTCCTTTTATAGCTTAATGTATGTTATCGTTGTTTTGGCGGTTGACTTGCTTTATGGTGTAATCGACCCGAGAATTCGGCTGAAAGGAGATCATTAAGATGGAAAAGAATGAGAAAAAAATAGCGGAGCAAAATAGCGCCGAGATGTTTGTTTTGACACAGAGCAGCTCCGAGGAAATGGAAAGGCTTGCTACCAAAAGCCTTAACTTCTGGCAGGACGCATGGCGCAGACTTCGTCAAAATAAAATGGCGATGTTTGGCATGTGGATGATTATTCTGCTGGCAATTTTTGCCATTCTTGCGCCGACAAGTCTGCTGGCCTTTAAAAATGCCGATGGGACGCCCTATACCTATGATGCGGCACCGGTGCTTTTGGATGAGGATGGAAATGAGATCAATAAAGCCGATATTGCTTTTTTGCCTCCGAGAATTCCCTACTTGGAAAAGCTTGGGATTTTTAATGGTTTTGTTAAGCTGGAAAGAGGCTCTTGGGATGTTTTTATCGGCGAGCTGCCGGCAACCGACGAGTTTAAAGAGTTAAAAAAGCCGCAGAACCGCAAGAAGCTGATTGAAACACTGGGAATTGCCTACCATCCCTTTGAAGTCAATGTAAAGAGCGTTCAGGTGAAGGATGGCGAAAAATACATTACTTTGCTGGTGCTGAACACTAAAAAAGAGGTTGAAATTCCGCTCAAAGATATGGTTAGTTCCTACAGCCGTTTTCAGCCGGATACCTTTGAATTTATTTCCTCGACTCTCGATAGCAAGGGCGTGGAGATGCTGACGGTTTATGCCGATGAGTATGCTATTAAAAATGTGAAAAATTTATATTTCTGGTTTGGTACGGATCGTTTGGCGTTGGATATTTGGACGAGGCTTTGGGTTGGCGTGCGCATTTCCTTAATGATTGCCTTGATATCTATGCTTATCGACTTTATTTTGGGTATCATCTACGGCACAGTTGCCGGCTTTTACGGAGGAACGGCAGTAGACAACGTGATGATGCGCTTTGCCGAAATCTGGGGAAGTATTCCGGCACTGGTGCTGATGATTATTATGATCAGTATTGAGAAAAAAATTACTTTGTTTTTAAATTCGATATTTACTGGCCTAAGCTATCCGGCGATTCGCTTTATTATTCTTATTTTTGCGATGAGTCTGTCGGGTTGGATTGGCATTGCTAGAGTGGTGCGGGCGCAGATTTTAAAGCTGCGGGATCAGGAGTTTATTTTGGCATCCCGAACCTTAGGAGCGGGCAAGCTTCGTTTGATGACAAAGCATTTGTTCCCCAATATCATTGGACAGCTGACAGTTATGGCGACCTTCTCTATTCCAGGAGCGATTTTCTATGAGGCGTTTTTGACCTTTATCGGTCTGGGACTGCCGATTCCGATGTCTTCTCTTGGCGTATTGGTCAACGAAGGCTACAAGGCGATTCAGAGCAGACCGACGATGCTTTTGATTCCGGCGTTTATCATGTCGATTCTGATGCTGTCGATCAATTTGCTGGCAAACGGTTTGCGTGATGCGCTGGATCCGAGAATGAGATAGGAGGGGAAGAAAATGCCGAATAAAAAAGTATTAGAGGTAAAAAATCTGGAGGTCAATTTCCGAACCTTTTCCGGCGAGGTAAAGGCGGTCAGAGATGTATCCTTTGATTTGTATCAGGGCGAAACCTTGGCAATCGTAGGCGAGTCCGGCTCGGGTAAGTCGGTTATGGTGAAGGCGATCATGGGCCTGCTTTCTGCCAATGGCTATTATAAGGGCGGAGAAATTCTCTTTGACGGAAAAAATATTACGACCATGCAGGAAAAGGATTTGCACAGCATTCGCGGCAATCGCATCGCTATGGTCTTTCAGGATCCGATGACCTCGCTTGACCCGACCATGAAGATTGGCAAGCAGATCATGGAGGTAATCCAGCTGCACCAAAAGACCTCCAAGGCCGAGGCCTATGAAAAGGCAGTCAAATTGATTGAGCTGGTAGGGATCAGCGATCCCAAGGAAAGAATGAATCAGTATCCGCATCAATTTTCCGGCGGTATGCGGCAGCGTATCGTTATTGCGATTGCTTTGGCCTGCGAGCCGAAGATTTTGATTGCCGATGAGCCGACGACGGCTTTGGATGTAACGATTCAGGCGCAGATTCTGGATTTGATGAAGGATTTACAGAAAAAGATCGGTGCTTCGGTTATCTTTATTACACATGACCTTGGCGTGGTTGCCAATGTGGCGGATCGGGTTGCGGTCATGTATGCCGGTAGAATTGCCGAGATCGGCACTGCCGATGAGGTATTCTATGACCCGAAACATCCCTATACATGGGGGCTGATTGCTTCGATGCCGGATTTGGATACTCAAGGAAAGCTCTATGCGATTCCGGGTACGCCGCCGAATTTAATTTTGCCGCCGAAGGGAGATGCCTTTGCCCTTCGCAGCGAATATGCCATGAAAATTGATTTTGAGGAGCAGCCGCCGATGTTTAAGATCACCAACACGCATTATGCGGCAACATGGCTTTTGGACGAGAGAGCACCGCAGGTCACGCCGCCGGAAATTATCATAAAACGGCGGGAAAGACTGAAGGAGGTGAAATAAATGAGCTTGCATACCGAAAACCAAAACGCAAACCAAAGCACCGCTTCCACAGAGGTATTAGTTGAAGTCAAAAACCTGAAACAGTATTTTAAGCTGGGTCGGGGCAAGGTAGTAAAGGCTGTGGATGACGTCAGCTTTCATATCAATCGCGGAGAAACCTTTGGTCTGGTAGGCGAGTCCGGTTCGGGCAAGTCGACGACGGGCAGAACGATGATTCGTCTTTATAACCCGACTGGCGGACAGGTCTATATGAAAAACCGTCTGGTCAGCGGCAAAATCCCGAAGGAGGATGTTGCCTATGTCAACCGTAATATGCAAATGATCTTTCAGGATCCGATGGCTTGCTTAAACCCGCGGATGAAGGTTATTGACATTGTTGCCGAGGGCTTAGATATCCATAAATTGACGAAGGATAAAGCGGATCGAAGGGAGCAGGTCATTAAGATGATGAAGCTGGTCGGACTGGACGAACAGCACATTGAGCGCTATCCGCATGAATTCTCCGGTGGACAAAGACAGCGCATTGGGATCGCCAGAGCGATGGCGGTCAATCCGGAATTGATCATTGCCGACGAGCCGATTTCCGCACTGGACGTGTCGATTCAGGCGCAAGTGGTCAACTTGATGAATGAGCTGAAGGAAGCACATGGGCTGACGTATCTTTTCATTGCGCATGATCTTTCCATGGTCAAATACATCAGCAATCGAATCGGTGTTATGTATCAAGGCAAAATCGTGGAAATGACGACCTCGCAGCAGCTGTTTGAAAAACCGCTCCACCCCTATACTCGTTCGCTTCTGTCGGCGATTCCCTTGCCGGATCCGATCAGCGAAAGAACTCGGCGGCGGACAGCATATGAGCCGGTCAAGGAGCATGACTATTCCAAGCAACAGCCGGAATGGAGAGAGGTTGCCGCCGGTCATTTTGTGGCGGGAACGGACGCTGAAATCGAAAAATGGGAGGCTCTTTATCGCTAAAGGATAAGTCTTGCTAAGGGAAGTCCTTTGAAGGGATTTTAGCAGAGCGGCTCCAGGTGTGCAAAATGGGAATCCGCGGGGAAAGCGTTTTGCAAACCAAATAATAAAAATAAAGGAAAACACAGGGATATCCCGAAATCACAGATCGTGTCAAGGAATGAGGAAAGCTGTTCTATACCTGCGGTCGCGCTATTTTCGGATATCCCTTTTGCTTAAAGAGGGCGGGAACCCTCTTTTGCCGCCATGCGCGGCGGGCGAAAATATGCCGAAAGCATACCAGAAATATGCCGGAAAACATCGGAGAAGCAAGAAATATCTGGGGAGTCAAGGCGACGAAGTCATAGGCAGGCAAAACCCGCCAGACGGCAAGCAGGGATTTCGGCAGAAAGCAGGATGCCCCTTCGTTTTGCCGCCATGCGCGGCGGGCGAAAAGGAAAGAAGATTGGAAGCGGCTTCGGGAAAGGAGTGGCTTATGAAAAGAGTTTATTTTAGCCTGGCATTGCTGACCGGAGGAATGCTGTTGATTTTTGAATTTTTGCAAGGAGCTCTGGGAGCGAGCCGGATGGAGCTTTTGTTTGGAGTGCTGCTTTTGCTGGGAATTGTAACGATGGCAGGAATCGACATTCAAAAATATGAGATTCCCAATTTTGTTCAGCTCTATTTTTTAATTCTGGGGATTTTGCGAGCATTGCTGGAGCGGCAGCATATAGGAGATCGCGTATTGGCGTTTTTTCTGATGGGAGGACTGCTGCTGGCGATTGCCATGTTGAGCGGCGGGATGCTGGGCGGCGGCGATATTAAGCTGATGGCGCTGGCGGGGCTGAGTCTGGGAACGCGCAATGTTTTTTTAGCATTGGCGCTTGGCTCGATTGTGGGCTCGATTGTAGGCATTGGATTGATTCTGGCGGGAAAAATCAAACGAGATACCCCCTTGCCTTTTGGCGCTTTTTTAGGAGCTGGGATTTTTTTGGCTTATTTGTATGGCGACAGGCTTTGGCAGTGGTATTTCAATTAAAAGAAGTTTTGGACTAAAGGGGCGCGGCAGAGAGTCAGGAAGCAGCAGGATTTTGAGCAAATACTCTGCTGCCGGAAGGATGTATTTTCTGCTGGCAAAGACCCGATTGGAGAGTGGAGCTGTTTTTTTAAAATTCATTAAAATTTTTAAGAAAGAAATGCTTTCTGCCAGAAATCGCTTTCCATTTTCCGGAAAATATGGTATACTGTTGCAGATAAGAGCGTGAATGTTGGGGCAAAAGCCACCGGGCGATATTCGAGGATAACCGAAAGCCTTGAAAGCAATTTTTTAATCAAAGCTTGGGGATTATCTGACAAAAGGGAAAAAAGGCGTTGCCAAAGCCGTAAAAAGCAAGGACGCTCTCGGTAAAAATGCCGGATTTAGGGGAAACAGGGATTTTCCCAAGACCTTGTTAAATCGAAAACGCAGAAAAAGGAGAATGGAAATGAGCGCAAGGATTGAACGATTAGAAAACAGTATGGTCAAAATTACTATGGAAGTAGACGCAGCTACCTTTAAAAAGGCGATTGAAACTGCGTATCAGAAGAATAGAGGCAAGATTAATCTTCCGGGCTTTCGCAAGGGAAAAGCACCGAGGAAACTGATCGAGCAGGCATATGGAGCGGAGGTTTTTTATGATGACGCTGCCAATGAGGTAATGCAGCCGGCATATGAAAAAGCGATTGAGGAGTCGGGACTGGACATTGTTTCTCGTCCCTCGATTGATATTGTAAAGGCTAAGGAAGGCGAGGAATTCATCTTTACCGCAGAGGTTGCGATTAAACCTGAGGTGAGCCTGAAGGATTACAAGGGCATTGAGATCGAAAAGGAAGAAATCAGTGTCAGCGAGGAAGAAATTGACAAGAAGCTTCAAGAGGTTAGAGAAAAGAATGCCAGAATCTTAGAGGTTACGGATCGTCCGGTGAAGGAGGGCGACACGGTTACGATTGACTATGCCGGCTCGGTAGACGGCGTGGCCTTCGACGGCGGCACGGCGCAGGGTCATAAGCTGACCATCGGTTCCGGACAATTTATTCCGGGTTTTGAAGCACAGATTGTTGGAAAAAATATCGGAGAGGAATTTGACGTCAATGTGACCTTCCCGACGCCGTATCATTCCGAGGAGCTGGCAGGTAAGGATGCGGTCTTTGCAGTCAAGCTTCATGCCATCAGCGAAAAAGAGCTACCGGAGGCGGATGACGAGCTGGCGCAGGATGTGTCCGATTTTGATACACTGGCGGAATACAAAGAGGATATTAAAAAGCAGCTCCTGCATGAAAAGGAGCATAAGGCGGAGCACGAGCTGGAGCATAAGGTAATGGATGCCTTGGTGGAAAGGCTAGAGGTTGAATTGCCTGCGCCGATGGTGGATCTGGAAGTAGAAAATCAGATGTATAACATGGAAAATCGGATGCGCGCGCAAGGCTTTTCCTTGGAGCAATACATGCAGTTTACTGGTCAGAGTGTTACTTCCCTGCAAAACAGCCTGAAAGATTCGGCAGCTAAGACCATCAAGGGTCGGCTGGCATTGGAGGCGGTGGCGAAAGCCGAAAATATGGAAGTAACGGAAGAGGATTTGGAGAGAGAATATCAAAAAATGGCGGATATGTACAAAATGGAGCTGGAGAAGGTCAAGGAGCTCACCGCCGATGACGAATCCCTGAAAGAAAGCATTTTAAATCAAAAGGCCTTGGAGCTTGTAATTAAAGAAGTGAAGTATATCTAGCGCCAAGGAAATAAACGAATCAGAAGGAGAAAGCGGCATATCCTTGCAGTCAAGGATAATTGCCGCTTTCCGTAACATGGAAGACAGGGAAAAAGGAGGAGTCCATGAGTTTAGTACCTTATGTTATCGAACAAACCGGACGCGGCGAGCGTTCGTATGATATTTATTCGCGGCTGCTAAAGGAGAGAATTATTTTCTTGGGCGAGGAGGTCAATGATGTAACCGCCAGCTTAGTGGTGGCGCAGCTCCTGTTTTTGGAATCGGAGGATCCGGAAAAGGATATTCACCTGTATATCAATAGCCCGGGTGGAGTTATCACTGCTGGAATGGCGATTTATGACACCATGCAGTATATTAAGCCGGATGTTTCCACCATTTGCATCGGCATGGCTGCCAGCATGGGAGCCTTCTTGTTGGCGGGTGGAGCCAAGGGCAAGCGAATGATTCTGCCTAACGCCGAGGTGATGATTCATCAGCCCTCCGGTGGGTCGCAGGGGCAGGCCAGCGATATTAAGATTCAGGCGGATCGAATCATTGAAATGCGTCGCAGATTGAACCGGATTTTAAGCGAAAACACCGGTCAACCGATGGAGGTTGTAGAAAGAGATACCGAGCGCGATTATTTTATGAATGCCGAAGAAGCGATTAAATATGGCATTGTCGATAAAATCATAGAAAAGAAATAATCGGTGCTTTCCCAAATCGTGTAAAATGGCGGGTTTGGCGGAGGGCGGTCGATAGACCGCTTATTCGCAAGAGTAAGAAAGCCGTTAAAAAAAGAAAAAAGAGGTGACGAATTTGTCAAAGCAAACGGAAGAAAGAAGACAGCTTCGCTGTTCTTTTTGCAATAAAACACAGGATCAGGTAAGAAAGCTGATCGCCGGACCAAATGCGTATATTTGTGATGAATGCATCGAGCTGTGCAGCGATATGGTGACGGAGGAATTCGGCCGGGTGCAGGAAATTGATCTTGCCAATATGCCGAAGCCGCAGGAGATTAAGGATTTTCTTGATCGATATGTCGTTGGGCAGGATGAAGCCAAAAAAACGCTGGCGGTAGCGGTATACAATCACTACAAGAGAATCAATGCCGGAGCTGAGGACGACGTCGAGATTCAAAAGTCCAACATTCTCCTGCTGGGACCGACTGGATCAGGCAAGACACTGCTGGCGCAATCTTTGGCTAGGGTGCTCAATGTGCCTTTTGCCATTGCCGATGCCACCTCCCTGACGGAGGCGGGATATGTCGGCGAGGATGTTGAAAATATTTTGCTGCGGCTTCTTCAGGCGGCGGATTTTGATGTGGAGAAGGCGGAGCTGGGAATTATCTATATTGATGAGATTGATAAGATTACCAAAAAATCCGAAAATCCGTCGATTACCAGAGATGTCAGCGGAGAAGGTGTTCAGCAGGCGCTGCTGAAAATTTTGGAGGGAACGATCGCCAATGTGCCGCCGCAGGGCGGGCGCAAGCATCCGCATCAGGAATTTATTCAGGTCGATACCGCCAATATCCTGTTTATCATTGCCGGTGCGTTTGATGGGCTGGAAAAGGTGATTGAAAAGAGAACCGGAAAAAAGGCGATGGGCTTTGGAGCAGAGGTCAAGAGCAAGCAGGATGAGTCCTTGGCGGATGTCTTAAAGAAGGTCAGTCCGGAGGATCTGATTCGCTATGGCTTGATTCCGGAGTTTGTCGGTCGGGTACCGGTGGTGGTCAGTCTGGACAATTTAGATGAGAAAGCGCTAATTCGGATTTTAACAGAACCAAAAAATGCATTGGTAAAGCAATATCAAAGCCTTTTGGCGATTGACGAGGTGGAATTGGAATTTGAAGAGGAGGCTCTGCAAGCAATTGCCGGAAAAGCGATTCATGGAAAAACTGGAGCCAGAGGCCTGCGGGCAATCATTGAAAAGCTTATGCTGGATATCATGTATGAGATTCCCTCCGATCAGGAGATCACCAAGGTGATTATTACCAAGGATGCCGTCGAAGGAGGAAAGCCGGAAGTTATCCGCAATGTTCAGGCGATAAAAAAACCGTCCTTTCCCAAAAAGAAAAAGCTTTTGAACTCGGATCCGGATCTTGCCTGAACATTTTGAGATAACAATTGATTTTACAGGAAATTTTCTGCCGGTGGGCGGAGAATTTCCTTTGCTGATTTTTAAGCTGTGCCATATCAGGGCGTTTGTCGGCTTTGCCGGCAATCTTGCAGGAGCGATTGATATGGCATAATTCATAATAGGAGCTGGAGGAAAAAGGAAGCGTATGGAAACAAGAAAGGAAATGCCCTTATTGATTTTAAAGGGTATTGTTGTTTTACCCGGAAGCCTTGTACATATTGATGTCAAGCATGAATTTTCGGTAAATGCCGTGGAACAGGCCATGGCAGAGAATCAGCTGATTTTTGTGCTGGCACAGAAAAATTCATTGAAAAAAGCGCCGGATATCAATGACAATGTATATTCGGTTGGTACGATTGCTCAAATCAAGCAAATTGTCAAGCTTCCCAGAAAAAATCTTTCGGTAGTAATAAAGGGGCTGTCAAGAGGACAGCTGCTTTCCAGTACAATGGCAGAGCAGTTTTATCAGGCTGAGGTTGAAGCTTTACAGGAAAAGCAAGCGGATATTACAAGCGAAAAGCGCGAGGCATATTTTCGATATGTACGGGAAGCCGTGACAGAATATATTGAAGCAGCGGACAAAATAGACCCTAAAATGGTGGACAGAGTGATGGAGGCGGAAACGCTGAGCGATACGGCGGACAGCATTGCCGCTTATTTGCTGCGGCCGATGGAAAAAAAGCAGGAGATCTTGGAGGAGCTGGACGAGGAGGAGCGGCTGAAAAGAGTTGTTCAGATTCTGCTGACGGAAACCGAGGTCATCAAGATGCAGCACAAGCTGAGAGAGGATGTTCGCAGTGCGCTGGATAAGAACCAAAGAGATTATGTGCTGCGGGAGCAGCTGCGCATTATTCAGGAGGAATTGGGCGAGGAGTCTGAGGACGAGCTGGAAGAATACCGCCAGCGAATCCGTAAGCTGAAATGCCCGCTGGAGGTCAAGGAAAAGCTTGGACTTGAGCTAAGACGGCTGGCCAAAATGCGCATGTCCTCACCGGAAGGAGCGGCTCTGCGCAATTATTTGGACGAGGTGCTGGAGTATCCTTGGGGCAAGAAAACAAAAGAAGCAACGGATCTGAAAAAGGCGCAGGAGATATTAGATGCGGATCACTATGGGCTGGAGAAGGTCAAGGAACGGATTTTGGAGCATTTGGCGGTGCGCCTGCGGACAAAGGACGCCAACAGCCCTATTATTTGCTTAGTCGGCCCGCCCGGAACCGGTAAGACCTCGGTGGTGCGCTCAATTGCCAAGGCGGTCAATCGGGAATATGTCCGAATTTCTCTGGGCGGAGTGCGGGATGAGGCCGAAATCCGGGGGCATCGAAAAACCTATATCGGCGCAATGCCCGGGCGAATTGTAGCGGCGATGAAGCAGGCGGGAACAACCAATCCTTTAATCTTATTGGACGAACTGGACAAGACAAGCTCTGATTTTCGTGGAAATCCTGCGGCGGCGCTGCTGGAGGTGCTGGACGGAGAGCAGAACAAAAGCTTTCGCGATCATTACCTAGAAATACCGATTGACTTGTCGGAGGTTTTGTTTATTGCAACGGCCAATACGCTTTCAACCATTCCCAGACCGCTTATGGACAGGCTGGAAATCATTGAAGTTAGCTCCTATTCGATGAATGAAAAATTCTATATCGCCAAGCAATATCTGCTGGATAAGCAAAGAAAGAAAAGCGGTCTGACCGAAAAGGAATTGAGCGTTAGCGACAATGCGCTTCGGGCGGTGATTTCCGGTTATACCAGAGAAGCGGGTGTGCGGAATTTGGAGCGTCGGCTTGGCGATATCTGCCGCAAGGCGGCAAAGGAAAGCCTTTTGACCGGAAAGAAAAAAGCACTGGTCAAAGAAAACAACATGGAGCATTATCTGGGGATTCCCAGCTATCGCTATGACAAAATGGCGGAAAGTTCGCAGGTTGGCTTGGTTCGGGGCTTGGCTTGGACAGAGGCGGGCGGGGACACCTTATCTATTGAGGTGGCGGTCGTTGCCGGCAAGGGCGGCTTTAAGCTGACCGGACGCTTAGGCGAAGTAATGAAGGAATCCGCCAATACAGCAATGAGCTATTTGCGCAGTATGACGGCGCATTATCAGTTACCGCAGGATTTTTACAAGACCAAGGATTTTCATATCCATATTCCGGAGGGAGCTGTGCCCAAGGACGGCCCGTCTGCCGGAATCACCATGGCGACGGCGATGCTTTCGGCGCTGACCGGCAGAGCGGTCAGAAACGATATTGCCATGACTGGAGAGATTACTTTGCGCGGAAGGGTTTTGGCCATCGGCGGGATAAAGGAGAAGATTCTGGCGGCAAAGCGAGCTGGAATTCGCGAGATTATCGTGCCTGCCGCCAATCAGGCGCAGGTTGGCGAGCTGGATAGTGAGATTTTAAAAAATTTGACAATTCACTATGTGGAAAATGCCGAGGAGGTCTTTACTCTAGCCGTGCTGCCGCCTCAAAAAGCGAAGCGGGAGGCAAAGCCGGCGGGAAGAAAAGCAAAGGAGTAACAGAAACAGATATGTCGCTGCTATGAAATCCTTGAAAACAGTGGATTTTAGCGATTAAACAGTGCAAAAAGCTCTTGCGTGATATTATTTTGATACTAAAAAGTTGAAAAAGTAGATTCCAAAGGGAGCTGTTGAATTAAGTGAGCCTGCGAGCGATACTTATTGACCGAAAGGCAATAAGGCAGGTAAAAAGTTTAGAAAGCCTTCCATCGTTTTGGTGGGAGGCTTTTGTGGAAATAGTGGCTGATATGAATTTTTCGAGGCGATTCCTCTCATATATTGCTAAACCCTATGCAACATTCAAAAGCCTTGATGGACAAACCGAGCTGGTTTGGAAAGTTGGCAGAAGTTTCTCTTTCAATTTCAAAATATTTGGTTTCATTACGCTCGGTGTTCATGTTAATATACAATCTGAAGAGAAAGTGCATTAACACCCCAGTTTGTCTAAATTTTATCAACCACACCGGAAAGCACATAGCAGTCCGGACTGTCTGCCAGAATATCCAGCTTGAAATAAGGGGCGAAGGCTTGTGCTTCAATCGCTACAGGCTGTAGAATCCGCGACAAGGGCTGAACGGCTTGAGCATGGTGTCGGCTGTTGATAGTGTGCCGGCTGTGATCGTGAGCAATGACGAAACGGCCGCCGGAAGCTAAGCTTTGACAAAGCTTAGCCGCCAGTTTTGCTGGTTCTGGGAAATGCGGATAGGCATTGAAGACAATGGCAAAGTCAAAATCCTTTTCCGTCAGCTCCAAGATATCCATACAGTGAAATTGCACCGGTAAGCCTGCTGCTTTGTGCTTAGCGCGCTCAATCATTTTTTCGGAAAGGTCGATCGCATGATAATCGGCAGGAGTATATTTCAGGATATGGGGAACCAGCACTCCCGTACCGCAGCCGACATCCAGTACTTTTTGCTTCGGCTTTAGTCCGGTCAGCTTTAAAATGGCGGTGATCATGGCATGATCGTTTTGAATGTGGCTATCCCAGCTTTCGGCTTTTTGATTAAAAAAATCTTTAATAAAAGAGGACATATCTTTCCTTCCTGATTCTTTTTTTCTGATGATTTGGGGTGTTTTTTATTTGCTGTCGTTTTTGACTTACCCATCTGTCAGAGGGAAGCCAACACCTTTCGCAGGGCTGCGCTGCTTATTTGCGGCGTAGCTTTTGCTTTTCCGTGCTATGGTTAGCGAATGCCTTTTGACAAGACGGCGTGTTTGTTTGCAGTATGGATTTTGCATTCCCTATTATACTTCGCGAATATTTTTCAGCAGGGCTGCGCCGCCTGTTTGCGGCGCAGTTTTTGTGTTCCCGCTCTATGGTTAGCGGTCGCCTTTTGGCAAAACTAAGTTGCATGGACTTTGTTTTTCCTATGCTATGATTAGCGAATGCCCTTTCGCAGGGCTGCGCCGCTTTCCAGCAGCGAAGATTTCGATTTTCTCATTATCAGCTAGCGAACATTTTTCAGCAGGCCTATTCATATACTCTGGCTTTATTCAACAGCAAGAGCAGAGCCGGAATAAAAATAAGCTGTAAAAGAATGCCGGGCAGACCCTTGGTAACTGCACCGATAACAAAGGGGAGTGCTGAAAGCTTACTTCCTGCTACTGTGAGAGAAAGGATAAAGACCATCAAACCAGCGGCAATTCGCCCCCCTATCATGGCGATAACAAGAGAAGCAATTTGGGAAAGACTGCGGTTTTCCGTTAAGCGGCGATGGCTGAAAACAGAGATCAGCACAGCATAGACGGATAGCTCTGCCATCATGATGATCGCCATGGGAAAGAGGACCGGCATACTGGTTAAAACCGAGCTAAGCAGCGGTGTCAGTAGACCAACCAGAAAGGCAGGAAGCGGCGACAGAAAAAAGCCGGATAAAAGCACCGGAATATGCATCGGCAGAAAAACTGGTCCCCCCATTTGGAAAAAGTGAAAGCCCATTGGCAGGACGATGCCCAGAGCAATGAATAAAGCGGCTTTGGTCAATTCTGCTGGTTTTAGATTTGTGTTCATAAGAATTCTCCTTTTCTAATATGCTTAAAAGCCTCCTACAGAAAGCCATGCAAGGGAAAAGCTTGGCCTTTTCGCCGCTTGCCGATAGCAGGAGGAATCTATTACAAAGGCAAATTCTTTTGCCGATCTTCGACTTCTGCCGAAGCGCTATGCTTTTTTCGGTTGCCACGCCTTCTCGAATAAAAAGCAGTATGCCGACGCATACGACAGTTTTCGGCGGCAAGGCGACAAAGCATTCCGAAAAAAATAAATAAAATATAAAAATAGTATAGCATATTTCCCAAAAACAGACAAGTCGCAGAAGGAAAATTTCTGTCCGGCGCCGGAGGGAAAGAGGGAAATCTTGAAAACAAAGGATTTTAAAGGAATTTTTAAAAAATTGGTTGTAACTTAGCGCGGGGAAGGCTATACTATGATTATAGAAATGATGGCGCAATGGATCGGCTAGGAGAAAATCAATGAGAGAGAGAAAAATTCTTTTCCACTATGTTATTCGATATTTTCTAGGGTTTCTTACAGCGTTTTTTTGCAGTGTGCTGGTTGCTCAAATGGCGACGGAAATCTTAAAAGAGGATGTGGTGGAGCGCAGTACAATAAAGATGGAGCAGGGAGTCCAAAATATTCGGAGCCTTTTGACTAAGCTGGAACTGGTTGACCAAATGCTTTCTCGGAATCCCTCCTTTGCCATGCTCGCTCAGCAAACCGGAGAAATTGCCAGAAATAAGGTAACCAAGCTGAAAGACGCCAATCAGCTGTTAAGCGAGATCAGCTTTGCCGCCGATAATATCCCCTATATCTTTGTGCTGTTTGCCGATAATAATATGTATCTGTCCGGCAGTCAGTGCAGCTTCCGCTTTACCGATTATTATCCTAAATTTTTGACGCTGATAGGCAAGGAACAAAGCTTGGCCGAGGCGGAGCGGTTAAAAAGCTACTTGTTTGCTCGGTATCAAAGTCGGGATAATTTTGTAGCTTTAAAAAGCATTTCCTTTTGGTATGGCAATAAGCGTCAGCAGCTAAACGAGCCGCTCCTGTATATGCCGCGGCATGGCGCGGGCGCTCAGCCATCCTATTTATCCTGCTTTCTTTTGGATAAAGAATATTTGGTTAAGCAGATTTTGACCACGGAATTGCAGGAGGATGCCTATTTGCGGATTGAGGATGAAAAAAATGGCGAGCTTCTACTAGAATATGGAAAATTTGAGCAGAATCGAACCGAAGCGAAGGCTTTGCCGGAAGAAATCGAAAGCGGAAATTCGGAATATCACATTATAGTGAAAAATCAGGAGGACCTAGGCTGGGAAATTACAGCAGGGCTTCCGCTTTCTTTTATTTATGAGCAATTAAAGCCGGTTCGCCAGCTTTTGTATTTTTATCTGATTGTCGGGATGGCGGTGGTGATCCTGCTGACGATTACCTTTAGCCTACAGCGCTATCGAAAGCTGAAGCAGCTGCTTTTTTCTCTGCCGTCCGCCGATCTGGCAGAGGGCAAGGAAAAGGCATTTGATGAATATCCTCTGTTGCTTAGCCGCATTGTCAATCTGAAAAACCAAGGTAATCGCTATCGGCAGGATTCCGAGCAGCTGATTCGGCAAAATGAGGTGATTCTTTTAGAGCATTTGATTATTTCCGGTATCAAAACGCCGGCGGAAAGAAGGGTTTTTGAAAAATGCTTTCAGCGGCAGCCAGAATTTTTCTGTGTGGTTATTGTTCGGATAGAGGATAAGAATATTTTAAGCTATGAACAGTTAAGTATGGATATGTCGGTTTTTTTGGAAGCGCACTATTCGGAGAAATTTGCCAATGTTTACAGCGGGGTCAACGATGAACTGTTTCTGATGGAGGTTGACCGCAGTAAGGAAGCCAATACTCAAGAGATTTATGAGCTTTTTAAGGAGCTGACCCTACAGCTGACAGCAAGGTATGATGCCGTTTTCCATGTTGGGATCAGCGCTATCGGCACAGACATTGCCAATATTCATAAATGCTATGAGCAGGCAAAGCAAATGGTTCAGGCGCAATACCTCTACACCAATGAAAATATGATTAAGGCCTATGATATTTCCTTTAATTCTGCATTTAAAAACCCGGTAAATCCCGATTTTTTAAACCATCTCTATAATTACTTGATCGGCGGGCAGCGGGAGGAGGCGCTGCGAAGTATTTTTCAGCTGGAACGCTATTATGCACAGACGCCCTATCTCTTTGAAACGCAGAAGCAGCAGCTTTATTATTCGATTCGGAATATTTTTTTCAGCGCATGGCTGGCGCTGAACGCTTCCTCTGATTTTGCCGAGATTATGGCGGAATTTGACAGTGAGATTCCTTTTCGGGCGATTTTTGACTCTTTTAAGCAAGCGGTTTGTGAATTGAGCGATTTTATGAATCAAAATCGAAAGAGCCAGAATCAGGATCTGAAAAACAAGATTATCCAATATCTGCACGAGAATTATCAAAACCCGAGCCTGTCGGCATATATTGTCAGTCATGCTATGGGGATTTCTGAGAAATATCTGTTTCAGTTTATCAAGGAGCAGACCGGTAAAACCTTTGCGGCATATCTTCTGGATATTCGCATTGCTAAGGCGAGGGAATATCTGAAAACGAAAGCTCTGAGTAATGAAAAAATAGCGGAGCTGACCGGCTTTGGCTCAGTCAATACTTTTTACCGCAATTTCAAGGCGCAGACCGGCGTCAGTCCTAAGCTCTATCAGGAGAGCGTTGGTGCAAATTCTGACGATTTGATAGTGTCGGAGGAAAAATGAGAGTCGGCTTTCTTACTGTCTGACAGACACCGAAAAAAGTGCCACTTCCTTTTTTAAAAGGGTGTGGATAAAATAAAAGCATAGGTGAATATCCGCACTGCGGCAAAGCAGCCTGCGGATATTGCTTTTTATTGAAAAAGACGGTGGTGAAAAGTGGTGCAGGAAAAAATTTTTACTATATTTATCAAGAAGGGAGCGCTGCCTTGAAGGAAGAAGTATTTTTCAGGGAATGTCTGGAGCTTGATTATCCGGGCTTGGAAAAGGTAAAGCAGGCGGCTGACGGCAAGGATTATGCCGCAGCCAAAAGAGAATTGGCGGACTATATCCGCCGAACATTACAGCCGGAACGTTTTTTTCAGATACCCTATGAAACACCGGAAAATGTATTTAAATATCCGGAGGAAAGTGATGAACAGGCATGTGAGAGAATCCTTCGGAAGAATGTTTTTCTTTCTGTTGGGGTACCCTGTGATTTTGGCGTCGGGCAGCCAGTTAACTGGTTGGCGAATCCTACGGAAAATCAATACAGGGAGTGGACTTGGCAATTCAGCCGTCACAATGAATGGAAAATGCTGGCAAAGGAGTATCGGCAAACCGGAAACGAGGCCTATGCCAAGGCGGTGGCAGACTTGTTTTTGTCTTGGGTAGCGCAGGCACCTTGCCCGAAGGAGGCGTCGGGCTATGATACGGAATGCTGGCGTACAATTGAATGCGGCATTCGCATGGGGGCAAATTGGCCCTATGTGCTGTTTGCTTTTTTGGGCAGCGCTTATTTTACGGATGAGCTTTTGTATCAATGGTATGCTTCCGTGTGGGAGCATGGAAATCGCCTGTTTCACTTTTCTACCAGCGGGAATTGGCTGTTGATGGAAATGAACGGCTTGGCGCATATCGGTATACTATATCCGCAGCTTCGGCAATCCAAGCTATGGCTGCAAACGGCGATGCAAAGAATACTGGCAGAGGCAAAAAAACAATTTTATCCAGATGGCTTTCACTATGAGCTGACAACGCTCTATCATGAGGTGTCAATCAATAATTATCAGCGCCTGTGGGAAACGACAAGAGTGTTTGAGCAGCCCTTTCCGAAGGAACTGATAGATATACTGGAAAAAGCCTGCGAGGTCAATATCAAGCTGATGATGCCAAACGGCAGGCTGCCGGACATCAATGACGGGAAAAATTGGAGTGTTCACTCGCTCCTTCTGCCAAAGCAAAGGATGCTGCCCCAAACTCCCAATATTGGCTGGGCAGTGGGAAACAGAGAAAAAGAGCCGGCTCCGGAGTACGCCTCCGCGGCGCTGGAGTATTCCGGCATTTTTGTGATGCGAAGCGGCTGGTCGGAGAAGGACGTATGGGCGCTGTTTGATGCTGCTCCTTTTGGCAAGGGGCATCAGCATGAGGACAAGCTTTCCTTGATGATTTTTGCCGAGGGCAGACTGCTTTTGACCGAAGGCGGCAATTATGCCTACGATGATTCGGAAATGAGAAAATATGTGTTATCCGGCAGAGCGCACAATATTATTCGGGTCAGCGGGCGCGATCAAAACCGCCGGCAGAGCTATGCGTGGAAGGAGGAGGATATTTTTCGCCGGGCCGATATGGACTGGCATATCGGAAAGACCTGCGACTACGCGGAGAGCGTCTACCGGGAAGCGTATGGAGAGCTTCCGGCTGGACAGACAGTTCATCGGCGGGCGGTTTATTTTATTAAACATGGAATCCTTTCCTCGCCCTTTTTCCTAGTGGTCGATCGACTGACCAGCGAGCGGGAGCAGGAATATGAAATGCTCTGGCATATTGACGATGAGCTTTTATCGGTGGAAAAGAATGGAGTATATACGCAGGAGATGAGCATTTTGCTTTGCGGAGAGAGGCTGGAGCTGGAAATGATTCGCGGAAGGCGGGAGCCGGAATGGCAGGGCTTTGCTGCCTTTGGAACTGAACCGGGCATGTACCGGCTGATCAACTGTATTTCCGCTAAAAGCAGAGGCAAGGAGCTTCGGTTTGTAACAGGCTTTTTCCCTAAGCAAGAAAAAGGCAGCCTGTCGCTGCGAGCAGGCTCGGAAACGGCTTGCTCTGGTGTGGAGCTGCTCTGCGGAAACGGCAGGGTATGGCGGCTGGACGAGGAAGCGTTAAAGCGCGATGCTTTGCCAGAGGAGGAATTTTTTGAAGCAAAAGGGAAATAGATACGCAGAGCATATTTTTTGCCGCGGCTTCTGCGTGGAAAAGGAGAGGATATGCCTGTTGTTTCCGGCGCTTGGACGATTGCTTAGAGAAGGAATCCCTCGCCAAGTGCGAAGGATATTAATCAATAATGTATTACATCAGAAAGGAAGGAAAATTTTATGAAAAAAAAGTTAGCATTGTTTGTAGCAAGCATCCTTATTGCGGGTTCTTTTGCCGGCTGCACGCCTGCCTCTACAACGGACACGACAAAAACGGATACCGCAGTCAAGCAGGAAACCAGTCAAACCACCGAGGCGCAGACAACGACGCAGACGACAGAACCGGCTGACAATAAGCTGGTAGTTGCCTTGCAGACCAATAGCTTTGTTTCAGACTATGACGACAATTATTTCACCAAATATTTAGAAAATAAGCTGGGCGTGGACATTGAGTTTTACCAGCTTCCGGCAGCGGCAGATGAGGTAAGAACCAAGGTATCTCTGATGACGGCTTCCGGCAGCAATTTACCGGATGTCCTAATCGTGGATAATGCCCTGACTCCAGAAATGATTTTGCAATATGGCAGCAGCGGTATTTTCCTTCCCTTGAATGAATATGTTCAGAATGCAGAAAAAATGCCGAATTACAATGCGATTCCGGAGGAGGATCGGAAGGTCATGGATGATACGCAGACCATGGCAAATGGCATGATGTACAGTCTGTCTAAGTATGAGCCGGAAACATGGAATTTAACGCCCAATCGTACCTTTATCAACAAAGTCTGGCTGGATAAGCTGGGCTTAGAGATGCCAAAGACGACAGCCGAATTAAAGGAGGTCTTAAAGGCTTTTTGTGAGAAGGATCCGAATGGCAACGGAGTCAAGGATGAAATTGGGGTTTACGGCTATCAGAGCGGCGGATATGGGCAAAATGTGATTGCTGGTTTGATGAATGCGTTTGAATTTTGGAACAATGGTCTGATGAATGGAGGATTAGCGCTTTCGCCGGACGGAGCTAAAGTGATAGCTCCCTTTACCACAGATAATTTTAAAGCTGGTCTGCTCTATTTAAATGACCTTTACAAGGAAGGGCTGCTTTCTCCAGAGATATTTACCGATGAGGATACGCAGTTTAAGGCAACCTTAAATAACGAGGTCAATATTGTCGGACTGACCTCCTTCGGGTCGCTGTCTAACTACCCAGATGCTGCCAATAATAAGAATTTCCTAGAAATGGAGCTGATTGCGCCGCTGACCGGACCGAATGGGGTATGCTATACGCCGTACACCGAATACTCTCCAGGACAAGAGCTGTTTATTTTCAGCTCCAGCCAGAAGGTCGATTTGGCGCTGAAGCTGGCGGATGAATTTTATAATCCAGAAATCTCGCTGATTGCCCGCTTTGGTGAGGAGGGCGTAGATTGGACCAGAGAGGAAGCGCAGCTGGCGTCGATGAATAATGCTTATGTGGCGGAAAAGCTGTATGATAAGGTGACCTTGGCCTATATTTCCAATTATTGGATGGAAACCACCAATAAGTCATGGCACAATGTCAATCCGAGATATGCCAGCCTGGCGATGATGAATACAGTGGCTAATGGAACAAAGCCGTATAATCCGGAGGATAAAACGCAATTAGTGGCAAAAAGCTATAATTACTACTTTGACAAGCATCCGGAAAGAGTTTTACCGTTGCTTCACTATACGGAGGAAGAAACCGGCAGGATTCAAGAGGCGATTTCTAATATTCCCTCCTATATTCATCAATCTATGGCGGAATTTATTACCGGTGCCAGAGATGTGGAAGGAGGCTGGGACAAGTATTTGCAGGAGCTGGAGAGTATGGGCTTAGGTGCTTGGCTTGAAGTGGCGCAGAGTGCTTACGATCGCACGCAGAAATAATGCTTTATCGGACAAGGGTAGAGCGATTTTATGCTTATGAAGCTGTCCCTTTCGTTTGGAGAGGGACAGCCTCGGCATTTTTTAAATATTTGACGATAGGAGGAAGCCGTGACAGATTTAAAGAAAACCTTGCTTAAAAAAATATTCCCTCGTTGGCAGTTGTACCTGCTGCTTTTGCTGCCGCTGGCATATCTCATTTTATTTGCTTACTTCCCGATGGGAGGATTGGTGATTGCCTTTAAAAAATACAATATTGCTCAGGGGATTTTCGGTAGTCCTTGGGTAGGCTTGGATAATTTTGTGAAATTTTTTTCATCCTACAAGTTTATCAGCATCATGAAAAATACGCTGGTGATTTCTCTTTACAGCTTGTCCGTATCGTTTCCGATTCCCATTTTATTTGCGCTGATGCTGAATGCTATGCTCAATGAAAAATATAAAAAGCTTATTCAAACCGTAACCTATGTGCCGTATTTTATCTCGACAGTGGTAATGGTCGGTCTTATTATGCAGGTTTTAAACAATCGAAGCGGAATCTACGGCAGCCTTTATACTCTGCTTACCGGCGAGATTGCTGCCAATATTTTAGCGGACGGCAAGCTGTTTAAGCATATTTATGTGTGGTCCGGCGTGTGGCAGGCCACCGGCTACAGTGCTATTATCTATATTGCAGCTCTGTCGGGAGTGGACATGGCGCTGCATGAAGCGGCTACGATTGACGGAGCCAGCCGCTTGCAAAGAATGCTTTATGTAGATATTCCGGCAATTTTACCGACAGCAAGCATTATGCTGATTTTGGCGGTGGGCAATATTATGAATCTGGGCTTTGAAAAGGTGCTGCTGATGCAGAACAATCTGAATCTGAATTACAGTGAAATCATTTCTACCTATGTGTATAAGGTAGGACTTGCCAGCGGTATCAATGATTTTTCGCTGTCTACTGCTATCAGCATGTTTAATTCGGTAATTAACTTTTTGCTGCTTAGCTTAGCCAATTGGGGCAGTAAAAAATTAAATGGAAACGGGATTTTTTAGGAGGCAGGTATGAGTCGAAGAAAATACAGCATAAATGATAAGATTTTTTATTTTTGCATTACCTTAGTTTTGACTGTCTTTTTTCTCCTGGTGCTTTATCCCTGCATCTATGTGGTCAGCGCTTCTTTTTCTACGGGAACGGCGGTGCAAAGCGGGAAGGTGCTTTTGCTGCCGGTTGATTTTAGCCTAGAGGGCTATCGGACGGTATTTCATACGCAAACAGTCTGGCTGGGCTTTCGCAACTCTCTTTTCTACACAGTAGCAGGCACGCTGATTAATCTAGCGATGACATTGACGGCGGCATACTGTTTGTCGAGAAGAGATCTTCCCGGACGCAACTTCGTTATGCTGCTGTTTACCTTTACTATGTTTTTTAATGGAGGAATGATTCCTCATTATATGCTGATACAAAAGCTGGGTTTGCTTAATACGCCTTGGGCGCTGCTGATTCCGGGAGCGATTGGAGTATATAATCTGATTGTCTGCCGCACCTTTATTCAAAATACTATACCCGGCGAGCTACTGGAGGCTGCGCAGATCGATGGCTGCTCGGATTTTATGTATTTTATTCGGGTGGTGCTGCCTCTATCCAAAGCAATCATTGCCGTATTGGTGCTGTTTTATGGAGTGAGTCATTGGAATTCGTATTTTAATGCGATGATTTACTTAAATGATAAAAATCTCTATCCGCTGACTCTCTTTTTGCGGGAGATTTTAATGGCGGATCAGATTGATCCGTCCACCGTTACCGACCCGGAAATGCAGGCGAAGCTGGCGCAGTCCGCCGGAGTGATTAAGTATGCGTTGATCGTAGTCAGTATGATTCCGGTGCTTTTGATTTATCCCTTTATTCAAAAATATTTTGTCAAAGGGGTAATGATTGGCTCGGTCAAGGGATAAAGGCTTTAAACAAAGAGCTTGCCGCAGAAGCTGTTCGGCAGGCTTTTTTTAAAACTATTAAATCATAACTCATAAAGATCTCTTTGATGGTCTATATTCGCCTGTACGAAAGTGAATTTTCGATATAGGCAAATACAGCAGACCATTTTTATAATCTACATATCCATTTTCATTGAGTTTTCGGGCTATCTGATTCAAGTTATTGCCTTGCCTTTTTAATTCCGGAAGAATTTCTTTTAGTCCTTCTGTATTTATCACCGGCTTATTTAATATCGCTCGGATTAAATATTCTTGCTGTTTCATTCCAGTCTTTTCTATTTTATCTTTCACTTTCTGATATTCTTCTTCACTTAATCGAATAACTATTTGTTTCGGTCTTTTTCTATTCATTATCATTCCTTTCATCATCTGCTTTTAGATACGGTTCTATTCCTTGATTTTTACAAAAAATCAAATAAGACAGATGACTTCCTATCGCCGTTTTTATTTCTTGCAATTCTTCCTCTGAATATTTACCATTTTTCACCAACAAAATTAATTCCGTAACTTC